>JAITRH010000185.1 GCA_031288495.1 Treponema sp. | reverse complement strand
GCCGAGATGCGGGTAATCCGGGTGTCTAGATCCGCTCTCTCGGCCATCCTGGTCCGCTCTTGCTCTGCCAGGGCCTGGGATAATTCCTGCGATACCTGGGTAAGACGGGCATTATCCGCTGAGAGGAGGCCAATCTGAGTTTCCAAATCGGTGATTTGCGGGCCTCCTGCTCTCGTAAGTTCGGTTCTGGCTATCCTGGCTAAAGCACCGGCTAAATAGATATCTAAGCTACGCCGTTGTATAGGAATACCCTCTTGGGGAGTTTCCTCAAGGTACCGAATCAAAGATTCCGCTTGTACCAGGGCCTCTCGGTACTGTTCTTGTTCCAAACGGGTCTGTATGGCAGAATACATCCCGATAATGCGATTATCTCTCAGCAGGGCTTGCTGTTGCTGTTCCTGAAATACGACCAGTTTGGTCCTGGCTTCTTCTAAAGCGGCGTTCCCTTCAAGGCTTGGGGCAGCCTTCACAGCCCCACCGGCTTCCTTACTGAGACGAGCCTGACTTTCATTTTGGACTAATTGCTCCTGAATGCTCCGGCGTTCCTCATTAAGGGCCCTTAAATCTTGCTGATACTTATCCTGAAGCTGCTGGTAATTCACCCGGGCCGCTTCCCGTTCCGCTTCAAGCTGGGCCTCGTATGCATCTAATTCTGTCCGGTAATAGGCAAACCGTTCCTGCTCATAGGCGGCCAATAATGCTTCCATATTTTCCGCGCCAATCCCGGTGGTGATAAGCCGTTTCCGTTCATCTCCCAGATCCTGTTCTAAGCGGGTTTGGAGTTCTTGTTCCCGCTGCTTATGCAACGCTTCAAACTTATTGGCCTCCCTCAGTTCCTCTGTTTTAAGGGAAGTCAATTGTGTTCGTATTGCTTCTATTTCCTGTTCCTTTTCGGAAAGGCGTACCTCCGAATCCTGCCGTATTTGCTGGATAAGCTGACCTTCTACCGAAGAGAATCCCCCTTCATAAGTCGATTGCACCCTATCCCCGATACCGGTCTGGCCGATAAGTAGCAAGACACCGGCTGTTATTCCCCACATAAAACTATTAACCACGAGAGGAAATACCACCCCATTCTTGGTGGGAGTTATTTTAAGCTCCTGGGAACTGAGGGTGATACGGTTCTTCCGGCTCAGGGCCTCAATCTGGGCATGTATTTCTTGGGCATCTTTAGCATCAATACCATGGGCTTTAATAGGTTCCTCAGAATGGGAAAAATCAATGGTACGGGGAGGTAAAACATATTCTTTCATTTGGCTTGCCCGATACAATAAACTCTTTTTTATCGAAAACGCCCGGATCCGGGCAGCCGCATCAGCCTCTTTTGGTATATCCTGTTGATACTGGAATCCTAAAGAAAGGCGGAGAAAACTTTTTCTCGCCATTTTTTCCTCAATCATATAGAGCTCCAGTCATACAACCCTCGTATACTTTCCCGCTACTTGGATAGGCACCATCTGAGAACCGCTAAAATTTCCCTACTTGTATAAAAGCATCTCGACAAATAGATTATTTCTTCATATACTTTATACATACTACTTTATAGTTGTATTATATCCATTTTTCGGAGGACGTCAACATGAATCGTAAGTATCCCTTGCTATTGGTGGCTTTTTTAGTATCCTTCATGAATTTGCCGCTTTTTGCAAGACCCGTATCGGAAACTGAACTTTCCAACATGATACGAACAAGGCAGCGGGAGGTCTTTGCCCGTACCCAAACCGCCCAGGCGCAGCCGGCCAAGCCAAGCCAAGAGACCCCAGCCCCTCAAGGGACCCAGTCGGCACAGGCTACCCAGTCGAAACAACCGAAGCGGTATGACCTCATTCTGCTTCATACCAATGACCATCATGGTGCGATAGTTCCCAACAATGGCCGAGGGGGACTTGCCTGGCGATCCGCGTATATTAAAGCTATCAAGGCTTTTAATCCCCAGGTGTTGCTGGTGGATGCAGGGGATATCAATACGGGAAGCGCCCTTTCCAATATGTTTGCGGCGGAGCCGGATATCCTGGCGTATAACCTCATGGGGTATGATGCCGCGATTCTGGGAAATCATGAATTTGATAAGGACCTGGAGCAGTTGCAGCGTCAGGGGGAATTGGTTAAGTTTCCGGTTATAACCTCTAATATCAAGACCCCGGACGGCGCCTATCTGGGGGTTCCCTATGTGGTAAAACAGTACGACGGGTTTACCGTAGGACTGTTCGGTATTACTACCCTGCGGAGCACGGTAATTGCGAGCCCGGATCCGAGCCTCCACTTCATCAACGAGATCGATGCCGCCCGGGAAATGGTGGATATTTTGAGGAATCAAGAGCAGGTTGACCTGGTTATCGGTATCACCCACATCGGAGACGTGAAAGAAACGCCGGATCATATTACGTCGCCCGAATTGGCCGCCGCAGTCCCCGGCATTGATATCATCGTGGACGGTCATTCCCATTCCTTCTTTGAGGAGCCCTTCAAGGTGGATGATACCTACATCGTCAGCGCCCATGAATGGGGAAAATATATAGGTCAGGGGAAATTGTCTGTGGAGCAGGGGAAACTGGTGGATTTTTTCTGGATGCCCATGGAAATTGCCCAGGATCGAGAAATAACCGATATGCTAGACCCTTACTTGACCAAGGCTGACGAGAGCTTCAAAGAGGTAGTGGGGGAAGCGACGGATGAGTTCGTGATAGGTAACCGTTTGCCCCGGAAGCAGGAATCCCCCTTGGGAGACGCCATCTGTGACGGCATAGTCTGGTATTTCCAAACGGCCTACAACCAAACCCTAGACTTTGCCTTCATTAATGGGGGCAATATTCGGGCGGGCATTCCCGCGGGCCTCATCACCCGGGAGCAAGTCCTTACGGTCCTTCCCTTTGAAAATTACCTCTACATCGTCTCCCTCAAGGGGTCTGAAATCATTGATTTGTTCACGTTCATCGCTTCCATACCCCAGGGAAATGGGGGCTGGGCTCAGGTATCCCAGGAAGTACGGTACACCATTGACTATACCCAAAGTACCGGTATCCTCAAGGACTTGACCATTCACGGGGAACCGGTGGATCCCGATAAGGTGTACCGGTTCTGCACCAACAGTTACCTCCTGGACGGTGGAGACGGGTATAATATCCTCGGTAAGGCCCAAGAACCCTTTAATACCTCCCTGATAGATTCGTGGGTGGTCCTCGAAGCATTGCAGGCGGCGGGTATCATTTCTCCTGAAACCGACGGACGGATTAGGGTTCTCGGCGGGGTGGAAGAGTAATGGTTCTAGGAAAGTTATAGCGTACGGGAGGATCGGGCTCCTGGTCCGCTCCCTCCCATGAGGGGCCTTTTGACCCTGAAGGATGTTTCTTAAAGCTACGGGCCATTCCTCGAGGGAGGAATGATCCGGGCTTTTAGGGTTTATAGGTAATAAAAGCAAAGCGGGGGATAGACCTGCACCGCCGGAAATAGTTTAGGCATAGCAGCCTGTTGGTTTCAATACAGCCGCGCAGCCAAGCGCACTAAGGTCCTCCGAAATACCTGGGTATTGCCATCCGCGGGGATTTTCTTGTATCCCCGGCCGCTGCTTTTCCTCATCCGGAGCAAAGAATTTTCAGGATTCCCTTTTGTATAGAGGCTTTCCTCAAACTCGGTTAGTAGTTTTGGGAAAGCCTCTATATCCTTCTATTCATTCGGTTATGGTTTGTATAATTTCAGGATAATGCTCCCTGCCGCCACCCGCTCTTCTGTTCCTTTTCGTGTCGGTGAAATGGTCTGCCGCTTCATTTCGTTCTTTTATGCCGGTTGTAATGGGCTGTTTTTGGTATCCGCCCTAGCCGAGTATAAGCGCTTGTTTAGCACGAAAACGCCGACGCTGCCCTTCGTTTAATAGTGGCAACATCGTGTCTATCAGTTCTTTTATTCTCCAGGGGGTCTGGGCCTACTAGCCCCAAGAGGCCGGGGGCTACTAGCCCCAGAGGTCTGGGTGGGCTAGCTTCCAGATTCTGGATAAGCTAGCCCCAGGGTTCCGGTTTGAAGCCAAGCCCTGGCCGCTATTCAAGCAGGCCGTAGTGAGGTTTCCTTAACCTGGGTGTAAAACCCTCATCACCATGGTGTGGAATTCACCTCAAGGGTACTGGGGAGACCGCCGGACCTGGGTTCCGGACCTCCTTTTTCTGAGGCTCCCCCTGGTTTGAGCTAAACCTGACCCACCACATTACCGGGGTTCGGAAACCCGGGTCCGGACCTGAGAAACCAACGTTCAGAGCGGGATTACTGGGGTGCGGCGGCGGGATATGGGGGCTTATGAAGCGATAATCCCGGGATGCCGCGGGGCGCGTTTAGGGTTTGGGGAGTATCTTGTCCCCAGGGCACGGTTGCTTATAAAAGGAAAGAACTTCTTTATTAAAGACCTCAGCGCCTATACCCGAGCCCCCGAGTCTTTCTCAATGCCCGATGGGAAACCCCTCGCCTTGAGGCGATTCGGCGCTGCGCCGCCCTGGAAGTGCGGGCCCAGACCATCCGGCAAGGGCGGCAAACCTGTCCCCTCAAGGGGGCGCCTCCCGCGGTCAACCGGTGAAGCACTTATGTGTCCCCTGAGTACACCGCTTGCGGGCTAAAGCCCGGCCCTGATTAAAAGGGGTTGGGCACGAAAAATCCCGTTCATCCGCGTTAATCCCCGTAATCTGGCCCCTTTTGGGATCTTATTCCCTTAACCTGTTGCTCCTGGGACGCCTCCTGCCCGGTTGCCCTCAGGGGACCCTTACATGAAGGCTTATAGACGGGGAAGGATCACCAAAAAGCGTCCTTTTTCTGCCCATAGAGACGCCCGGGCTTCCAAAAACACATTACCCAGTCCAAAAAAACCCCGATCCCAAGGCAGGCCATCCAGCGGCCACTTGAGGCCCCGGCTCCCCGTTTCCCAGGGGCCTGAACCCAGGGGAAAAATCGAAAGGACCCTTCCCGGCTGGAGGTTCAGGGTGAGCTGCTCCTGAGAATTGAGGCAGTATATATCCTCCCCGCCGGTAAACCAGCGTTGAGGACGGGGCTTCCGTTCAAACAGCGCCCGGATGGCCAAGAGATGATCCAGTCTTCCGCTGCCGCCGCCAATGAGCCAGGTCTCATCGCAGCCCTTTTCCCGGAGGAGGCTCAGGGCCAATTCGGTATCGGTAAAATCCTTATCCTGGGGATAACGCAGAATCCGCTCCGGGGGATACCCTTCAAGCCGCAGCGGATCATCCAAAGAGTCCATGTCTCCTACAATCCAATCCGGCCTCACCCCGGCCTGCTCTGCCAGGATAAGCCCGGAATCCGCAGCAACCAGGATATCCGCTTTCTTTGCCAGGGCCCGGCACTGCTCAGGTCCTGGACCGGTTCCCCCTATAAACGCCATACCCCGCACCATGGCCTCCCTTTTCTCGTGTGGTCTTACTATAGTATAGTGGACCTTGATGAGCACGTTCGCTATTTCCCCGGTATTGCAAGAAATCGCCGGCATATTTATCCGCCACGGAAAACAGGTGTTTCTCGTAGGAGGGGCGGTCCGGGATCTCCTCCGAGGCCGCAAGGCCCAGGACTGGGACCTGGCCACCGACGCGCTGCCCCAGGAAGTGATCGCCTTGTTCCCCCGGGTTATCCCTACGGGTATCAAACACGGGACCGTTACGGTGCATTTCAAAGGCCGTTCCCTGGAGGTAACTACCTATCGTACCGAATCAGGCTACCATGACGGCCGCCGGCCGGATCAGGTTACCTATGCAGCCCGGATTGAGGAAGATTTATCCCGCCGGGATTTCACCATGAACGCCATAGCCCTCCCCCTCCCCAGGGGGCCTCTGGTGGATCCCTTTCATGGCGTTGCCGACATAAAGGATAAAATTATCCGCGCCGTGGGAAATCCTCAAGAACGGTTTGCCGAGGACGGGCTTCGACCCTTACGGGCGGTTCGGTTTGCCGCTCAGATGGGATTCGAGGTGGAAGCGGCCACTCTGGACGCCATTCCCCAGGCCCTAAGCACCACTGAAAAAGTCTCTCCTGAACGGATCCGGGATGAACTGGATAAAATCCTTGCCGCTCCCCAACCTTCCCGGGCTTTTCGGCTCATGGAAAAGACCGGACTGCTGGAACTCCTCCTTCCGGAACTGGCCTGTTGCCGGAACATTGCGCAGAAGGGGTTCCATCGGTTTGATGTGCTGGATCATTCCCTTTTGGCTTGTGATGCTGCAGCCCGGGACCAGGCTCCGGGGCTGGTTCGGATTGCGGCGCTTCTCCATGATATCGGAAAACCCCTCACCCGGAACCGAGACGCCGCCGGAGTCTGGACCTTTTACCAGCATGAGCAGGTCTCGGCTGCGCTCAGCCGGGACCTGTTGACCCGCCTCCGCTACCCCAATGGGGTCATTGAGGGGATAGTGCATTTGATTCGGGAACACATGTTTCATTATGAACCACACTGGAGTGACGGCGCGGTCCGGCGCTTCATCATCCGGGTGGGGGAAGAACACTTGGACCATCTGTATCACCTGAGAAGGGCCGATGCATACGCGACTACGGGGCAGGAACTTCCCGGGGATTTTCTTCTTCCTTTAATTACCCGGGTTGATGAGGTATTAGCTAAAAGCCAGGCCCTGTCCCTCAAAGATTTATCGGTTTCAGGAAAGGACCTTATCGCCTTGGGGATCAAACCAGGCCCCCCTATGGGCATAATCCTCTCCGCCCTTCTGGAAGCGGTGGTGGAAGATCCCGCGCTTAATACCAAGGAACAGTTGTTAGCCCTAGCGGGGAACCTTAAAGCGCGCTACCCTTAAGCTCCCCTTGAAGGGGCGGCTTATTAAGGAGACCCTCCCGGGTTTTGCGCTTCCCCGATTACGGAGAGAGAGGGATTTGAACCCTCGGTACCCTTCCGGGTACACACGACTTCCAATCGTGCACCTTCGACCGCTCGGTCATCTCTCCTATAGGTGGCCGGAGAGAGAGGGATTCGAACCCTCGGAACCCTAAGGGGTTCAACGGTTTTCGAGACCGCCCGATTCAACCGCTCTCGCATCTCTCCATGTTTTATAGCCTGAGGCTAAAGGAATATAAGCCTCCGGCCTTTCAATAACGTTTATCAGTATACTGAGTACAACCGGGGGAGTCAAGTCCTCGCGTTGCCTCGGTAATCTAAGCCCCTATACCCTGGGGATAACGGCCCCTACTCAGTTTCGGCGCCCCCTTTAACTGAAAAAGGACAGCTTCCGCTGTCCCTGTATACTGCCGCCAAAGAGAATCGAACTCTTGACACAAGGATTTTCAGTCCTTTGCTCTACCAACTGAGCTACAGCGGCAAGTATATATATGATATATTAGTAACGATGAAAAATGTCAATAGGGCAAACAAAAAAATCAGAATAAACGTATAGAATTGGTTAATGCTATACGGTAAACACCAAACCCCGTAAGAAATTAGCAATTGCCGTTTGTTTTTTCCGCTTTAGCTCATTCCGTATCCTGTAAGCAAATACGAATTGCTATACGGGTATCCTGCAAAAAAATTAATTTGTTGCCTTGGGACTCCGAGATATATCCTAAAGAAACCAGCGGACTTTTATGCGGTTCCTGCCCCTATGAACGAGGCAGGAAGCAGGTGAGCCTAAAGAAAGGGCGTGGGATGGCTGTATGGGCCTTGGCGGTATTTGCCCTGTACCTTGTTATCTTCTTCCTCTCCTGGTATGCTCATCTGGTTGGTGTGGTATAAGTCCGGAGGGAGAAGATGAAGATAGGTATCGATACCTTCGCCTGTGAAGGCGGTAAATCGGGAGTCGGTGTTTATGTAATGCACATATTAAAACGAATACCCCCTTCTGGAGCGCTTTATGAATTATTCGGTTGGGAAGAAGATCAGTTTGTCTATAGGGAAGTTGCTCCGGATCTGGAATTTATCCCCCGGTACCCGATAGGCGGTAGATTCGCCCCGACGCTGTGGCATCTCTTGAAGTATCCCCAATTTGCCCGGAATCGGACTTATGATGCCTGTTTTTTTCCCGCAGCCCATAAACAGCTTCCTTATAGGTCTCCCTGCCCTATGGTTGGGGTGGTCCACGATATGGCCGCCTATGGGAGTTCCGAGAAAACCAGTAAAGCCTGGGTAGGGCTTATCCGGCGGGTTCTTCCCAATACCCTCAGAGGGCTCGATCGGGTCATTGCAGTGAGTAATTGGGTAAAGCAGCAGTTAATAGAACTGGCCAAAGTCAGAGAACCCCTTATCGAGGTGGTACCCAACGGGATTGACCATACCGCGTTTTATCCTCGACCTCGAAACGAGGAAAGTGTGGTGCTTATCCAGCCTTTTAGTTTTCGCCGGCCTTATGTGCTCTACGCCTCCCGGCTTGAGCATCCCTTGAAGAATCATGTCAGGCTGATTAATGCCTTTGGTATTTTTAAAGAACGAACCAAGTATCCTCACCGGCTTGTCCTTGCGGGAGGGGACCAGTCCGGAGCGGAACAGATAAAAGCCGCTGCCGCGGCCTCCCCGTTCAGGCACGATATTTTTTTCACCGGCCACTTCCCTCCCAAGCATATCCCTGAGTTGTATGCTGGGGCGGATATAGTGGTGATCCCTTCGATGTACGAGGGCTTTGGGATGGGGGCGCTGGAGGCTATGGCCTCAGGAGTGCCGGTTGCCTGCGCCCGGGCAGGCTCTTTACCCGAAACAGCAGAACACGCGGCCCTGTATTTTGATCCCTACAAGCCTGAAGATATGGCGGACCGTATGGTAACCCTCACGACTAATCGGGAGGTATACCG
This sequence comes from Treponema sp., assembly GCA_031288495.1. Lineage (GTDB taxonomy): Bacteria > Spirochaetota > Spirochaetia > Treponematales > Breznakiellaceae > JAIRLU01. Next base: position 36 of record JAITRH010000185.1, on the reverse strand, counting down.
GGAATGTCGCCGATTGGGGCTTGAACGGGCCGGGGC
>JAITRH010000127.1 GCA_031288495.1 Treponema sp. | reverse complement strand
CCTCGGCGCTTGGCATACAATCCCGGCAAACTCAGGGACCGCAGCACGAAAGACCGCTACAATGGCCGGATCAAAATGCCCTACGCTCTTATGCTCAATGATCTGTACCGCTTCCTGCTGAGGCAAGGCTTTTTTATAGGGCCGTACCGAAAGCAGCGCATCGTACACATCTACAATCGCCATGAGTCGTCCCTGCAGGGGAATGGCCGTCCCCTTAAGCCCCTGGGGATAGCCGGAACCATCCCATTTCTCATGATGGGTTCCCGCGAGGATCTTGGCATGCTCAAGAAAAGCCTTTTCCGAGGTACTCTCCCCTATCTTTTCAATAACCTGGACCCCAAAGGTGGTGTGTTTTTTCATCTCTGCAAACTCTTCATCGGTGAGTTTTCCCTGCTTAAAGAGGATACTGTCTTTAATGGCGATCTTGCCCACATCATGGAGCTGGGAAGACTGCAAAAAAATGTCCTCATCCCAGGAATTGATTTCATCCTGATACACCCCATGCTGTTTCATGGCCCGGATCAAAATCTTGAGATACGCCCGGGTCCGTTCAATATGGCCGCCGGTAATCGAATCCCGGGATTCAACCAACTCCGCCACGGTCTGGAGCACGGCGTTTTGCAAGCCCACCACTTCCTGAGTCTTGGCTCTTACCATCTGCTGGAGGTTGGTATTGTATGCTTCCAGTTCCTTTCTTTGGGATTCCACCAACAGGTGGACCTCGATACGTTTTACTAAAAGCGAAGGAGCAAAGGGCTTGGTGATATAATCAATGGCCCCCAGGGACAAGCCCTGCAGCTCACTGCCGTCGTCGCCTCGGGCAGTCAAAAAAATAACCGGAATCCGGGCAAGTTTTTCCTGTTTCTTGAGGATCTGGATCACCTCATAACCGTTCATCTCCGGCATCTCCACATCCAGGAGAATCATATCGGGGATTACCTTTTCAAGCAGCCTAAACAGTTTTTCCCCTGAAGGAAGGGTAAACACATCGTATTTGTCGATTAAGGCGGTTTTTCCCGCCATCAAATTGGTGATGTTATCATCTACCAGCATGATTTTTTTGCGTTCCCTTCCCATACCTCGATACTCCTCCTAAGAGATTATGCACGAAAAAACAAAAAAAAGCATTTTTTCCAAACCACGGTTACGGCGGTCTCGGGTCCGATGCAGGGAGCTTCCGAAAAAAGGGCATCAAGTCCGTCTTTTCCCTTACAGTACGTAATAAGGATACAAGCCCCGTGGATCAGCACCGTTCATCAGATAAGAGGGTTTCAATGGAAGCAATGGCTTCATCATAATCGAATAACAGCATATGCCGGCCTATCTCAGCAATACCGCGGTTTACCGGTTCACCCCAATTTCCCTTTTGCAGTCTGCCCATATGTTCGTCTGCCTTTCCCACATCCATCATATCCAGGGCGGCTTTCAATTCCTCCAGTTCATGCTGTAATACGAGCCTAGCCGCAGCAGCTTCCCGGGCATCCTCTCCCCGACCCCGCAGAGATTTTTGCTGAGATGCATAGGCTTGTACGGCATGATTGATATTTTCCAGCACTTTGGTAAAGTCTTCCACGAAAGGGCCGTGGTATTGCTCAATATAGGTACGATCCTTAGCTCTCCCCGCGACTTCCAGCGCCTTTGCCTGTTCAGATAGGGCTTCCGCCCCAATGGTAGCCGCGGTGCTCTTCACCGCATGCACGCAGGAGGTATACAAGCCCATATCCCCTGCATCTAGGCACGCGTTTAACTCACCGAGCTTTTCCCTGCTCTCTGCCCAAAAGATTCCCAAGATGTCCATATACGTATCCAGGGAACCCCCGGTCATCCTTATACCGCGGCTCACGGTTACTCCCTCAATGACCGGTAGCCCCGACTCCTTACATTCCCCAGATACGACCGTATCAGACGTATCCAGAGAAGGAACAGTATCCGTCTTATCCATAGAAAAACCTTCTTTAATTATAGATTATACGGACTAAAGTCCGACGCCAGTTTCATCGAAAATGAAGTTTCCACCCTAACCGGGTTTTGAAACTGGCTCTATGGTCTTGGTATTTTCCGCTTTGCATCAGAGATACCTTAAGGTAAGAGGCGATGCAACCGGGATATCTCACTAGGGTTTGAGATGAAATCATCCACCCGGAGCATACGGGCAGTAGGAGGGATAAACCCTACCCTGGTTTTCCATGGGGCCTTATACGGGCTAGGATTACTGGCCTGATTGTTTCGTAGAACCTCTGGGAGTGAAAGGATATGAGCCGGTATTGCTCGAGTGCAGAGGTCAATGCCCTTACGTTCTGGGCCGTATACTATCATCACCACCCCCTTGGATGGTATGTCCATCCGCTCAAGAATATCCCCGGCCCCTTCATGCAGACCTGGAAGACAAAGATAAAAGGACAGGTAGGTTCCCTGAGGGCATCATGGAAATTGGATGGTACCTGCGCCAAGGCGGCCTATATTCCCAGATTCTTAAGGCTGCTGCTGGCGGCATCTGCACCGGTATACCAAGGTCTCACCCCAGCTTATAGGTACCGCCCAAAAAACCCTTAATAACCATAACACCCACCTCTCATACCATGACACCGGATGAGCTGTTCGAGGGTCTGCCTCAGGGCATCGTTATTTTTCCCTCCGGCTCATCCGTATCAACCACAAAACCGGTACTTTTAAAACCCCGGTCTCGTTTCCGGAATCCGGGGATTCTATGGCTTCTTCCCCCTTACCGAACACCACACCACGTATACCGGCACCTCGGCATTACCGTGATGATCCATACTACTTACCCAGGATCCCCCATAACGGACGCTTATAATTATTAGGTCTTGAAATGTTTCACCACATTCTCCATGCCTTGAATGTTCTTGACGGTCTTCTCCGCTACCTCTGAGACATTTTTTGAACTGCTTTCGATGTCATCAAACCCCGATGCTATTTGTTCAATGTTTTGCTGGATCTGCCGGGAAGAATCCCTAAGGAGACTGAAGGTGGTAATCATGGTGTTGTTACTGGTACTCATTTCTTTGGAGCCTTTCCGTACATTCGAGGTAACTTCGTTTACCACTTGCAAGGTCTTAAGGATCTGGGAAGATCCTTCTTTTTGTTCGTTCATGGCCTGCCTGACTTCCCGCACAATGGCATCGGTCTTCCCGATCCGCTCTGAAACCCGGGTAAAGGCGCTTTCCGAATCTTTGGAAGTAGTAACCACTTCCGAGATGGCCTGCTGCACCAGGTTAATTTCTTCCCGGATATTCTTTGACTGTCCTGCAGAGGTCTCGGCGAGCTTGCGTATTTCATCCGCCACTACCGCAAACCCTTTACCCGTATCTCCCGCGTGGGCCGCCTCAATCGCGGCGTTCATGGCGAGGAGGTTGGTCTGGCTGGCAATGGTGGAGATAACCTTGTTTGCTTCCAACAACGCCGCAGAACGCTCTGCGATAAGTTCGATTTTCTTCATAGACTCGATCTGCGCCCCTTTACCTTTTTCCGCTAGGGCAATGAGCTCAATAAACTGATCCGCCATTACATTGATAGACGCACTGACCGACGCAATATTACTTACCATTTCTTCTATTGAAGAAGAGGCGGTGGATATACTGTCCGCCTGCTCATCGATCATCTTCTCCATGCTCTTGATATTAGTGGCAACTTTTTCTACGGCCTCCGTGGAATCTCCCACGGTGTTTACCTGAGCGTCGGCTTTATTCTTGACCGTATCGACACTGGAAGCAATGCGGGATAAGGCCCCCACAGACATCTGGGCATTCCGTTGCAGTTCTTTTCCCAATTCAAGAAAATTTCCCTGAAACGATTTGATTGCCTGGATATTCTCGGAAAGACCATGGCAAAGATAATTGATAAGTCCCACAATAGACCCCAGTTCGTCAACCGAACTAATGGTAATCCGCTGTTTCAAATCCTTCTCTTCCAGGGTAATCCGCTCAAGCTCTTTGATGATCAAGCCGTAGCTGGTCACCGTGGCTTTACTCTGTTCCAGAACACACACCAGGGCCACTATGAGAAATATAAGAGCGCTGACGATGCTTACCATCAAACTCTTGGGCAGCAGGGCCCTATTCCCTTCGCTCGCGGCGCCAACCAATAGAAAACAGCCGACCCCCAAGAGCAGGCTTCCCAAGAGCATACCTCCGGGAACGATAATCAACTTATGGCCCTGCCCCTGTCTCCGTAAATCCGAAGGATAGCGGATAACTCCTTGGGTAGCCAGAAATACGCCTATCTGCTTATCACTCATGACAAGAACAAAGACCCCCCATAGCAGGGCAAAGGCCAGATGACAGAGAAAAACCGCTCCTTTCTGAGTATCACTTATCCCCAGGGTTGAAGCCAAAGGAATCAAAACCAGCCCGTAAAGCCCGCCTCCCGGCACAAAGGCGCCAAAGCCCTTCAACCCAAGCTCACCGATGCTTTGCAGGCTGGAACTATGCTTGTTTATGTCTTGCCACTGGGATTTCTGCAATTCTTCCCCCATGATATTTCCCGTCTTAAAGAAGAACGCGGTAATCAGGACAAGAAAAACCAGGCCAAGCCCGGCCAGGGCAGCCAAGGACCAGACTTGAGCGGTCCCGCCATCCCTGAGCAGGAGAACAGACCCCAAGACCACCACAATCTGGGCTAATGCACTGCCGATTGCCAGGGTAATATATGACCGTTGTGCTTCATTCATCGAAAACCTCCGCTTATTTTACGTTTCTCCGTTATTCCCTATAGTAATCGGCCCTGCCCTGTAGAGGAAACAATACTCGCTTAATACAAGGAATTACGTGTTTTCATAACATACTTGCTAAACCATTATTTTCTATCATAACCGATCGCCCTGCTGAACCACGGCAGCAACAATCTTTAAGACTCCCGTTGAGTCTAGTATAGCTCATAAAAAATGTCAAGGGGCCGTGGTTTCATCCAGGATAAACGCAGAGAAATGGGTAGGATGGTGGAAGGAAGGGCCGTTTCATAGGGGGCATTCCCTGCGGAACGAACCGGATCTTTGCAGGAGGCGGACGATGTATACCGATAGGGGGCCGAAAGGCCCCCAGACCCCCCGGAAATTTTCTATGGGTTTATCTCACCGTTTCATATTACGCTACCCCCCTATCACGCTTAGGGGCTTCATCGGCACAAACCGGCTCATCCGCTCAACAATTCCGTTTCTCCGGAACCGATTACTCCCCGTCGATGGATGGCCCAGCTTGTGGTGAAGTCTGTAAGAGGACCTATTTAAACTGAGGGGGGAATAGCTATTTTATATTCCTGGAACCAGTTCACCATTTGCCCTTTTAAAACAGCCCCGGTATTGAAGCAATCCCTAGCATGAGGCCCTTTTATACAGTACCCGGTTAAGGAGGCCGATGGTGGAAAACCCTTCAAAAGAAAATGACCGAAACCTATACGTCCCGACAGAGCCGGATCCCCTGAATGGGGCGGCGAAAGAGTTCTTCGGTGTGCCCTATCTGTTTCCCTACCAACGGCTGGTGGTGTCCAATATCCTGGAAGCAGCGGAAGCTCGGGGGGTCCCTATCCGCTGGCCTGGGACCGACCCGGCATACGCTCCTCGCCCCCATAAAACCCAAGACTCCCGTGAAGGCGTGGATGCCTTGGAGGGAGAAGACCGGGAAAACCGGGGAAGACAGATCGTCATCCTCCCTACCGGCGCGGGGAAATCCCTCTGTTTCCAGCTTCCGGCCATGCTGTTTACCGGACCGACGCTGGTAATCTACCCTATTCTTGCCTTGATGGCCGACCAAGAACGGCGCTTGCGCGAACGGGGATGGGATCCGGTTCTCCTGCGGGGAGGTCAAAGTCCCGAGGAACGGCAGGCCCTTTGGAAACGGCTCCATACCGGGCAAAGCCGCTTCATCATCGCTAATCCGGAGGTACTTCTCACTGCTTCGGTGTTGGAAAACCTAAAAGGACTGGGTATTGTCCATGTAGTGATTGATGAGGCCCATTGTATCAGTGCATGGGGGGAACAGTTTAGACCCAGTTATCTGGAAATTGCCAAAATCCTCAATGCCGCCCGGGGATCGGTGGTTCCCTTGGTAACGGCTTTTACTGCCACTGCTTCGGCGTCGGTACTGGAGAAAATAGAACAGATCCTTTTCGGCAGCCTTGGGGCCCACCGGATCATCGGGAATCCGGACCGGAGCAATATCTACTATAGCGCCCAGGGGTGCATACTGCGGGATTTGGCAGTCCGAGACCTGCTTATCAAACACCCCAAGCCTGCCCTGGTATTTTGCTCTTCCAGGCCGGGGACCCAGCAGCTTGCCAGATACCTCAGGAACGCATGGGCCGGCCAGGGATTAGCGGCTCAAGATATTCGGTTTTACCATGCCGGTTTAAGTCGGGAAGAAAAAACCGCCGGGGAAGGCTGGTTTTTTACCCATCCTCAAGGGATATTAATTGCCACCTGTGCCTATGGGATGGGGGTGGACAAGGGGGATATACGCACGGTGATACACCGGGATTGCCCGCCTTCGGTGGAAGCCTATCTCCAGGAATCAGGCCGGGCCGGGCGGGACGGAGGCCCTTCTCAGGCGATACTCCTCTGGGGGCCTGATGATGCGGGAGCCCTTAAACGGGCGCCCTCTGAGGCAAGCAGGAATCGCCTTTCACCGCTCCTCTCCTATGCCCGGAATACCCACGCATGCCGTCGTGAGGCTTTGCTCCGGCTCCTCAACTATGAGGGGGCAAGGCAAGGCCTCCCCTCGGCCTGCTGCGATGTATGTGCAGGCCGGGCTTTAAACACCCTGCGAGAGGAGAGGAGCCTCATCGGATTTTTCAAGAACCACCGCCGCAGGTATACCCTTATCGAAGCGGCCCAGGTCTTATCCCAGGCTGCGGCCCTAGGATGGTCCCCGGAGGAGGCAAAACAAGGGATAACCAACCTTATCACCCGGCATACCCTCAGGCACATCACGCACCCTTTATGGAAGAACAAAATAGATGTTTGCGGTTGAGCCGGCGGGTACTGTTTTGCCTTCGGGGACTTGGATGATAAACCAGGATCCCCTTGCAAGGGTTCAAAGAACGCCAACCCCCTGCCCCTCCAGCTTGGTAGCTTTGTGCTTTGAGTTGCTTATAGTACCCTTAAGGGAGCCTCAAGACGGTATGACCAGGGAAACTTCATCGGTTCAGGAAGCCCCGGGCTATACCGAGCGGTTATTTGCGGGGTACGCCCCCGCACTCAAAGGAGGGCAGATGAAGACCAGGTTGGTAGGCCCCTTTTCCGGAATATCTTCCGGGGAAACGGTTGTCCCCTTTCCTGTTCCGTCTATGCGGTGAATCCCTACCCCGCGGTCTATGCCGAGTCATTGTTCAAAACCCTCAAACGGGAGAAGGGGCTGGGTTCCTTCCACGGCTAAGACAGGCCCGCTATCTGCCCTACTCACACCCCCTCTTTTTCACTATACTTACTCCAATGAAATGGTTATGCCCCTCTTTAGATCTCTTTTTGCCGGTACTCGGAGGGGTGTTTATATTTCTTGGGGGCATGGTGCTTTTTTCCGGCTGCTATACCTTGAAGCAAGGTTTCACCCTGCTGGGGTATCTCCACAAGGCAGTTCCCCTTGAATCCCTGCTGGAAGATGCTGCTCCCGAGGAACGGGCGAACAAGCGGCGCTTTGTCGAAGATATTCAGGATATCCTCTGTTTTGCCACCCAAGAACTGGGGCTCAGGGAGAGCGCCAATTACACCCGGTACGTTGCTCTTGATCGGGACTATTTGGCAGCGGTGGTTTCCGCCTCTGCGACAGATTCCTTTACCCGGCATGAGTGGTGGTTTCCTGTAGTGGGCAAGGTTCCTTATAAGGGGTTTTTTAATCCTGAGGATGCCCGTAGGGAAGCGGAGAAGCTCAAGAAACAGGGTTTGGATGTGTGGATCCGGCGGGTCGATGCCTTTAGTACCTTAGGCTGGTTTTCAGACCCCCTCTATTCCTACATGCAAACCTATCACCTCTACCAGCTGGCGGACCTGCTCATCCACGAAACCCTGCATGCCACAGTGTATCTCAAAGGGCAGTCTCAGTTCAATGAGGAATTGGCGGAATTCGTGGGCAGTGAAGGAGCGAGACTCTACATAGCAAGGCGTTTTGGCCGTGATTCCGAGGAATACCGGCGTATGGAGGATGCTAAGAAAGACAGCGCCAGGTACCTCGCCTTTATCCAGGGCTTGATTGCCGATTTGGATGCCTTGTATACCAGCCCTTTAGAGCGGGCGGAAAAGCTGCAAAAGAAGGAAGCCCTTATTCAGGCCGCGCAAAGCCGCTTTGATGCAGCCTATGAAACCTGGTTTCACAGTGATGCATACCGGGGCTTTTCCCGTTTGCCCGTGAATAACGGGTATCTGGAACTCTTCCGCCTCTATTACGATGGGGGGGATTATTTCAAGGCCCTCTACGAGGGTTCTGGCAGGGATCTTCCCCGGTTTATTGCCGCAGCGAAAACCTTACATGCCCCAAGGGATCCACGGCGTGCATTGGCGGCAGCCCTAGAACAGCAATGAATAAACAAGGTTTTGGGGCTGAACCCTCACTCCTTCGGGATATCCCTCATGCCGGGGCGTCTTAGGGGGAAGAAGGGATCCGCCTTGAGGGCTACGGTTTTTGCGGCAACCTTAAAGCATAAACCATCACCGTACCGTTATTAGGGTATGAACCGTAACTACTTAGATTGGGGTGAACCCATTGAAGTCCTGGATGCCGATGAGGGGCCGAATTCTTGTTTGCTCCCTCAAGAGGATCCTCTCCGGGAGAAACTCATGAACACCGGGCCTGATGCGATGTCGGATCAGGAATTACTTGCCATTCTCCTCAATGGGGGTATGCGGAGTACCCACACCAGGACCCTGGCCACAGAGCTCCTGGAATACCTGGATCAGGAGAAAGGCATTCCCCCGGTAAAGGAACTGTCCCTCTTCCCGGGTATGGGGAAGATCAAGGCCTGTTCCATCGTGGCCATGCTGGAATTCGGCCGACGGCGGTGGGGCGCCGCAGGAACCCGGATCAAGCAGCCCCAGGATATTTACCCCCTTATCCGCCATCATGCGGACCGCAGACAGGAACGGTTCATTTGCCTTTCTCTGAACGGAGCCCATGAGATTCTGGCAGTCCGGATCGTAACCATCGGTTTAGTCAACCGGACCATCGTTCATCCCCGGGAAGTATTTGCCGACCCTATCCTGGATCGGGCCAGTGCGGTGATTGTTGCCCACAACCATCCTTCCGGTCAGCTTACCCCTTCTGCGGAAGATGACGAAATTACCCGCCGTCTCAAGACAGCCGCTGAAATCCTGGGTTTACATTTTCTCGATCACCTGATATTTTCTGATACCGCTTATCTTAGTTACCGTCAAACGGGCAGACTCTCGTTCTAACGTATTCCTTCGGGACTTAACACTTCTTCCCGGTTCGCCAAGGTGAGCTCCACGTGTATGGTTTCTCCTCCGCGCCGGATTTCTACCGCCACTTTTTCCCCAGGCTTGTTGTCTTCCAGGGCCGAGTAGAGATCCGCCAAGGTATCGGTCTTCATGCCGTCCACGGAGGTGATGATGTCTCCCCCCAGATAGATCACACTGGAGCCGTACCGTACGGGCTCGCTGCCCTGACGGATACCTGCCCGGTCGGCAAAACCGCTCCGCTTGGTTCGGGAAACCAAGAGCCCCGTAGATACCGGCAGCTTTGCATACCGGACCAGGGCCGGGAAAAGCTGCACCATGGTTGCGTCAATCCAGCCCCGCTTGACCTTTCCATATTCGATGAGTTCCGCCACCACCCGCTTCGCGGTATTCACCGGGACTGCAAATCCGATACCCACAGAGCCTCCGGAGGGAGAATAGATCATCGTATTGATGCCGATCATGCGGCCTTGGGTATCAAGCAAGGGCCCTCCGGAATTACCGGGGTTGATGGACGCATCGGTCTGGATCATATCCCGGATAATATGCTGCCTCGAGGTCTGAATGGGGCGGCCCAGACCTGAAACAATGCCCACGGTTAAGGTCCTTTCCAGGGCAAAAGGATTCCCGATGGCCAGCACTTTCTGGCCTACCTTGAGATTCCCGGAATTCCCAAAAGGGACGGTACGGAGTTCGGTGCCCCGGGGAGGGTTAAATTTAAGAACCGCGATGTCGTTTTCCGGATCCGTTCCCACCAGGGTTCCTTCAAATTGGCTTCCATCGGCGAGGTTAATAAACACCTTGTACGCGTTTTCTACCACATGGTTATTGGTTAATACATATCCCCGGGTATCAATGATGGAGCCTGAACCGGAACCTCCCTCTTGGGGCACCGGCTCGAGAAACCAGTTAATAGCCACGGTTTCAGTGGTGATGTTTACCACCGCCCCATTAAGCCGTTCATAGACGGCGATGTTTTCCCGCTCGTCCTCGGTATAAGGCAGGAGATCTGCGGTATTGATCTGGAGGGATTGCAGGGGGCTTGATTGCCGCAGGTCCGGCGACTTCTGTTCACGGGAATCTAGCTCGGAGGTACGCGGAGCAAGCTCCCCTTTATAGGAACTCCTCAGCAATCCAAAACCCACGGTGCCCATGAGTACGATGACACTGCTTAACCCACAGAACAGTATCACCTGCCCACGGCTGTATAGCTTCATCGGTTTTCCTCCTGTAGTATTTTTACAGATTACGCTTGTTCCAACCCGTCACTTTTGAAACTAGCTCAAATATAACATAAAACAGGATGAAATAAAAGGAGAAAACCCCGGATGTATATAACCGATCACCCTGCTTCCTTCTGAGCCGGGAGCGGGAACCCGCGTTCCGGGGCATTCCTTTCGGTCCGCAAAATCCCTGGGCCCCTTTTTAAATACCCCTGGAAGCGCCCATGCGCGGATGTACCTTACCCTGCCCCATTCATGGACACCGGATTGTATCCGGTAAGTTCGGTGAAGGTAATCCGTTGCCGTATCCCGTCCGTGTCGATATCGAAAAGTATCGTTCCATCGGGGTTCTCATGTTTTTCGCACCGTACCTCGGTACCGGTGAGGAATTTCTGTACCCACGGGTCTACGGTATCCGTCTGGATCTCCGTAATGAGAACATCCCGCATCTGATTATTGCTACAGGAGTTGAATATTTCCCGGACCATCTCGTATCGTTTCATAGGATTTCCTTTGGGCTTACGCGGTTTGTGGATTACCCTGCTTTTTGCGGCTGCCCGGCAATGGTGATCGCGTTTTTTACCAGATCCACCCGTTGGATCGACCCTGAAACCTGCATCTCTTTGCCCATGATATCGGTAAAGGTTATGATATCCCCGGTAACTCTGAGGTCCCGCACATATTCGGCCAGTATCCGCGGGGAACCCCCGGTTCCCAGCTCATATACGGTGGATAGACACATTACGGCTGCCCTCCCTTGAGGAGTTCCAGGGCTTTGTCGAGCTGCGCATTCCCCCGTTTAAAATCCTCCACCCCCTGGGTGAGGACCTTTGCGGCTTCATCCAACCCTGCATGGGAGAGGGTGTGGGCCATATCCCCCAACTCTCCGGCGTGATGCCGGTTATGGTCGAGCATGTATTCCATTAAAGCCCGGACTTGGGCGAGATCATGACTGCCCTGAGGGTGGTCGTGGCAGTGGGGATGGTCGTGGGAATGTTTTTCTTGCATAGGTACTCCTTACCGAATTAATTGACGATTCTCTGGGCGGGGCACACGGGTAAGGGACCGGGGAAAGTCTTTTCAGCCTCCCGCTCCTATCCGGCTTCATGGGCAGCCTGTCGCCTTCACTATACCATATCCTATACGGACGCTAACAGGGTACGGTATCTCCCCGGGTATGTCAATTCGTCGCAACGCCGTAATCTTTCTAAGTGAAAGGGGTGTGGGCCACAATAAAAATCTAGCCCACAGTAAACCGGTTCTACCTGGAAACAAGGGAGAGCCCCATGGGGTGAGCTATGAAAAACAAGAAAACAATATGCGGGGAGATTGCCCGGCGATACCAGCAGGCGGACAAAAAGGGCCGGGGGAAACTCCTGGACGAGTATATGGGGACCCTCGGTTATAACCGGGACTATCTCGCCCATATCCGGTCGAACTGGGGTAAAACCCGGTATACCCGGATAGACGGCACGCCCGTTAAAATCATGCCATACCCGCCTCTAAACACGGCGGAAAGGCTTCAAAAACGGCCTCTACAGGCCGCAAACAGGGCAGGAGGCCAACGGGGTGCAGCCTTCACGGCGCTTCTTGAGGACATCTGGGGTCTTTTCGACTGCTTATGCGGTCGGACCTGCGGTCCGCAGCTCCTGGCTCCGCTGCTTCGCCTCATGACGGACTTCCTGAGCAAACGCCGGGGCCGCCACGCCCGGTGTTGCTAGGGGCCTCCCCAAACGCCGGGGTCGCCAGGTCCGGCCTTGCTATCGGCCTGCCCAAACGCCGGGCTTGCAAGGTCCGGCGTTGCTATCGACCTACCCCAACGCCGGGGTCGCCAGGTCCGGCGTTGCTATCGGCCACCCCCAACGCCGGGGTCGCCAGGTCCGGCGTTGCTATGGATCTACCCAAACGCCGGGCTTACAAGGCCCGGCCTTGCTATCGACCTACCCCAACGCCGGGGTCGCCAGGTCCGGCGTTGCTATCGACCTACCCCAACGCCGGGCTTGCGAGGCCCGGCCTTGCTATCGACCTACCCCAACGCCGGGCTTACAAGACCCGGCCTTGCTATGGGCCTCCCCAAATGCCGGGGTCGCAAGGCCCGGTGCCGAATATTCCTTACCCCTGAAATGCGGGACCTCCTGGCCTCGTCAGCCCGCGTACCATCGACCACATCCTCAAACCGGTAAAAGACACGGGGCGGCTTCGGGGCTTGAGCCTGACTAAGCCCGGGAATCTCCTGCGGGACCAGATACCGGTGCGGGTCATGTTCACCTGGGACCAGCGGAAGCCCGGTTTCTTCGAGTTCCACCGGGTGGACCCCTGCGGGCCGGACGCTTCCGGTCGGTTCTGCCGGAAACCGCACCGGGACCGGCGTGGATTCCGGCAGAACCGAGGAGCGCGCCCTCCTTAACGGCACCCATCGCCGGGTCAAGGAGCGGATACAGCACATCCGGAACGAGCTTCCCTTCCCCCTCTTGGGCATCGACAGCGACAACGGCGGAGAGTTCATCAACCGCCAGCTCAACGACCGGTGCGACCAGAACAACCTACCGTTTATCCGGGGCGTCCCTGCCACAAAAACGATAATTCCTTGCGGACCTCCGGTCCGAGTAGAGCAGAAACACGGCGATGTGGTGCGTAAAACCGTGGGTTATCACCGGTTTGAGGGACAGGAAATGCACAATGCCCTGGAGGAGGTCTACCGGTATCTTAATCCCCTGCTCAACTACCGGTACCCGACGATACGCCTCATAGCCTGAGGAGAAGCAGGCCTTAAGCAGGTACAAGAAAATCTACGAGAAGGCGCCCAGGACGCCCTGCCGGCGGCTGCTGGAATCGCCCGACCCGGCAGAAGCGTATAAGGACCCGGTGACCCTCAAGCGGGAGATGGACGAAGCGCGGGAGCGGCTCTTGAAACCGGCCGCGCAAAGGGGTATCACAGGAGAAACCGCCTGAGCGGTTCGGCTAGATTTTATTTTGGCGCAACACGTAATCCGGCTTACCGATTCAACAGCGTGCTGAGGGTGAGGGAAGTCGTAATCAGCGTCAGGGTCGTGGTGATAATCGGCGCATACTGATTAAAATAATGAAGAAAACTGTTGGTTTTGGCGGTAATTATGGATTCCGGGGTGATCACATCGGATTTACTCAGCCGTTTTCCCCTAATATCCTGGATGATTATCGAACTGCGGGCATTCTTATCCACGTTAAAACCACCGGCCAGGGCGACATAATAGTCCCAACTCCGGTCTGGGATATAGGGATACCGTCCCGGTACAGCCACCGCCCCTGCTACGCTTACAAAATACTGCCTGAAGGGAATGATCAGCGTATCGTTCTCTCTGACAAAATAGGAACTCCGGTAGGATGAATCATAGAGCATAGGATTAAGATTAATCGGTATCCGTTCTCCGTTCCGGATGATATAGGCATTCTTGGTATCCGATATAGAAGAAAACCAATTTTGATTCCGTTGTACCAGGGAGGCATAATTTTCTCCCTCATTAAACCGGATGGTGAGCCTATTGGATACACTCGCTTGTTCCACTTTATCGTCTTCCTGGCTTACCGCCCCTTCTACAAACATAACCGGCATTAAATTGACAATCGTGGGTATTTGTACGGTGTCCCAATGATAGAGGCCATAATTAGCCTGGATATCATGGAGGGTAAGGTATATTTTATCTCCCGAATCTACCGTACTGTTCACATACCGGACTAAGGTTATGCGGGAGGTATCTGCCAGGGGCGTACAGCCGCCGGCATAATAATCCACCAGTTCTTTGAGGTTTTCTCCAGGTAATAGCTGATAGGACCCGGGCCGTTCCACGTCCCCTTCAATGGTAACGATCCGTTTAACCCGGTTTACCCGGATACTATCTCCCGGACGGACATAGGGATTCTGTTGTATATCGCCAAACCGGAGGGCCTTGAACAGATCATAGACCTTGGCTTGTCCATTTAAAGGGTGTACCGATACATCTCTAAGAGAAGCATAGTCGGTGAGCATCTCTTTCTTGATCACATCAGAAAGCCGCTCTAAGGCCCAGGTCTGGCTTTCTTGGGCTGTCTGGACTTCCCCGGTGATATACACGGTAAAGAGAGCCGGTTCGGTTAACATCAACTGGACCCCACTCAAGGGGTAGTTATTGGAAACAATCCGTTCCACTTCGATCTTTAATTGGGGAAAAGTCTTACCCGCAGCATTAATAATCCCTAAATTGGCAACCCGTATTTTGTAGGTACTATCTACGATGATTTTATAGATGACCGGCATTCCGGCAGCCATATAGGTCAAGGTATACACATCTCCGGCGGTTACCCGGTAATCCGGATTCGACATGGCGAGCATTATTCTCTTGAGTAATTTATCCGCTTCTGAGGAATTAGGAACAGTCGTCGGGGAGGGAATTAAGGTATCCATCGTATTTTGTCTTGCGGTATCGGTGGTATTTTGCCGTGAAGTATCCGTGGTATTTTGTCGTGAGGTATCCATGATATTTTGCCGTGAAGTATCCATGGTATTTTGCCGTGAACTATTAGCAGTCTGAGCAAACATGACGGTATGAGTAAAAAAGAAAAAAAGCTGCACACTGGCAATAATTCGTTTCATTAATAGCCCTTCTTAACGAGTTAAATAGTAAGCTATGGCTTCCCTGGAAGTTTGGTATTTTTTTATGCTATTTTTGAGTATGAACCACATTTTTGCATAATTCGGTAATTTTTTGACGGGATCCACTAAGTATGATGGGTTCTCAAACAAAGCCATAATGGAGGTACCAGAAGGCCCTATCCATGCCCTTCGGCGCTTACACCCCCTTTTTGGAAAAACACCAGGGCCGCTCAAATCTCCGCCCTATTCGGTAGCTGTTCCCCTCTATCCCTAGGGTATGCGTCTTTCCTCCCACATGCAGGTCTTCTCTAAAGGTTACCAAGAAACTATCCCGCCCATCAGTCCCTCGGGTCTCGGAGCCTATTTCCAATGGTTGTATCTTTTTGCTCGGTTTCTGCACCGTCTTTAGGTCCCGGCTCCCCCATATCGTGTGAACTTCCGGTTTGACGCCACGATTTTCCTGGTTCTCCGATAATACGTATACCCCCCCCCCCCCCCCCCATACATCCAAAACTCATCTGTTTCAAGGCAATCATAGGGATTTCGTTTTGGATTTATCTGGGATATGCTCGATTTGATCACTTTTAAGACCCTGGGGATACCGATGCTCAGTACGCCACCGATATGCCCTAGGCCCATTCCTTCCACGAGTATGTTAGGGACGAGGTTCCCTATCCATGAAAGCCATCCCCGATAGGTCATGTCCTCTCCCCGGCAACCTGGCGCCCCCAGTGGGGACACCGATACTTGGGGACCTGAGTCCGATGTTTTACCATTACCTTTCTCCGTTTTTAGTGACGATGGGGCTCTGCACTCGATTGCTATGCTTAGGAGGATTATTCTATACAATCCCCTGGTACCCCTATTTACTCCTTTTTATACTTTGTAGATCATTGCCTGCCTTTCTTCAACGGTAGGCCGCTTTTTTAAACAAAAAGGGGGAAACCCATGCGGGGACGTCCGCTCCTGCCGACAGGATAAGCACTATTGTCCTCCGGACTTGAGCCGCGATTACCCTGATTTTCACCGATTAAGCAGGGTTTAGCATGAAACATCAGCCTCACCGGTGAACCCTTTTCCCGGCATCAAGACCCGCCGGTTATCGATGTCTTTGTCCAGGTTATAGGTATACTTGTTATAGATCTTGTTCCCTATTATACTTATACCATAATAGTCGGTCAGGGATGGTAAAAGCCCCTGTGGAAGCCCATAACTAGCCCGGTTTTAAAAATTCGGCGTAATGCGCTCCTTTGAATAGGTCTAAAGCGCTTGGGGAGGTTAGGATGTACAGTGTCGGGATAGCATATTTGCTTTGGCTCGTATCAGGGTTCGGAGCCTTAGGCTTCCATCGGTTTTATTTGGGGAAAATCCCTACAGGTGTCCTGTGGATGTGTACGGGCGGGCTGGGAATGATCGGGGCTATTTACGATTTTTTTACCCTCCCCGGGCAAGTTCGAGAGGCGAATATTCGGAATGCCCTCTTTAACCAAGGGGGTATGCGGCATGGTCCATCCCCCTGGCGGTATGTTCATGATGGGGATGCCCGAGTAGTAAAAGAAAAAGAATCGGTGGAACGGGTCATCCTTAAACTGGCTAAAGCGAATAAGGGTATCCTCACGGCCAGTGAAGTGGCCTTGGGGGCTAACCTTTCCATGGATGAGGCGAAGAAAAATTTGGATGCTCTCGTTTCCAAGGGGTTTGCCGAAATTCGGGTGCGCAAATCCGGCACTTTAGTATA
>JAITRH010000105.1 GCA_031288495.1 Treponema sp. | reverse complement strand
GGCCCTCCGGTGTGCTTAGGTCCTATTCCCCTTATACGGTTATTTGCTATTCCGAGGCAACAGGGGCCGCTTTCCGGGAATCCTGAAATATAGTATACTCAAAGCGGAGGGATGTAATGGCTCATTGTGTGGTGCCGGAAGCCGAAGCGATACTCGATAAGGAATTTCCGGTCTTGGATAAAGGTTTCATCAGGCTGGTAGATTATTTAGGAGGGGATGATCGGGTGGTACAAGCCGCCCGGGTATCCTACGGAGCGGGAACCAAGGGATACCGGGAAGACGGGGGACTCATTGATTATCTCCTCCGAAACCAGCATACATCCCCCTTTGAACAGGTAGTGTTAACTTTTCATGTAAAACTCCCGATCTTTGTGGCCCGTCAATGGATACGGCACCGGACTGCCCGGCTTAATGAGATCTCAGGCAGGTATTCGGTGATGCAGGAGGAGTTTTATGTGCCGGTTCCTGAAGAGGTGGCGCTCCAAAGTACCGACCATAAGCAGGGCCGGGCTGCCGCGGCTCTGGATAGAGAGCGTGCCCAGGGGATCTGTAGGGGTATGGCCGCAGCCCAAAAACAAAGCTATACCGATTACACCGGGCTTATTGAGCAGGGAATTGCCCGGGAACTGGCCCGGATAAACCTGCCCCTCTCCTTGTATACTGAGGTCTACTGGCAGATTGATCTGCATAACCTGTTTCATTTTTTGAACCTCCGCCTTAGCCCTCACGCCCAAAAAGAAATCCGCTGCTATGCCGGGGTGTTACTTGAAATCACGAAGCGCGTGGCCCCTCGATCCTGCGGGTCCTTTGAGCGGCATGTGCTGGATGGAGTCTCCTTCTCCCGGGACGAGTTCACTGAAATCCAACGGCGCCTGGGAGTCGCCGAGGAAACCCCCGCGGATGCAAGGCTCCAGGGGAAAGACTTAGAGCGCTTCGAGGCAAAACTCAAAGACCGGGGATGAAGGGCCGTTGCTTGTATCGGTGCTATGAAGAAGCACGGAAAAGCAGTAGTATAAGGTTATTTATAATGCATTACCCTAGGTAAACATACTGTAAGAGGAGATACGCTTATATGAAATTCACCTGTGAACGGAGCGTGCTGCTAAAAGAGATCGCCATAGCTCAGGAAATCATTTCCTCCAAGAATGCCATTTCCATACTGTCTAATATCTATCTTGAAGCTGAACAGGACACCCTTTCCATCAAAGCCACGGATATAAAGGTCAACTTCGAGACCAAAGTTCCGGTAATCGTCATAGAACCGGGATCGACTACGGTGTTTGGGGATAAATTCCTAGGAATCCTCAATTCCATTCCTGAGGGTGAGCTTGAGTTTGAGCAAGTCGATATGAAAATAACGATCCAACCTACCCTCAAGAAGATTCGGTTTCAACTGAAGAGCATTGCCTCGGAGAAATTTCCCGAATTTCCGGTGCCTTATGTGGAGCATTCCTTTGAAATGCCCGCTAGGGACTTCAAAGCGATGATCCTCCAGACTATTTTTGCCGTTTCCGATGATGAAACCCGGTATTTCATGAACGGGGTATTCTTTGAAAAGACCGAAGACAAGATCATCATGGTTGCCACCGACGGCAGACGCCTGGCGTATATCAGTAAAGCCCTTGATCAGGGGATACCGGTGTTTTCCGGTATCATCATCCCTCCCAAAATCCTGCAGATCATCCTGAAACGGGCGGGAGACGAGGGTCTGGTATCGATTTCCGTAACCGATAAGAACATCTTTATCCAATTCGGCTCCTATAATTTATCCTCCGTGTTAATTGAAGGACAATTTCCCAATTACCATCGGGTTATTCCTGAAAGTCAAAGCTATTCGTTTATCGTGAATCGCCTGGAAATGCTGGATGCCCTTAAACGGGTCTCCCTCTTGGTCGAACAAAAGTCCCATAGGGTGTATCTCGGGCTCAGTTCCGAGACCCTCGCGGTGTATTCGGAAGAAAGCGATATAGGAACGGCAAAAGAGGAAATTCCCTGTAAATACCAAGGGGAAGCAGTGTCCATCGCCTTGAATTACCGGTATCTGGAAGAACCCTTTAAGGTGATGGATGATAAGGATATCTGTATTCAGTTTACCGAGGCCACCCGGGCCATAACCATCATGCCCGATCCTCCCCAGGACTTCTTCCACATTGTCATGCCTATGCAACTGTGATCTTTGGAAGCCTGCGGACCCTGGGTTTTCGGAATCTTGCAGATGCGGAGACTAACACCCAGGGAAAAGATGTTTTTCTGGTGGGCGAAAACGGACAGGGTAAGACCAATTTCCTTGAAGCCGTCTATTTTTGTTCCTATGCTTCGTCTTTCAGGGGAGTATCCGATAGGGAGGTAGTGCGTGAGGGGGAGCAGTACAGTGCGGTTGCCGCGCATTTTGCCGGTTCCGGTGATAGGAACCGGTCTTCGGACAAGGAGTGCATGCTCTATGATCAGGTCCGGGTTACCTATGAACACCAGAAAAAAACCGTATACCTGGATGGAAAACGTATTGAAGACCGGCGGGACCTGCTTGGGGTGGCCCCCAGTATCGTATTCTGCCATGAAGATATGGAATTCGTTACCGGAAGCCCGGAACGGCGGCGCTGGTTCTTTGATCAGACCCTGGGGCTCGCGGATCCGGGCTACCTTGAAGACCTGCGAAAATACCGGCGGGTCCTTAAGACGAGAAATACCCTGCTCAAAACAGGAGCGGATCCCCCTAGGGGGACTTCCCTACGCCCCATGCTGGATGCCCTTGATCCCCAGCTTGCGTTCTATGGGCTCAAACTCATGGAAAAGCGGCAGGAAGCAAGCGTAGGTTTTTCCGCAATCTTTGGTACCCTCTATGAGCAGGTTACCGGTCTTGATAAGCTGGGGCTTCGCTATGTCCCGTCCTGGAAAGCGCTGACTCTGGAGGGGATCCAGGGTTTCTTGGAAGAACACCGGGAAAGGGATGGCCTTTCAGGGCTGACCCTTTCAGGGCCTCACCGGGACCGATACCTCTTTATCAGGAGAGAAGCGGAATTTGCCGGGAACGCCTCTACAGGCCAGCGGCGGCTCCTTGCCCTGCTTCTGCGGGTTGCCCAGGCCCGGCGTTTTTCCGCACTGACCGGAAAGTATCCCGTGCTGCTCCTAGACGATGTACTCCTTGAACTAGACGCTGAAAAGCGGCGGAAATTTCTGGAAGCCCTTCCTGAATATGGGCAAGCCTTCTTTACGTTTCTTCCTGATGAACCCTATCACCGGTACCGTAAACCCGGGACGCTCGTGTATCAGGTATCCCAGGGTCTTCTCAGTTCAGTCTAGGACCGGCTTCTGCATGCTCCTTGGAGAAAGGTCCCGGGGGGTTGGGGGTCTCTCCTGCCGCCAAGAGGGTGCGAATTTTGTCCACCGATTCCACGGATTAGCACCGCGTACAAAGATGGTCATTCGTGAAATCGGGGCCATCAGGGGACCGTTTTATGTTCCGGCGGCGTAACGCGTTGACCCTGGGAACCTTCCCGGAGCATCCCCGAAGCGGCTTTTTCGGTCTGCGGACTGGTTTGGGGTAGCCCTAAAATCCCGGAGAAGTTTTCTATACGCCTATCCCGGCATCTACCTACCGGTAATATGACCGGATGCTTGCAAGAATCAATAGATACGAAGAGGTATAGATGTATATAATAGAACATCATGTATCGTATGGATCAACTCTATGAAGCAGTGGCATACAAAGGTCCTGTCTGTGTGGGCCTTGATACGGCCGCAGCCTATATTCCCCCCAAAGAACGGCGGAAAGGGGCCTCGGATGCCGAAGCAGTGAGCGCGTATAACCGGGCTCTGGTGGACTGTACCGTAGACATTGCTGCCTGCTACAAGGTCCAGATCGCCTATTATGAGGCTCTGGGACGGGCAGGGCTGGATGCCTACGCCCAAACCCTGCGGTATATCCGGGAACAGGGAAGCCTGGTCATCGCGGATATCAAACGAGGGGACATAGCGGAAACCGCAGCGCAATACGCCCAGGCTCATTTTGAGGGCGATTTTGAAGCGGATTTTGTTACCCTCTCCCCGTATATGGGGATGGATTCCATAGCCCCCTGGCTTTCCTATGCGGATCGTAAGGGTAAGGGGGCCTTTGTGCTCATGCGGACCTCTAACCCGGGAATGCGGGATTTTGAATACCAGGAACTGAAAGCCGGAGGCCGCTTGTACGATGCGGTAGGCGACAAACTAGCCGAATTAGCCGCTGCTCGCGCGGGGGCCTATGGCTACGGAGCCTTTGGCGCAGTGGTGGCTTGTACCGAACCGGAGGAAGCCGCTTCCATCCGGGCAAGACGGGAAAACCTGTTCTTCCTCATCCCGGGGTATGGCGCTCAAGGGGGAGCCCCAAAGGATGCGGCTTTATTGTTCCGCAAGGCTAACGGCGGGGTGGTAAACGCTTCCCGTTCCATTCTCAAAGCCTGGACTCAGGTGGCAGGAAGGGATCCGGAATCGGTGGATACCGCCGCTGCCGCACAAGCAGCCCGTCACGCGGCGATCCGGATGCGGGACGCCCTCTGCGCCGCCATACAGGGAGCGGACCAGGGGAGGGTTTCCTGATGGCCGGGAGCCCAGGGGCTTTTAAAAAGAGCCTTCTCTGCAGGCTCAATCGGTACGAGGAGCTTACTCCCGAGGTATTCCGGCTTGACTTTACCTGGCCAGGACCCTATCCCCGGGCAGGACAGTTTTTTATGCTTAAACCCCAGCGATCCTCGGTGTTTTTGGGCAGGCCCATCAGTGTCGCATGGTGGAAGCCTCCTCACGACCGAGGCGGTGCCGGTTTGGTCGGTTTCTCCATCGCCAAGCGAGGCAAAGGGACTGCGGAACTGGCCGCCCTGCAATGCGGTGAACTGGTGGAACTGACCGGTCCGCTGGGCAACTACTGGGGTGCCCTGGACCCGGAACCCCTTCAGGGTCCCATTGCCCTCGTGGGAGGAGGTATAGGTGTGGCGCCTTGTGCGGCCTTTGCTGAAGAACTCCCCCCGGGGACCTTCCACTTCTATGGGGGCTTCAAGTCCCTTCCCTTTGGCCTTGAAAAAATTCCCCATGCTTCCTGCATTATCGCCACGGAAGAAGGCGGCCAGGGCCGTCAAGGCCGGATTCTGGACTTCTTGGAACCGGCACGATACCGGCGGGTGTACGCCTGCGGTCCTGAACCCATGCTCAAGGCTGTGGCCGGCTTGTGTAAAAATCTGGGGGTTCCCTGTTTTATCAGTATGGAACGGCACATGGCCTGTGGAGTAGGGGCCTGTTTAGGGTGTACGGTCAGAACCATCCGGGGGAACCGGCGCTGCTGTGTGGACGGTCCTATTTTCAGGGCCGAGGAGGTCCTCTTTGATGAATACGCATGAACAGGCCCCTTCGCAAAGCGGGGCTGCGGTCCCGGACCTCTCGGTGTGTATTGCCGGAATCCACTTCAGGAATCCGGTCATCGCTGCATCGGGGACTTTCGGGTATGGCCGGGAATATCAGGGGCTGTTGGATATAGCCTGCCTGGGGGGAATCTGCACCAAGGGCCTCACCCTGCACCCCCGGCAGGGAAATGCCGGTCCCCGGCTGTACGAAACCCCGGCAGGGCTCTTAAACTCCATTGGCCTTGAAAATCCCGGGATCCCCGCTTTTATTGAACAGGAACTTCCCGCTCTTCGGGAACTCGGACCGGTGGTGATCGCCAATCTCTCGGGTTCAGCGGTGGAAGAATACAGGGAGGCCGCGGGGCTCCTTGCCAAGACATCGGTGGATATGATCGAACTCAATATTTCCTGTCCCAATGTCCAAGCGGGCGGTATGGCTTTTGGCCTTGACCCAGGGCCTGCGGCTTCGGTGGTACAGGCGGTACGGACGGTATGGGATAAGCCGCTCATGGTAAAACTTTCCCCCAATGCTCCGGATCTCCTGGCAGTGGCCAGGGCCTGTGTTGCAGCCGGAGCGGATGCCCTTTCCCTGGTGAACACCTTTCAGGCTATGGCGATTGATATTTATAGCAGAAAACCGGTTTTCCAGCATATCAGGGCCGGCCTTTCCGGTCCTGGGATTAGGCCTTTGGCCCTTCGCATGGTGTGGGATCTCTGGGAAGGCGTTAGGGTTCCCGTGGTTGGTTTAGGAGGTATTGCCAATGCCGCAGATGCCTTGGAATTCCTCCTTGCCGGGGCGGCGGCGGTTCAAGTTGGTTCCGCTACCTTTGCCCGTCCCCCGCTTATGCCTGAAATCATTCAGGGTATTGCCGGGTATATGCAGCGCTACGGGATAGCAGGGATAGCAGATCTGTCTATTCGGAGCAGGACCTCCTAAGGAGGGTTCTCTCTGTGCAGAGCCCCGCTGGTTCCCTTCCGGGTAGAACTCGTTCTGCTCAGAGTCCCGCTGGTTCCCTTCCGGGTAGAACCGGTTCTACTCAGAGTCCCGATGGTTCCTTTCCGGGTAGAACCGGTTCTACTCAGAGTCCCAATGGTTCCCTTCCGGGTAGAACCGGTTCTGCTCGGAGTCCCAATAATTCCCCTCAGAGCCGGATTAATCTCTCTCGGAACTGGATTAAGCTCCCTCCGAACAGCAATACTTCCCTTCTTGAACCCCGGTACTTTTGGGGGTCCCGTGTAGCTTTAAGGGTATACTTCCCGTTCATGGTGTGCTATTTTTACCTATAATGACCGCCGCCCCTGGGTAGTATGGATGTACCGGCTTACCGAAAAAGGCTCCGGGCTTTTGGCATCGTTAGAGGCGATGGGGCTGTTTCAGGATAAACCCCTAGCATATCTTTTATCCAAGGTGGGGAGGGGGCGTGTTTTCTACTGCCCCTTGAGGTCAGGAAGGTAGAAACCAAGCCTCATGGCATGCCCGGGAGTCCCCGAATGAATGCGCGTTATGCGGATACCTGCGCGTTACTGCGCCGCGCTTTTTCTTTTGGTCTCACTATAGGTTACTATTGTAAGGGGGTTCGTTTTGTTCAAGGCCGAAGGGCTGCGTTGCGGTCTGTGAAACGGGTTCCCCCGCAAGGGGCCTCTGGTTCAGCCCGGAATGAGCGTTCCTCAAGGGGAGCTTCATGGAATACCGGGAGGCGGGTCTCGAATGAACCCGCATGTTCGCTCCTCATGGGGATACATTCGGGGCTTTTGTTTTTGGGGTCGAACTCCCATTACAAAGAAACCCGCGGAGCAGGATCCGCCTCCTGCATCGCGGAAAGGCTTGTATGCCGGTTCCTAGGTAGGGCTCATGATGATGGAAACAAAAAATCGCTTGGTAGCGGTTCTGGCGATTGGTTCTACCAGCATCAGGCTGGTAGTCGCGGAGATCGCCAAGAAAGGGCAGTGGCAGGTACTAGACAAAGCCGGAAAACCCGTAACCCTCGGACGGGATGTGTTTACCTCAGGCCGGGTATCCCGGGAATCCCTTACGGAATGTCTTTCGGTATTACAGTATTTCAAGGAGTTACTGGCCGGGTGGGGTATCCTGGATACGGATATCCATATACTTGCTACCAGCGCGCTCAGAGCTGCCCGGAACCGGGATGTGTTTGTGGATCGGGTCCGCTTGGCCACGGGGTTTAGGATATCCATCGTCGAGGGGATTGAGGAGAACCGTCTCATCTACCTGGCGGTACGCTTTGCCTTGAAACAGGATTTTCCCCAGTTCTGGCAGGACAATACCATGATTATCGATATTGGCGGGGGAGCTACGGAGATCATGCTGCTCGAGCGGGGCAAGATGGCCGCGGCCCATAGCCTCCGCCTGGGGACCCTCCTCATTGAACAACAATCCCGGCTTGCGGTGGGATCTGCCTGGTCCCAGCGGTACCTGCGGGAAAGTATTCGCCATACCGCGGAATTTTTAAGCGCTGAAATGAACCTGGCCCATATCAACAGCTTTGTCGGGGTTGGTTCGGATACCCGAATCGCCGCAGCCATCATAGGAACCGAACTCAACGAGCATTGCCGGATCATCCCGCGAGAGGCATTTATCGCCTTTGTACAGCAAGTACAGCACTACAGTATCGAAGCCTGTGTGCAGAATCTGCATATTCCCTATGCGGAAGCCGAAGGGTTTGTTCCGGGGCTGCTCGTGTACAGGCAATTTTTAGAGCAGACCATTGCCTCCAAGGTGGTCGTTCCTGACGTGTCCCTTCGAGAGGGCCTGCTCATAGACCTCGCTTTGGGGGTGGATCCGGAATTGCAGGAGGAATTCTTCTCCCAGATCATCGCTTCTGCGGCAAATCTGGGACGCAAGTACCATTATGACGAAGCCCATAACCGCTATGTGGCGAATCTCTGCCTCTTCCTCTTTGATACCCTGAGCCATGAACACGGCATGAATCGGCGGGAGCGGATGATGCTGGAAGTGGCGGCCTTGCTCCACGACATTGGGATGTTCATCCGCGGGGAAGATCATCACAAGCACGGTCAGTACATTGTGGTCAATTCTGAAATTTTTGGACTTCGCCGGGATGAATTGGACATCATTGCCAATGTGATCCGGTATCATCGCAGCGCCCCCCCTTCCCAAGAGGATATCGACTATATCGCCTTACAACGGGAAGACCGAAACCTGGTACTTAAAATGGCCTCTATGCTCCGGGTGGCGGATGCCCTGGATCGAGGCCATACCCAGCAGGTAAGCCTCCTGCAGGTGGAACTGAAAAACGAAACCCTGGTCCTGCGTACCGAGGGAAACCGGGATCTGAGCTTGGAACTGATAGGACTGGAAGAAAAAGCAGATTTGTTTCAAGATGTATTTGGGTATAACGTGCTTTTACTGTAAGGCTGCACGAGGGAGGGCTTCTGCAAAGCCCATTGCGTTTTAAGCCTCCGTAAAATGCCTAAGCATGAGGCCGAGTTGTTCCCCATGAAGCCTCGAAGATGCGCTGGGGAGGGGTTCGTTGAACTCATGGTACGAGGTATAAAAGCATAGGCAAAGAACATGGAGCAGGCGGTAGCTGGTAATCAACGGTTTTTTAATCGAGAGCTTTCCTGGATAGACTTTAACGAGCGGATCCTGGAAGAAGGGCTCAGGCAGGATCTCCTTCCGCTGGATCGGTTTAAGTATTTATCTATCGTCTCCTCCAACTTCGACGAATTCTTCATGATTCGGGTAGCAGCCATGAAACGCGCCTATCAGGGGCGTACCGGTGGAGCCCCTCCGGATCCGGCAGGCCTCAGTTACGACGATCAGCTCGCCCTAGGAGCGGCTAAGATCCGTTCTATAATCCACCGGCAATATACCTGCCTTGAGCAAGAGATCTTTCCTGCCCTGGCTCAAGGAGGTTTGGAACTCCTACGGCCTGATGCCTATACTCCCGCTCATTGGGATTACCTCGACTCCTTCTTTATGCGGAACATTTACCCCCTGCTCACCCCTTTACGGATCGAAGAGACCGAGGCCCTGCCTTCTATTGAGAGCGTTTCCCTCTACGGGGCCTTTCTCCTCTCTCAAGAACCCCCGATGGAAAGGGCCGGGGTGAACCGGATCGCCATTATCCAGATTCCACCGGTTCTGGACCGTATCATCTGGCTACCGCAGCACCGGCAGGCCAATGAAGGGGCAGCTACGGAGAAAACCGCTTGGGCCCTTCTGGAAGATCTGGTGCTCACCTTTGGGGCCGCCCTCTATCCCGGTTACCGGGTTAAAGAACAGATGCTCTTCAAAATTAACCGGGATGCGGATTTTTCGGTAGATGAAAAGCGGGACGAAGACTTTATCGAAGCCATGGAAGAGGTGCTGGAAAGCAGGGGAAAGTCCATGGCAGTGCGGATGGTTTTTTCTCCGGGGAGCAAGCGGCTTCAGAATGAACTGGCCCGGCGCTTCGTACTGGACGACCAGGATCTCTACGAGGTAAGGGGTCCCCTGAATCTGGAAGGTTTATTAGAACTGGTCAAGACCCCGGGGTTTGATCATCTCCGGGAAAATCCCTGGAGAATCTGGGGAAACCCCAGTTTCACCGATGTGGCTCCCGATGCATCCCTGTGGGACAGGATACGCCAGAAGGACGTGCTCCTCCACCTTCCCTATCAGTCCTTTGATCCGGTGATCCGCTTCTTTCAGGCGGCTACCTTTGATCCCCAGGTGATTTCCATTAAAACCGCCCTCTATCGGACCAGCGGTGATTCTCCTATCGTGAAAGCCCTTGAAGAGGCGGCCCTTAAGGGCAAACAGGTAACCGCGGTGGTGGAGCTTAAAGCCCGGTTTGATGAAGAGCGCAATATTTCCTGGGCAAACCGGCTGGAAAAGGCCGGGGTTATTGTGATCTATGGGCTCTCCCGGCTCAAGGTACATGCCAAGGTTTCCTTGATTATCCGCAAGGAGAACGACCGGATTAAACGGTACGTCCACCTTTCCACGGGGAACTACAACGATAAGACCGCGAAGATCTACGAGGATATCGGTATCTTTACGGCTCGAGATGAGATTGCCTTTGATGTGGGGCTGCTCTTTAACATGATTACCGGCTATTCGGTGATTCAATCCATGCGGAAATTGGTAATCGCCCCTACGAGTCTTAAGCACCACCTCTTGGATCTGATTGACCGGGAAACCAAGCGCTCAAACCAGGAATACCCCGGCAGGATCATGGCCAAGATGAATGCCCTGGCAGACATTGATATGATTAAGGCCCTGTACCGGGCCTCTGCAGCGGGGGTTAAGGTCTTGCTCAATATCCGGGGAATATGTATGTTGGTTCCGGGTTTGCCGGGCTTGTCGGAGAATATCCGGGTGGTAAGCATTATCGATCATTACCTGGAACATTCTCGGATTTTTTATTTTGCCAACGGCGGAGCGGAGGAGCTGTTTCTCTCCAGCGCGGACTGGATGCCGCGGAACCTGGAACGGCGGGTGGAGCTCATGTTTCCGGTGCTGCAGGAAGATCTGCGGCGGCAAGTGCTTGCAATCCTGGAGGCCTATTTCCGGGATAACTGCCAGGCCCGGGTCCTGGGAAGCGATGGGGTATGGCGGAGACTGCGGCCCCTCTCCGGGGAGCAGCCCTTCCGGGTTCAGGTGGCCCTGCTCACCCATGCCAAGGAAATTGCTGAGCGTCCCTGGACTAACCGGGAGGAATTCATCGTGCGCCGCAGTCCTCCTGGGGAATCTTTACAGATCGGCTTACCCTAAGGCTTGGCCTAAGAAAGCAGGGAAGAACGGGCAATGCGTTTTCGGTGCTCCCCTAAGGTGCCTAGGGGCGTAAGGGCGCGAGCCCATACAGGCGGCCTTTGCTTGCAGGGAAGCCCAGGGTCCACCGGTGCGAGCAGCACGAACCGGGTAAGAGGCGTCTCTCCATTGGACCCAGACAGCAGCCTAACCATAGGGCTAACCGTACAGGGGGCTTTCTTAAAATGCCGGATTTTGAGAAAATAACGAAATATACCAGAAACATCCGTCCTCCGGCGGGTTTTTCCAAAGTTTTTTTCAAAACTAACCGACTTTTTAAAAAGTCTCCGTAACATAGATTATTTTTAAGGAGTAAACCTATGAATACAGAACCGGTGAATACTGCAAGACCAGCAGAGAAAAAGAATTTTCAACTGTATGGTATGGAGTGGTATTTTTTTGCTCTTTTTGCGCTTATTATCCTTGCGGCGACCTATCTGGGGAAACTGCCTAAAGGGATGATCGGCGCCTTCCCGCTGATGATTGTTATCGGTACCCTCTTCGGGACAATCGGTGATAAGACTCCTATAGTCAAAACTTTTCTCGGAGGGGGCGCCATTGTTATTATCTTTGGCTCCGCCGCCTTGGTGACCTTCAAAATCTTACCTGAACCGGCGTTTAAGATTATGGATTCCTTCATGGTGGGGGAGGGGTTTCTTGATTTCTATATTGCGGCGTTGATCACCGGATCCATCATGGGGATGAATCGCGTATTGCTTATCCGGGCCGCGATCCGGTATCTGCCGGCGATCCTCGGCGGGGTAGTGACTGCCATTACCCTGAGCGCCTTGGTGGGGGCCCTCATCGGCTATGGCGCGAAAGAGTCGATTTTCTTTATTGCCATTCCCATTATGGGAGGCGGTATGGGCGCAGGAGCGGTTCCCCTATCCAAGATCTTTGGAGAGGGGCTTGGCCGGGATGCCACGGAAATGCTCTCCAAAATGGTGCCTGCCGTGGCCTTAGGTAATGCCCTTTCCATTGTGTGCGGAGGCCTGCTCAACCGCTTGGGAAAGATATCAAAACGCGGCTTATCCGGTAACGGCCAGCTCATGATCTCCCGCGGCACTGCGGCCGCATCGGAATTTGAGCTTGATCCGGCATACAAGCGTGCCCGGGATACGATAAACCTCTCACAAATGGGGATCGGCCTCTTAATGGCCACGAGCTTCTTTGCCTTTGGAGCCTTGCTCAACAAGGGGGTTCCTGCTATTCATGGCTATGCCTGGATGATTTTATCCGTGGCCCTGGTCAAATCCCTGGGTGTGCTGCCGCAGCACTTTGAAATTTGCTGCTACCAATGGTTTCAGTTTGTGATGAACAACCTCACCGGGGTGCTCCTGGTGGGCATCGGTGTTTCCTATACCAACCTGGTCCAGGTTGCCCAAGCCTTTACCCCCCAGTATTTCTTGCTTGTTACGGTTACCGTGCTGGGAGCCATTCTGGGGGCGGGGTTCGTGGGTAAGGCGGTGGGATTCTTCCCTATAGAATCCGCGATTACCGCTGGTCTTTGTATGTCCAATATGGGGGGAACCGGGGATGTGGCGGTTTTGTCCGCGGCTCAGCGTATGGAACTCATGCCCTTTGCCCAGATTTCATCCCGTATTGGCGGGGCCTTCATGCTGATCTTGTCCAGCATCTTGTTACAACTGGTATCCGGTTTATAAGCCTGGCAGGGGCTTTTTCAAAAGGGCCGATTACAAAAGCCCCTACCGGAAGCCCTTGTTGTAGCCTGTTCCTTGATACACCCCGTCCAATCGGCAGACCCAGCCTGTGTCAGGGATCCCAGAGGGCCTATGGGTATATTCCCCTATAGGCTCTGGGCGGGGCCGGATACAGGCTAGAGCGCCGCGGGTTTCATCCGACGAAGTCCCGGTTTCCGGCGACGAAGCCGGGAGTTCCGGGTGAAAATTCCTATACCTGTATCCTGCATTTCAGGGTGGCGTCATTATAAGGGTATACTTTATATAATAAGGATGTACCCCTTGACCTGCATGGTATCCGGGGGAACCGGTTTTCCTATTTTACAGGGCATTAAAAAAGTACCTGCCCTGGGCCGGTTCTCATGACTTGACTTTTTTCTGTAGATAAAGCATTATAAACACACAGGTATGTATGAGTGAGCTTGATTAGTGGGGATTAAGAATCTAGGGAGTTTAATACTGTTGGTGGTCGAGGGAGATTAAAATGAAAAACCCTATACATGAACTTTTTAATACAATTGTTTCCGCTCATCATTGTATTGCGCTCACCGGAGCCGGGGTAAGTACGCTGTCGGGTATCCGGGATTTCCGGGGGAAGAACGGTCTTTATAAAGATAGGGATGCAGAGAAAATATTCGATATAGACTATTTTGATGAAGATCCTTCTTTTTATTATAAGGCCGCAGGTTCTTTTATCTACAATATCCATGAAAAAGAGGCTTCCGTGGTACATACCACCTTGGGAACCCTGGAAAGCAAGGGTTTTCTTAAGGCATTAATCACCCAGAATATCGATCTGCTCCACCAAAAAGGGGGAAGCCGGCGAGTTATTGAGATCCACGGTTCCCCGGCGATCCATTATTGCCGGCATTGCGGGGACCCATCAAAGGGTGTAATGGATTTTGAAGGGGTTGCCGCGCTGGTGAGGGCCGGCGATGTGCCTCGATGTACTCATTGCGGCAGCGTATTAAAGCCGGGGATCACCTTTTTTGGTGAAAGCCTTCCGGCCAAGGCGCTCATGGATGCTGAATCCGAAGCACGGCAGGCCGACCTCATGCTGGTATTAGGAACAAGTCTTACGGTATACCCCGCGGCCTCTATTCCTCAAATTACCCTGCGGGCAGGGGGGCATATCGTTATCGTGAACGATATGGAAACTCCCATGGATAGATATGCATCCCTTCGATTTACCGATCTGGGCGAAGTGTTTGAAGGATTGGCAGAACTCCTCAGGGTATCGTAAAAAGCTTAAGCCTGCCTATTGCCGGCGGAAGAGCCCGAGAACCTAGCCCAGGAACATAACAAAGAGAACAAAAAATGGACGATAAAACATAACCCGAACCCCCCTTTACTATAGTGCCTTTGGTGCCATAGTATGGTACCGAGGAAGGAAACAAATCAGAAATAAACATCAGTGCCGCGGTAAACTAGAGGGATTTCCTGTATCAGCGCCTCTGAATCTACTCAAGGAGGAGCCCGTGTAATGGCTTCAAAAGGAGTATGCCGAGGAGCGGGAATTCCCGGGTATAGGACGAAACCCCGGTTTCCTTGTGAATTGCCTTACCCAGGTACTGCCAGTAGGGCAGCATGGTTGGGATAATGCAAACGGAGGAGGGTTAATTTCAAAACTAAGGTTAGGGCGGATCCATGGTCCGATGAAGCATCCTCCCTATTTTTATTGTAAGGAGAAATGTTTATGCTGCGAAATATAGCTATAAGTACACGAATCCTTGGTATCATTCTTATATTGATTGTATCAATCATAGTGCTGGCCGGGATAGTGTATATCAGCGCCGACCGGATTAAAGATGCCAGTATCGCCGAGGAAGCGGTGGTAATGCTGGAAGGGCAAAAGGACAAGCTTAAGCTCGGAACCCAGTCCATGGCGATTGCCTTGGGCAAAGCCCTTACGGGGATAGGGGACCGGCAGGAACAGTATGCCATCATCAGTTCCTATATCACAGACTACCGGTTTGAGGACGACCAGTCCGGTTATTACTATACCTACATCGGTACGGTGATCTTCATGCACCCCATCTTGTCCGATAGGGAGGGAGAGGACTTGGCCTATACCACGGATGTCAACGGGATCTACTATGTGCGGGAACTCTATGCAGCGGCCCAAAAGGGCGGCGGTTTTGTTACCTTTGTATTTCCAAAGCCTCCCTCCATGGAACACGCCACTAAACTGGCCTATGTGGAGTACATACCCGGTACGGATATCTGGATTTCCACAGGGATATATATTGATGCCATTGATACTCGTAAAGTCCTCATAGAAGAACGGCTTACTTCATCCCTGAAGGATGAGATGTTTATAATAGGGGGCGTTCTTTTCCTGCTGTTTTTGATTTTGGCCCCCCTGGTTATTTTTATCCTGGGTTCCATTAACAAGCCCCTGGGGGAGATTGTAAAGACCGCGGAGCAGATAGCCTCAGGGAATTTCGCGGTTTCCCTTAACATTATAGGAAAGGATGAAATTACGGTCTTGCAGAAGGCATTCCTCCAGATGTCCGAAAACCTCCGTGCCGGCTTTGCGGCGATCCAGGCCAAGGAAGCGGATGCCCTGTTACAGGCGGAAGTATCCCGGAAGCTTACGCATAAGGTGCTGCAGGTTACCGCGGAAGTTGAGCAGGCCACCCAGGAACTGGAAACCACGGTGAGCAGTATTTCCAAAAGCGCTGCCCGGGTAAAAACCGGAGGGGTTATCCAGAGCAAACGGATCCATGCCATATTAACCTCTATAGAACAGCTCAACGCCGATGTGTTCAGGGTCGCCCAAACCGCGGAGACCGCGGTGGATCAATCCCAGCAATCCCATAAAAAGGTGGAAGCCGGTATGAACATGGCTCTGGAAGTAGGAGGGGCTATGGAAAAACTGCGGAACATCACGGAAACCTTGACCAAAAACATCAGCCGCCTGGGAAAACAATCCTCCACTATCGGGGGCGTTATGAAGATCATTACCGATATAGCGGATCAGATAAACATCCTGGCCATGAACGCTTCCATTGAGGCAGCCCACGCCGGGGAAGCGGGCCGGGGATTCACCGTAGTAGCCGGGGAAGTCCGCAAGCTGGCGGAAAAGACCCGGATCGCTGCCCAGGATGTGAACAATTCCATTACGGATATGCAAAACCTGGTGAGTCTCAATATTTCCAGTATGGACAATGTGGCGGATTACATAAGCCAGGTGAGCGAGCTGGCTGAAAGAAGCGTCGATTCCCTGCAGGATGCCCAGACCATCGTGAGGGACTCCATGCAGCAGGTGCAGTCTATCGCCGTATTGGTGGACCAGCAGTCCGCTTCCAGCAAAGCGGTAGTTTCCTTGGTTAGCGATGTGCAGGGTATTGCCAAGGACAATGACCGATTGGTTACCCAGGTGGATGAGGATCTGCGGGCCCTCTTCCATAAGTCCCGGGAACTGTTGAACCTGGTCTCTGAAGTGCGGCAGTAGAAGCCCCCGCAGTGCCGCCCTTCCGGGGGCATCCCTGGTTAATGCCCATTCCCAGCATCAGGGCGGTAAAAGGGGTGTATTGCCTATGCCTCCAATGATTTGGGAACATGACTGGGCCAAACTATTTTTTATCCTCCTGATTGGATAATCGTACCCTGAAAAGGAGAATTTATGGCCCTAACGGAAATCCCCAAGACGCCGCCTCTTCCCAGGGGCTCTTACCAGAAATTCCTCGGAAGCCGGGGATTACCGGAAAGGTCTCTGATCCTCAGGGTACATGCAAGACTTTTTTCGCTATGGAGCGCTTACGGGTAAACCCTACTTGACCCAGGTATTGCATAAAGGGATAGAATTTTGTATAATTATACGGTATGTATTTTTATGAGGAGGAGAAAACTATGAAACCTACAAAAGTTATAGCCCTATCCGGGCTTCTGGCCTTGCTTGTGGGCTTGAACGTCTATGCCAAGGCAAGCAAGGAACAACTACGGATGGCCACCGGAGGTAATACCGGGACCTACTATGCCTTTGGCTCTGCGGTGAGCCAGATCTTAACGGAAAAAACCAAGATCCCCATCACCATTCAGTCTACCGGCGCGTCTAAGGCGAATATCCAGCTTATCGCCGCCGGAGAGGTGGAGATTGCCATTGTGCAGAACGACGTGATGGACTATGCCTACCGGGGAGTGGACCTTTTTAATGGGCAAAAAATCACGGACTTTTCTACCCTGGCCGCGCTGTATGCTGAGGTATGTCAGGTGGTGGCCAATCCTTCGGCTGGGATCAGTACCATCGCAGACCTCAAGGGGAAAAACGTTTCCGTCGGAGATGCGGGAAGCGGTACCGAATTCAACGCCCGCCAGATCCTCGAGGTATACGGGGTCAGCTTCAACGACATCAATAAGCAAAACTTAAGTTTTGGCGCTTCTGCCGATGCCCTGCGGGACAACAAGATCGACGCCTTCTTCTGCGTTGCCGGTGCGCCTACCACCGCAGTGGTGGATCTGGCCATTGGCCGGGACATTGTGATCTTGGAGGTTGACGATGCCCATGCAGCGGAGTTGAGCAGGGCCTATCCCTTCTACACCCAGTTTCCTATTCCCGCGGGAAGTTACCGGGGCCTCAGCGCGGATGTAAAGACCGTGGCTGTAAAGGCCACCTTTATCGTGAGCAATAAACTCTCGGAAGATACGGTGTATCAGCTTACCAAAACCCTCATTGAAAGCAAGGGAGCCATTGAAACGGCCCATGCCAAGGGAGCAGAGCTTTCCCCCACCTATGCGGTGGAGGGTATTTCCGTGCCCTTTCATCCGGGAGCGGCAAAATATTTCCGGGAAATCGGCGTACTGAAATAGCGTCCCGGGGATATAGCAAAAAGAGGGAATTGTGCCGGGCTTGGCCCTCCCTGCAGGGGGCAAGCCTCATCCCTATGGTACTGGCAGCCGTCTTAATGGTCGGCCTCACCGGGGCAGTATGGTCAAAGCTGGCTGTCCCGCAGCTCAGTATCGGGGATGCTGAATCCGGCAGGATCTACGGAACCTGGCCCGGGGTAGAGCAATTTTCCATTGAGTTTGTCCATTCCGTACATCAAAGCCGTGTAAGAGAGTGTTTTCAGGTAGAGGGAAACCGGATGCGGCCTATAGCGGCCCGTTTCTTTGCCTTTGGCGCAGGGATGCAGGCGGAGCTTGAGGAAGGACAAAAGATGAGCCGGGACGGAGACGCCCTGGTAATCACCGGGTTCACCCAGTCTTTTCAGGAACTCAATTACATTGTGGGTACGGTTTCAGACCACATCTTATATATACACCGGGAAAAAGAAACCAGTGAACCTATCAGCTTACGGGAGCGGTGTGGAAAAAATGCCCATATCGTGATACGAATCAGCAAAACCGGCTTTGCCGGTTTGTATTAAACGGCGAGTCGCTAGACATGAAGCAGGGGCTGGGGGCCTTTAGCCCTCCACGGCCCTTCTTGTAGGGCGTACTCATGGAGGAAGCTTACCATGACTCATAGTTCTTCATCAAATCATCCGCATAAGCCAATTCACCCACTCAGTGAACAGGAAACCGAAGACCTCATCGCCCAATTTGACCGGGAGTCGAATGTGCGGCGCTTTTCAGGGCTTCCCGATTATCTGGTTAAGGCCTTGCTGCTCCTTTTTACCGCCTATGTTTTTTGGGTGACCCTGATTGCCGCAGTCCCGGAACAGATCCGAAGGAGCATCTTCTTGGGGATTCTGATCTTTCTCGGGTATATCCTCTATCCGATACGGCAGGGTATGCGGAAGCGGGTGAACCATGTCCCGTGGTATGATTTCCTGGTGGGTATCCTGGGGAGTATGGCCTTTTTTTATTACGCGGTGAATTTTGAGGCTATCATAAGCCGGGCGATCCAACTGGAAACTCTGGATATCCTTATGGGAGTTACGGGAATCCTGATCCTCGCGGAACTATGCCGCCGGGTGGTGGGAATTCCCATCCTCGTGGTAGCCGCAGGGTTCATCACCTATGCCTTTGTTACGGGGTTCTCCCTCAAGCGGGTGGTCCACCAGCTTTTCTATACCACCGACGGCATCATCGGAACCCCCATCGGGGTCTGTTCCACCTTTATCGTCTTATTTATCTTTCTCGCTTCTTTTTTGGAAAAATCCGGGATTGCCTCTTTCTTCATTGACCTGGCCAATTCAGTAGCGGGCTTCGCTTCCGGAGGCCCTGCCAAGGTAGCGGTCATTGCCAGCGCCTTGGAAGGGATGTATTCAGGGAGTTCAGTGGCTAATACGGTGGGTTCCGGGAGCGTTACCATCCCGGTGATGAAGCAAATCGGGTATAAGCCGGAATTCGCCGCCGCCGTGGAAGCCGCGGCCTCCACCGGAGGGCAGATCATGCCTCCCATCATGGGAGCTGCCGCGTTCCTCATGGCGGAGTTGACCAACATCCCCTATCCGGTGATTGCGATCTCCGCCATACTGCCGGCGGTCCTGTATTTTACCGGGATCTTCCTCATGATCCATTTTGAGGCCAAGAAGCTGGGCCTCAAAGGGCTTCCCAAGGAATCGATCCCCCATTTTGGGAAGCTCCTCCTAGCTAAGGGCTATCTCTTCCTGCCGGTGATAGTCTTGGTGGGGCTTATGAGCGCTGGATTTACCCCGGCCTATGCCGCCTGTTTTGCCATACTCGCCGCGGTGATCGTGAGCATGTTCCGCGAAGAAACCCGTTTTACCCCCCGATCCCTGATAGAGGCCCTGGGAAACGGTTCCCGGAACACCATCGGGGTTGCCATGGCCTGTGCCATCGCGGGTATCGTGGTGGGTATCGTATCCCTCACCGGTCTTGGGCAGGTTCTGATTTCCCTGCTCCTCACCGTGGCCAACAATAGCCTGTTCCTGGCCCTGGTGCTTACCATGATTTCCTGTCTCATCTTGGGTATGGGGATTCCCACGACCGCTAATTATGTGATCATGGCCACCATTACCGCCCCTATTGTGATTCGCATGGGGGTGCCGGTCATGGCCGCCCACATGTTTGTGTTCTATTTTGGGATTGTAGCGGACATTACCCCGCCGGTGGCTTTGGCAGCTTATGCAGGGGCGGCCATTGCCAAGGCAAACCCCATCAAAACCGGGATTACCGCCACCCGGCTGGCAATTACCGCCTTTATCATACCCTATATTTTTGTGTACAACCCTTCCATGCTCTTCATTGATACCACGGTCCAGCAGGTGGTCCTCATGGTGCTTACTTCCTGTATCGGCATGTTCGGTCTTGCGGTGGGCCTTGAGGGGTACCTGTTGCGGCCTATCTCTATCCCTGAACGGCTGGCGGCGATTGCCGGGGGCTTACTGCTTATTAAGCCGGGACTCTTCACGGATCTTATCGGGTTTGGGCTTATTGCGGTGGTCGTGGCCTTACAGGTAATCCGACGGAAACCTAGGGCTTGATTGGATCTCTCTAAGGGACTGTTTCAGGAGGCCCAATGGCAGCCTCAGCCCTTTTGTCCACCGGACTAAGCCCGAGGGGGCTGTTTTGGGTCTCAGGTAACCTGAGATGAGACCACGAAAACAGTCCGCCGGACTTGTTCTTCTTTGCCGAACTCATGTTACTCAGCGTTGACCGCGCGCAGGTATCCCCAGAATGCGCACATGAGCGTTCATTCGGGGAGACCTGATTCTATGGAAGAGACGTTCCATATTTTAACGGTCGTATCTGCGGAACCGGAGACCAGCCTTGTTCCGTCAGGGCTATAGGCAAGGGAATACACCCGGTCTTCATGGCCGTGAAGGGTCGTGAGGGCCTGCCCGGTTTGTGCATCCCAGACCTTGATAGTCCTATCATCCGAACCAGAGATGATCCGGGTACCCTCAGGGCTATAAGCCACGAACCGGACATACCCTTCATGGCCGTAAAGGGTCTTGAGGATTTCTCCGCTTTCCCCATCCCAGACCTTCAGGGTCTTATCATCCGAACCGGAGACGATCCGGCTTCCATCAGGGCTATAGGCCACGGAGCGCACGTAATCTTCGTGCCCCTCCAGGGTCATAAGAGCTCCACCCCCTGCGGCATCCCATATCTTGAGGGTCCCATCCACTGCCCCGGAGACGATTCGGTTTCCATCAGGACGAAAGGCCACCGCCAATACATACCCCCGGTGCCCGGTAAAGGTCGCCAGTTCCCGGCCGCTATGGGCATCCCATACCTTGAGGGTCCTATCGTCTGAACCGGAGAGGAGCCGGCCGCCCTCAGGACTATAGGCCAGGGAGTTGACCGTTCCCCTATGCCCGATAAGGCTCCGATACAGGCCGCTGTCAGGGTCCCAGATTCGGATGATGCCGTCACTCGACCCCGCGCTTATCCGCTTCTGCCGGGGACTGTAGGCGAGGGATAAAATATGCCCCCCTTGAACAGCGGTCTTGATCACCCAGTGGTTTCCCGCATCCCATACCTTGAGGGTTCCATCGCTAGAACCGGAGACGATCCGGATCCCATCAGGACTATAGGCCACGGATCGGACGGGTCCGCTATGCTTGGAAAGGGTATAGGGCTCCTCAGAGCTTGCCCCCTGAGCCATCCCCAGGGTACAAAGGAGTACCCAAACCGGAAAGCCCGGGCTGCTTTTCCCTATCATGGGGCGGTACCGGACGCAACGAAGTGGAGATAGGAAAAACACTCCGGAATATGGGAATCATACACCCCATGTTCATTGAGGGCCCAGCCTATAGCTTCATCGAGGGTTGTACCGTGGTACCTAAGATGCTCAAAGCGGAAAAAGGCGGCCCGCAGAGTTTCCCCGGGTGCCGGCGGGAAGCTCCGGCGGGCATAGAGCCGCTCCATACCCTTCCAGGGAAAGGCCAGTTCTACGGTCCAGCCTGTATCCCGGTGAAAGGGGTCATTGAGGATCCCCTCCACCTGGACCGCGCTCTTGAGCCCGGGAAAATCGTAATCCATAAAAGCCCAGCGTTTACCCCGGTGATGCTTGCCGAACCGGGCCGCGTCCTGAAAACCGCCTAACACATCCACGTTCCGGTTATAGACATCAAATTCTGGCGTATCAAAACGGCTTCCCCGTTTCAGGGCGTCCTGGTAGATAAACAGCACCTCGTATACGGTATTGAGGGCGTTTATTTCAAATTCATAGTAGCAGTCTTCTCCGTCAAAAAACACTTCCACATCATTATCGAACCAGATGAAGGAATCCCGTTCCGTAAGGCTTGCCCGCACAAAGGGCTCGCTCATCCAAAAGGCGATATAAAGGTTTTCCGTATCCCAAAGACCGGCCATGCGGGTTTCCAGAAACCCCGGCTCTCCGCTCACCATATCCACAAAGGGCCGGGACTTTTCCGCAGCCTTCCAGACCGGTTTGTCCAGATTACCGTCAATACATAAGGGCCCGGTAATGGCGCGGCAGGTATAGTGGGCGATGCGATCTTCCCGTATTCGGCAGGTAGTATCCATAATACTCTAAGTATAATCCTATTGCCCCGGGAGGTCTACGAATACGGATGCCTATGGGGGCCGGGGCCTCCCGGCGGGGTTTTAGGGGCAGCGCCTCTAAAAGCAAGGACCGTACCCCAAGAGGGGGCTTGCATAGACGATTACAGAAGGGTCAGTTCCTGCTTAAAACTCATAGGGCTCAGAGAGCTTAAGCCGGTCCGGGTCATAGGAGCCTATATCAACAGCCTTGATGCGGCGGCGGCCAAGGCCGAATCCCTGGATCTCCGGCCCCTGGTCCCCGGAGCATCAACGACACCGGTTGCAGGATGTGCGGTTTTGTGCGGACCCTTCCCCATCCGCTGTCCAGCACGGACAGAACCGGCCTGTTCGAGGGGGCTGGACCGCTTGCTTTTTTTCGGAAAATCCTTCTACATAAAAAGAGGTATCTGGGGCCGGTGAAAGGGCGATACCCGGCGAGGGTAACAGAAGGCCCTATCCTCAAGCAGGGGGTCTGTGGAATGAAGCCTATCCGGGGCCGCGTATTCTGCCGAATCCCTCTGGGGCCGAGCAGCCTGTTGTACCGGCGGATCTTTATACGGTTTTATGGGTGAAGCGCAACAAACTCCTCTCCGGAGTTGGAAGAGCGGATTCAAGAGCGAGGCGTAGACCGCTTGTACTCAGGCCCTCCCCACACATGGCCTGGGGGTAACTTTGCACCTAAACCGACCTTTGATACAGGCTGGGCTTGACGATGGGGCGGGGTGTATCGAGGAACAGGCTATTCCTTCCCCTTCCCCAGCCGGGTGATGGGCTATGGGTTTATCCTGCCCCGCACCGGGGTTTAGGGGATGAGAGGAACGAGGGAAATCAAAGAACAAGGAGTGAAGGGCGGCTATGGCGCATATCGTGATCATGCCCCGGCAGGGGAATACCGTGGAATCCTGCATCATCGTGGACTGGAAGGTACAGGAAGGGGATAGGGTAGCAGCAGATACTCCTCTGTGTGATGTAGAAACCGATAAGGCCACCTTTGAAATTCCTGCAGGAGCGGAAGGTACGGTTTTGAAGCTCCTTGGCGCAGCAGGGGATGATGTTCCGGTCTTGAAGCCTATCGCGGTGATTGGTAATCCGGGAGAGGATTGGAACGCCGCTCTGGGTACGCCGGCGCCTGAAGCGGCGCCGGTAGCGCTCAAGGAAGATCCGGTTAAGGAGGCTTTGCCCAGGTTTTCCCCGGTTCAAGAAGGGAGGCCCGAAGCGGCCTCTCCCCGGGCGCGGCATAGGGCGGAAAAAGAAGGGCTATCCCTCAAGGGGCTTAGCGGCTCAGGTCCAGGGGGCCGGATCCTGGAAAGGGATGTGGAACAGGCTGTACAGGAGCGTCCCCGCTGTACCGTTGCGGCCCGGGAAGCCCTGCGTGCAGGAGCGGCTATGCCCGCTGTTCCGGGATCCGGCCTGGGGGGCAGGCTTACCCTGGCGGACCTTGCCGCCGGGGTAAAGCCGGCCCCTGCAGGGACCCCAAGCTCAGGAGGGGTGCGCCCTGAAACTGCCCCTAAAGAGGAAGGAACCATCACCGAAACCCCGGTTAAGGGGATCCGCAAAATCATCTCGGATCGTATGCTCCGCTCCCTGAGGGAGAGCGCCCCCTGTACCCTGCATAGCTACGCATCCGCGGTACGGCTCAAGGAAATGCGGAAGCGGATGAAGGCAGCGGAAGAAAGCCTGGGAGTGTTCCCTCCGGCGGATGGAGGTCTTGGACTGGGGAAGATCAGTATCAACGATCTTATCCTGACCGTGGTTTCCCGGGTCCTTCCCGGATACCCCTATATGAACGCCCATCTCGTCAATGAGCCTCGGACCGGGGAAGCCTTTGTCCGAACCTTTGAGCGGGTACACCTGGGGGTGGCGGTGGATACCCACCGGGGCCTCATGGTGCCGGTTATTCGGAACGCAGACCTCCGGTCGTTGCGGCAGATTTCCGCTGAAGCCAAAGAACTGGCCGAGGCCTGCCACCAGGGAGGAATAAGGCCGGAGGCCCTCTCAGGGTCCACCTTTACGGTTACCAATCTGGGCAGCCTCGGTATAAGCAGCTTTACCCCCATCCTCAACGCCCCGGAGGTGGCCATTCTGGGGGTCTGCGGGATAGCACTTAAACCCCTGTCCAGAGGGGGTAAGGTCGTGTTTGAGCCGGCTATTGGTTTTAGTCTCACCTTCAATCACCAGGTGGTGGACGGCGCTCCGGCGGCGCGGTTCCTCAAAGCCTTAGGAGAAGCGGTAGGGGATATGGATCTATGGCTGCTCTAAGAAGCGCCCCAGGAGCGGCGCTTTCAGCCGCAGCGTTTTTTTCGTCGCCGGAACCTTCGGCGTTATCGCCGGAACCTTCGGCGTTATCACCGGAACCTTCGGCGTTATCGCCGGAACCTTCGGCGTTATCACCGGAACCTTCGGCGTTATCACCGGAACCTTCGGCGTTATCACCGGAACCTTCGGCGTTATTACCGGAACCTTCGGCGTTATTACCGGAACCTTCGGCGTTATTACCGGAACCTTCGGCGTTATTACCGGAACACTCGGCGTTATTACCGGAACACTCGGCGTTATCACCGGAACACTCGGCGTCGTCGCCGGAACGCTCGCATGGAACGCAAACAAGGAGATGTACCATGTACGATACCATCATTATTGGCGGCGGCCCAGGGGGATACCTCGCGGCGGAACGCTTAGGTCAGGCAAAGAAAAAGGTCCTGGTAATAGAAGCGGCATCCTTGGGAGGGACCTGCCTCAATGCGGGCTGTATCCCTACCAAAACCCTGCTCAACGCCGCCAAGCACTACGTCCACGCTCAGGAGGCCCATAAGTATGGCCTTACCCTTACGGGGGTCTCCTTTGACTGGGGGAGGATCCAGCGCTGGAAAACCGAGGTGGTGGAAAAACTGCGGGCAGGTCTTGAAAGCCAGATGAAAGGATACGGCGTAACCCTGGCTGCAGGCCGTGGAGCGATCCGTGAAGCCCCCTCGGGGGACCGGCCCGGAACCGTACAGGTCGCTTTGCCTGCAGGGGGTACGGAAGAACATACCTGCCGGACCATTCTGGTCGCCCCAGGGTCGGTTCCAGTGCTGCCCCCGCTACCGGGAATCCACAATAACCCGGCGGTGGTGGATTCTACCGGGCTTTTGGCCATTGAAACGGTACCGGAGAAGCTGGTGGTTATCGGCGGCGGGGTCATCGGCGTGGAATTTGCCGGACTCTTCGCCCATCTGGGCACTGAGGTTACGGTTATTGAAATGACGGAAGAGATCCTTCCCTTCATGGACCACGAGCAGGCCCCCTTGTTCCGCCGAACCATGAAAAAGGTGCGGTTTAAGCTGGGATGCCGGGTTGAAGAAATCCGCCAGGGTACGGTACACCTGGTAACTAAGGAAGGAAACCGGGAGACCCTGGAGGCGGACAAGGTGCTTATGGCGGTGGGCCGCAAGGCGGTGCTGGATACCTGGGGCGCCAAAGCCGCGGGAGTCGATTCGGGGCCCAGGGGGATTATGGTGGATGACAGGATGCGGACCAATGTACCGGGGATCTGGGCAGCAGGGGATGTAACGGGGAAGAGCCTCCTTGCCCACGCCGCGTACCGTATGGCGGAGGTCGCTGTAGCGGACATCCTCCGGTATGTGGATGGAACCCCAAAGGAGCCTAACCGGATGCGGTATGATGCGGTGCCCTGGGCTGTGTACGGCATCACCGAAGCTGCCGGGGTGGGGATCACCGAACAAGAGGCCGCGGTGAAGGGTATCCCCATCCTCAAAGCCTCCCTTCCCATGCGGCGCTCAGGCCGTTTTGTGGCGGAAAACACCTTTGCAGGCCAGGGCGCGGTCAAGGTCATTGCAGATGCCGGCTCCCGGCGGATCCTGGGGGTCCACGGGGTGGGGGCCTACGCTTCAGAGTTTATCTGGGGCGGGGCGGTCCTCATCGAACAGGAACTTTCCATTGAAGAGGTACAACAGCTCATCTTCCCCCATCCTACGGTGGGTGAACTGATACGGGATGCGGTGTGGGAGCTTGCATAAGCCATGTCCATGGAAGCACAGATCCGGCAAAAGGCCCGGGAACTGGGTATAGCGCAATGCGGCATCATCAAAGCAGACGCCATGCTCGACTATGGGGAACGGCTGCGGGAACGGATGGCTCGGATCCCCCAGGGGGAAGGGCTTTACCGGCGTTTTATGGGCTTTGCGGATCCCCGCAGGGCCTTCCCTTGGGCCAAGTCCGTCGTTGTAACGGCCTGTTTCTATGGGCATTATCACATCCCTGCGGCTCTGTTGCCCCATTACGGAAAATACTATCTGGTGGATATGCGGCTCAATCCCGCATCTCCCGAGGCAAAGAAGGTGTGGGCCTTTGAAGCGTATCTGCACGAACTGGGGCTGCGGACCGCTACGGAAGAGCAGTACGGTCTTACCGCGCTTCGATGGGCTGCTTTTAAGGCCGGCTTGGGGTACATCCGGCGAAACAATTTTTTCTATACCGAAAAGGGATCCTGGTTTGGGCTTAATGCCTGGATCATCGATAAGGAACTGGAACTCATCGAAACCCACCACGTCCGGGAATGTCCCCTCCACTGTAGCTGCTGTATCCGTTCCTGTCCGACCAAGTCCCTGTTTGCTCCCTATACCATGAATATGGCCACCTGTATCAGCCGGCTCTCTACTTCCAATGAGGCCCTCCCCTACACCGATGAGGTCAACCGGATGATGGGGACCTGGTTATACGGCTGCGATGTCTGCCAGAACGCGTGTCCCATGAATCAAGGGACCTGGGAAGATCGGGATCGGTTTCCCAACCTAGAAGAGGCGGCCTTCCGGCTTATGCCGGAACAGATCCTCTCTATGGACTATGGGGATATCCGAAGGCTTCTATCCGGGAAATTTTTCTACATCCAGGGGGAATCCCTGTGGCGGTGGAAGCTGAACGCCATCAATGCCATGGTCAACGGCTTTCAAGACGCCTATATCCCCTATCTGCATAAGGCAAAGGAGGATAGATTTACCATAGTGCAGGAAAAAGCCCGATGGGCCTTGCATACCATCGCTCAGATGGAACCAGGGGCTCCTGCTGAAGCAGGCGGAGAACCCTAAGAGGGCGCGCCGATTGCTCAGGACGCGCCATACAAAGTAAGGAAAAAAGGGAAAGGAAAGAAGATGCCTAAATCACTGGTCATACACCCACAAGAGGTACGGAAACCGGCGGTGCTTACCATCAAGGACATACCGGTTAATCAGTATACCGGGGACTTTCAAACCGAAGTTGCCCGGTACGGAACAGAACGGCTCATCAGGGTTTGGTACGATATGTGCACCATCCGGGAATTTGAAACCATGCTGAATACCTTTAAAACTCAAGGTGCCTGGAGGGGGATTAGCTATAACCACAAAGGACCGGCCCACCTTTCCATGGGGCAAGAGGCTTCCTCGGTGGGGCAGTGCCTCAACCTGAGCCGAGAGGATTGTATCTTTGGGAGTCACCGGAGCCACGGGGAGATCCTGGCCAAATGCTATTCCGCCCT
Organism: Treponema sp.; assembly: GCA_031288495.1. Classification (GTDB taxonomy): domain Bacteria; phylum Spirochaetota; class Spirochaetia; order Treponematales; family Breznakiellaceae; genus JAIRLU01. Next base: position 13,042 of record JAITRH010000105.1, on the reverse strand, counting down.
CTGGCAGCTTACCGGCTCTGCCGCAGGCCCTAATCCGGAGGGGGAGCAGCAGCTTGAAGCCATCATGCGGGGCTTCCTCCAGGGGGAAACCTTGGCAGCGGTGGAAAGAATCCCCTATACCACCATCAGGGATCTGGGGGAAAATTTCGTCCTCTACGGTACCCTGGCGGAAATCTTTGCCCGGAAGTCTGGGTTTAACCGAGGCTTGGGCGGTTCCATGCACGCCTTCTTTACCCCCTTCGGGTCCATGCCCAACAACGCCATCGTGGGAGGTTCTGCGGATATTGCCCTGGGTGCTGCCCTCTACAAGCGGATCAACCGTAAGCCCGGTATAGTCATCGCCAATATCGGGGACGCTTCCATAGGCTGCGGTCCTGTATGGGAGGCCATGGTGTTCGCCGCCATGGACCAGTACCGGACCCTGTGGCCGCAAGAAGCAGGAGGGGCGCCGCCCATCCTCTTCAACGTCTTTAATAACTTCTATGGTATGGGAGGACAGACTGCGGGGGAAACCATGGGCTATGGGATCATGGCCCGGGTCGGCGCGGGGGTTAACCCCGAAAATATGTACGCCGAGCGGGTGGATGGGTACAATCCCCTGGCAGTGGCAGATGCGGTGGCCCGGAAAAAGGAACTCCTCCTCGCGGGTAAGGGGCCGGTTCTCCTTGATACCTTGACCTACCGGATCTCAGGGCATTCCCCTTCGGATGCTTCTAGTTACCGTACCCCTGAAGAGATCAGGCTCTGGCAGGAGGCGGATTCTCTTGCAAGCTATGGGAACTACCTGGTGAAACATAAGCTCATCTCCCACGAGGGCTTGCAGGCGCTGCAGGAGCAGGTGAGCAACAAAATCCAAGCGGTGGTGAAACTGGCTACGGATGATGCGGTTTCTCCCCGGGTAGGGGGGGCTTTCATCGAATCGGTGCTGTTCTCTCACGGCCGGGTTGAAAAGTTGGAAGACCGGGAACCGGAATTGTCCCAGCCGCTGAGGGAAAACCCCCGGGTGAAGGCCCTTGCGGGGAAGGCTCGTTACGGCTTTGATGGGGAAGGAAAGGCGGTATCCAAGAACAAGGCCTTCCAGTACCGGGATGCCCTCTTTGAGGCGATGGCTCACCGGTTCACCATCGACCCCACTATGGCCGCTTGGGGGGAAGAAAACCGGGACTGGGGAGGGGCTTTTGCGGTGTACCGGGGCCTCACGGAACTGCTCCCGTATACGCGGCTCTTCAACAGCCCTATCTCCGAAGGGGCCATTGTAGGCGCGGGGGTGGGCTACGCCTTATCCGGGGGCAGGGCGGTGGTGGAACTCATGTACTGCGATTTTCTGGGCCGTGCCGGAGATGAGATCTTCAACCAAGCCGCTAAATGGCAGGCCATGTCCGCAGGGCTGCTTACCATGCCTCTGGTGATCCGGGTTTCGGTGGGGAACAAGTACGGCGCCCAGCATAGCCAGGATTGGTCCGCTCTGGTTGCCCACATCCCCGGGCTTAAGGCCATGTTCCCCGCCACCCCGTATGATGCCAAGGGTATGCTTAACCTGGCGCTTCGGGGGACGGATCCGGTGATCTTCTTTGAGAGTCAGCTCCTCTACGATATGAGTGAGCGCTTTGAAAAAGGGGGCGTTCCCGAAGGGTACTATGAAGTGCCTGAAGGGGAACCGGTCGTCAGGAGACCGGGGAAGGATCTCACCATTGCGACCTTGGGGGCGACCTTGTACAAAGCCCTGGAAGCTGCGGAAAAACTGGAAAAAGTATATGGGCTGCAAGCGGAAGTGATGGACCTGCGCTTCATCAATCCGCTGAACTACCAGACCCTCATCGAATCGGTGCAGAAGACCGGCAGGCTGCTGCTGGCGAGTGATGCGGCGGAGCGGGGTTCTTTCCTGCACACCGTGGCCAGTAAGCTCCAGACCTTTGCCTTTGATTACCTAGACGCTCCGGTAACCGTGGTGGGAAGCCGGAACTGGATAACCCCGGCAGCGGAAATGGAGCAGCTTTACTTTCCCCAGGCAGACTGGATCATTGACGCCATCCATGAGCGGATCCTGCCCCTCAAAGAACATCGGCCCCTAACGGTGCAGACCACCCTGGACCTGATCCGGCGAAACCGCCTCGGCGTCTAACACCTGCGGTGAGCGTTGCGGGGACGGCGTAGTCCCTTCGTTCAGTCTCAACAGGTCTGTATATGCCGCCCTTTCCGGGGCTCGGTGTTCCGTGTGGCTAGGTCATTCCGCTACGCGCGCCCACTTCGTTAGCCGGAACGCTTGGACAGGCAAATCAACGGCAGGCGCTAAAAAGAGACTATGAAAGGAAAGTTCCTCTACGATAAGTCTTTTGCGACAAAGGGCATTGCATTTATGGAGAAAGGGCGGATCTTGACCGCCCAATTGCACTTAAGGCAGCCGGTTTACCTAGCCTTTTCCAGGGCCTCTTCAACGGCCTCAATGAATTGCTCGTACGCAATGGTAGCGCCGCTTATGGCATCGACCTTCTTCAGATCTTGGACCTCTACATACTGGGCGGCATAACGTTCCATGGCCCGGACCGCAAGCTGGGCCTTATCGTAAAAGTCTTGGTTGGAAATCTCCCCGTTTACCTTGCCGTAGTGCTCATCCTTGATGGTTCCATCCTTCTGCCGGGTAAGAAAGCGGCATTGGCGGATCTTTCCGTCGGCCACAGTGAGGCTTACCTCTCCATACGCCCCCGTATCGTCCAGGCTGCTGGTACCGGTGTAGGTTCCATCCCGGTATGCCCCCTTAGCGCAACCACCTATACTGAAAAGAACGAGGAGGCCTCCCATAAATAAAAACATACCCGGACAACTCTTCATGTGTTGCCTCCTGTTCCGGCGCTTATCCCTTGAGGATTTTCAACTATCCGGCTAATTTTTCCATGTTCCAGGATCACCGTCCGCTGGGCGTCCTCGGCGACCTCCGGATCATGGGTTACCACGATGATGGTGCTTCCCTCGGCATGGAGCTGCTTGAATATATCAATGACGATCTGTTCATTCGCCTCATCCAAGTTACCTGTGGGTTCATCCGCCAGGATCAAAGCGGGATAATTGATGAGGGCCCGGGCAATACACACCCGCTGCTGTTCCCCTCCGGAAAGCTGCCCGGGCAAGTGCTTGGCCCTCTCCTTAAGCCCCACCCGCTCCAGCGCTTCCAGGGCCTCCTTTTCATCGGGCATGCTGTGGTAATACTGGGCCACCATCACGTTCTCCAGGGCTGAAAGGTAATTGACCAGATGGAACTGCTGAAAAATAAGACCGATCTTATCCCGCCTTAAAGCGGTAAGGTTTTTCGCGCTCTCCCTGGAGATGCGGATCCCATCAAGCATCACCTGTCCTGAGGAAGGCTTATCCATGCAGCCGATGATGTTCATCATGGTGGTTTTCCCGGATCCTGAAGGGCCCATGATGGCAAGCCACTCCCCTTGTTTCACCCTCAGGTTGATATGCTGCAGGGCTTTGAGGGTCCCATAGGTTTTAGAAATGTCCTGTAACTCCAAAATATCCATGCCTTCTTGTTTCTCCTTCCTGCTTGTTTCAATAAGCCTTCAGTATGGCTCAGCCCAAGGCCTTTCCCTTCAAGAAATGCCTTTTTACGCTTGCTTTGCTTTCTTATGGAAGGGGTAAGCCGCTCCACCCTCCCCAAGGGTTTCCTTCAGGATTTGTCCCAGGCTCCCTGACAAATCCCCGCTAACCATGACCGATCCCACGGTTATTCTCCTCTTAACACGATGGCAGGATCTACCTCAGTGGCGCTCCGGACCGGGATGATGCAGGCCATGCCGGTGATGAGGATCGAGGAGAGGATCGTCAAGGGGATGAGGAGGGGGAAAAAACGGACCGGCCGGTTGAACACATTGAGGGCCACGGCCTGGGCAAACAGGGCACCGCAGCAAGCCCCCAAGAATCCCCCTAAACCGCCTAAGAAGACCCCTTCCCCCAGAAACTCCGTGATGAGACTCCTATTAGCCGCGCCCAAGGCTTTCCGTAAGCCGATTTCTTTGCGCCGCTCCGTAACGACCGCCATCATGGTTGTGGCCACACAGATCATAGTCAGCAGCAAGACGATGACCGTAACCAGGTACACCAGCGCCTTGAGTTTGGTTAAAACCGTACCTTCCGATTCGGTAACCCGCTTTACCAGCCGGGCTTCTAGTCCGGGGTAGCGGCTTATCTGGTCCGCCATCCCCTGGAGGGCTTCCCCGGAAACCGCCACGCTGCATTCCACCACATCCGCGGTTCTTTCTTTGCCGATCATGGCCTCAAAATCTTCCAGGGCCATAAAGATGAAGGCCTCTTCGGTTCCGCCGGTTTGCAATACCCCGGACACCGTGAAATCCCGGCTGAAACCGGTCCCCTCCCCATTAGTACCGGTGAGGGTAAAACCGCTTCCCTGGAGGAGCCGGATCCGGTCAGCCACTTCCGCACCGATGAGGGCTTCCCCCAATGATTCGGGCCAGCGCCCCTGGACCAGCCAATAGGGACTGGTCTTACGGGCCTCTGAGAGGGCGGTTCCTGCGGCCATGAAAGGCTGTTCGTGGATCTTCACCATCTGATACCGGTAGGGAGCGGCGCCGACCAGGGCTTCCGCGGGGAGATAGGCCATTAGCTCCTGGACCGTATCAAGATTAAGGACTTCCGTATCCCCCGAGGGGACCAGAATAAGATTCGCCCCATAGGATCGGAATTCTTGACCCATCTGCCGGGGAATATCGTAATAAATGGTAATCAGCCCTGAAAGAATGGTTCCGCCCACAGCCACTGCCAAAAGGGCGACGATCATCCGGGAACGCCGGCGCACCAAAGAACTTACCACCATCTTCAGATAAAAGCCCTGTTTATTCATCGTCCGTGTAACACCTCCGCGGGTCTCAGGGACAATAGAAACCGGATCGAGGGGATACTCCCTGCCAAGGTTACGAGGACCACCAAGACTCCCACTAAGGGGATCACCAAGGGTTTAAGGTCGATAGCAGACCCAAAGACCGTATGACCGATGATTTGGGCAAATCCAAGGCCTGCAAAATACCCGGCAATCCCCCCTCCAATGCCGGTGATCCCTATTTCGGTGAGGATCAGTCCTGAGATAGGGCCGTCATAGGCGCCAATAGCTTTGAGCAAACCAATCTCGCTTGCCCGTTCCATGACACTGGCGGTTACCAGGTTGGAAATACCCAGGGCAGAACCGGCGAGACTCAAAATGGTAATGAGGAGCATGAGGAGCTGGGTTTTCTGCAAGATGGCCCCTTCGGATTCTGCAACCTGCCTTATGGGTTTGGAAACCGCGCCGCTTATGACCTCGTCGATCTGATAACAGATGGCGCTTACATAAGCCGTACAGTACCAGGTTTCCCATTCCTTGATGGAAAGGCTTTTGGGGTCTTGGGCTGCCCGGCGGGAAAGGTCGTTGTCCGGGGTGGTGAGGGCGCTCACCTCTACGGAACTTACCAGGCCTTCCCGGTTTACCAGGGCCTGGGCCACTGAAAGGGGGACATAGAGGGTATCGTCTTCCTCCCCGCCGGCGTTGAAAACACTGACCACGGTGAACCGTCGAGGTTCCCCCTTTCCTTGGAGGGTGATGGAATCTCCCAGGCCAATTCCGTAGCGTTTCGCGGCCTGATGCCCCACCATGAGGGCATTCTGGGCATCTTCGGTAAGCCAGGGTCCTTCCAGATCCCACCACCGTTTCATGTTCCCCATTCCCGTATCCAGGGTTTCCCCGGTGGGCAGTTCCAGGTGATGCTTAAACCAGGTTCCTACAAGGCCAATCTCTTCTTCCCCCCGAGGGGTAAGAAGCTTTACCCGGGCCTTAAGGTAGGGGGTAAAATCCACGATATTAAAGGCCCAGAAAATCGTCTTGATCTTCCCCAACTCTTCCTCCTTCAGGTATTTATCCGATACCCCGGACCCTTCGCTTACTCCGTACAAGGCATCAAGCAGGGAAGCCCCCCGGGGAATCACCGTGATGTTTGCCCCATAGGTTTTAAGTTCTTGGTTCACCTTGTCTCCTACATCAAGCATTACGTTCAGCATCCCCGTGGCTAAAGAAGCTCCCAAGGCTATGGTAAAAGCCACCATCAGCATCTTTCCCTTTTGTCTCACCAGAGCACCCTTCACCATAGTCCAAAACATAATTTCCTCCTTAAAAAAATCCTCCTCTTATTTGAAGCGGTGCCTTTCCGTTTCCAGATGGGCGATGGCAATGATCATGTTCCCGCTCCGGTTTGTATAAACAAGGGGTACCGGGTTACATCCCCCCTTGAATCCAATGGTGGATTTGTTCATCACCACATCGCAGAGCCGGCAAATCACCTCGTTTTTCCGTTCATAGTAGCCGGTGGCCCCGCAGATATCACAGGCGTCAAGGCCGACCCCATAGGCCACCGCATTTTTCTTAATCACGATGAACCGGATTTCCGTGTTATCCGAAGCAGTATAGGCAAAGCGGTGGAGATTGCCATCCTGGACCTGTTCCAGAGGGATGAGGATTTCAGCTCCTTGGATGGTCATAGGTTCTGCCGGTGAAAGGATAACTTCCCGTTCATTATAGGCTTTAAGTCCCGTGAGGATGAAAATCGATACCAAGGATCCCCCCGTTACGACCGCGGTCCAGCGCCGCCGATTCCGCATGGTCGCCTTGATCTTCCGGTATTCTGCGGGGTTCCTATACCCTTCTTGAGGCCTCAGGCTTTGGATCCAGAGGACCAAGGCCAGGGAAAAACTTATCCCCATGAGGAGGTATAGGAGCACCAGGTTATACCCCGCCGCGGCAACGACGATCCTGAAAAGCCAGCGGATCATGGGGATCATCCGCCGGGCCAGAAGAAACTGCACGATTGTCGTAGCCTGATTGACCATATTGAGGATCAAGCCCAGGGTGATGAGCACACCGATGAACCGGGGAGAGAGGGGGATTCCCGCCTTAAAAATTCCTATCCCCACCAAAAAGGCTATCCCCAAGCCTACTCCATAGCCGATGAGCTTAAAGAGAAAATCCGTGGTGAAGACGCTTTCTCCGGCAAGGACAAATTCCGTAGGATAGAGAAAGAGGGTTGGCAGGGCATAAAAAAATAGGGCCCCCATGAGGAGGAGGCTCACCCAGCCAAAAACCCGGGTATAGTACCGGGGGATCCTGGTTCTCCCCAGGCCCCAATATAAAAGAATGAAAAGAATCCCCCCGATAATCCCCAGCGACAGGATCCAGAGGTTCCAATACCCCCGGTTGATAAGGGCGGTAGTACGCCGTAAGATCGCTACGATCAGGGCTAAGCCCGTACCCAGAAGACAGCCCTGGATCATCCGTTTTCCCAGGGGACCGCCCTTTTTATGGGCCCCTCCGAACAACAAAGCCCCGAGTATTGCAAGGGTCAGAGAATTTTCCACCACCAGTATGAGATATCTTAGCATAGCATCTCTTTGCCGCTCCTCCTATGAAGGCCCCTGGGAGATTTTCGAGGATCCCCCATAGGTAACCCTCAGGCCATTAAAGATAGGAGGGGTGAAAAAGCCCCTCCCACCGGCCTTGGCGGAGCCCTACCAGGCTGGGCCTGCGTAGTTTACCTTCCATTCAGCCACCAGAGGCGCCGACCAGAACCGGCCCGGAACCCCGGTGGTCTTATCCACATGAAGCACATACCCTTGAGCTTCGGGGTTCTTAATGATGAACCGGACCGTATATTCCCCTGGGCCGTCCAACTTGATGTTAGCGCCGTAATGGGGGCCGTCACTGGCGTTCATGGGCATGAAGGTTCCCTCAATACGATACCCCGTAGACTTGATAATCTCATAGTCCACCGTAAGATTGGGAACAAAATCTCCCGCGCCATAACCCAGGCCATTCCCCTCCAGGGCGGATATGTCTGCCTCAACATGCATATCCGCTTGGGATGCGGGAAGCCCTGCCCCCGCAGGTTCCATGTCTACGGGCTGGAAATAGACCCCGGCTACGTTGAGAGGTCCCAGTTCAAAGTCATCCCCCAGAGGGAACTCTTCAAACCCCGCAACTTCCCCGGGGCTTATGGTACTGGCAGGCTTAGCGCCCTGCTGCTGTCCGCCCCCTGCAAACACGGCAGTGGTGCCTGCCGCCACCAAAAGAAGTACCATCAGTTTCCTGATTTTCATTGTACACTCCTCTTCAATTTTTTCAGGTCCTGGACCTGTAGGTACCGTGACGATAGTAACGTATTAGATCTAAGCTTCTAGTTAGAATTTTCTAACACGATGGTTATAAAGATAGCAATCCCTAACAATTACGTCAAGGGAATTTTACGAAAAACATACAAGATCGAGGATTTTACAAGGCAACGTTTGAAAGCCCCTCATCCCGGTACTGAAGTGGGCCATACCCAGAGGAGCACCTATTGAGCCGGTTTCAATAGGGGTGTTCTATACAACGTGAGTTCGACCAAGAAGAAACAGTCCGCCGTTGTAAGAGGATGTGGGCATGAACCATCCCCGTAATCCTATGTATGGTATGTTGTCAAGCCGCACCCCCTCCATCTACCAAGCTTGTAACCCGGTACTGACGCGGCTTCTTTTCCAGGCTTGCCTCATCCATTCCACAGTACCCTGCACGCCGCCTGAACCTACCACTTCACGGTCTTCCCGCCCCATCGCCCCGTTCCTGATCACGGTCATGATCCAAGCCTGATCATGGTCATGATCCAAGCCTGATCATGGTCATGATCCAAGTCTGATCATGGTCATGAATCCAAGCCTGATCATGGTCATGATCCAAGCCTATTCATGGTCGTGAACTAAGCTGGGACTTGAGACCGGAGGGCGCAAACCTCCGGTTCCTGTGGTCTCATCGGTCCGGTCCACTAAGACTCAGGTCCGCAGATTGCGGGCTACAGTCCGGTATAATCCTCTGGTATGTTGTCCAGCGGAAACCCCTGGTTTTGCCAAGCTTGTAAGCCTGTAATGACGCAGCTTCTTTTCCGGCAGCGCCTCATCCATCCGACGGTAAGATTCACGCCGCCTCATCTGTAGGCCCCGTCAAACTCACGTAATTTTAGAAAAGCATCCTTAGATTGCCTCGTAAGGCACCCTTGCATAATAAAGCCATACTGCCTAGTATATCAAAATCGTATAAATTTGCAGAAACCTGTAAGTTTATACCCTTTGGGACAAACCACTAAAACCATACTGAAGAGGAAACAGGATGGAACAAGCGCATTTGGATCTGGCGGTAAAGCTGCGCCGCGAATTACACCGGCACCCGGAGCTTTCAGGCCGGGAGACCTGGACCAAAGGGCATTTAATCGATTTTTTGCGACGCCATACATCCCTTGAAATCCTGGACCGGGGCCGCTGGTTTTACGCCCTGTACCGGGCCGGTGCAGATAAAAGAAACATCGCCTTTCGGGCGGACTTTGACGCCCTGCCTATGGATGAGACCATCGATCTCCCCTACGGGTCCCAATACCCCGGGGTGGCTCACAAATGCGGCCACGATGGGCACAGCGCCTGCCTTGCCGCCTTGGCCCTGGAAATCAACACCCATGGAGCAAAGCAAAACGTTTATTTGGTGTTTCAACATGCCGAAGAAACCGTCGAAGGGGCTCGGGAGTGCGCCCCCTTGATGGATGAAGCGCATATTGCGGAGATCTTCGCCTACCATAATGTACCGGGGCTGCCTGAAAACCGTATCACCCTGATAGACGGGACCGCCTGCTGCGGTTCCACCGGTATGATCATCCGCTTTACAGGCATTCCCGCCCACGCAAGCCAGCCTGAAGACGGACGCAACCCCTGTTTTGCCATTGCCGAGCTCATAAGGAATATCCCCGAGTTCACGAACCCCGCCCGGTATAAGGGACTCGTGCTCTGTACGGTCGTTGGGATAGATGCGGGAAAGGAAGCCTTCGGCATGTCCGCCGGTGAAGGCCGTCTCCTGCTGACCATCCGAAGTCAATTTGACCGTGAGCTTGAGGAACTGCGCCAAAGCATTGAGGACAAGACCCGGGAACTGGCCGCCCAATACGGGCTGGAATACGCCTTTTCCTTCAAGGACAGCGTCCCCGCCACGGTCAACCACAAGGAAAGCGCGGATAAGATACGCCGGGCGGCAAAGAGGCTGGGGCTTGAGCTGTTTGAATCAGATGCCCCCATCCGGGGGTCTGAGGATTTCGCCTGGTTTCTTAAACGGACCCGGGGGGCTATGTGCGGAGTTGGTATCGGTGAAGACCGGCCCCCTATTCATACCGGGGCTTTTGATTTTAACGACGCCGTCATACCTACGGTGGTAGACCTCTTTAGAGCGCTCTTGGAGGAGTGAAGAAGGGGCTTGCCCCTACGGGTTTGTCCGTAGTCCGGCTATGGGCAGACCTATATATAAGGAGTGTGCAGTATGGACAATTTTTTTGCGGCGGTGGGCGCTATTTCAGGGTTCTTCTGGAATATCCTCTTTTTGGTGGTGCTGGTAGGGGGAGGGATTTATCTCACCGTGAGGCTCAAGTTTTTTCAGATCCGGCATCTGCCCTACATCATTAAACAGACCTTCGGCAAGATCTTCGACGAAGGTAAGGGGGAAGGCACGGTAAGCCCCTTCCAGGCCGCAGCCACAGCCATGGCTTCTACTATCGGCGCCACCAACGTTGTGGGGGTTCCCGCAGCCATCGCCTATGGCGGCCCGGGGGCGCTGTTCTGGATGTGGGTGATCTTCATCGTAGGAGGGGCCACCAAATTTTCGGAAGTGGTCTTGGGGGTGTACTACCGGGAAAAGAACGCCGACGGCCACTATGTCGGGGGCCCCAGTTACTACATGACCAAGGGGTTCCCCATAAAGGCGGTGGGCAAAGTCATGGCCAAGGCAGGGGCCTTTGTAGCCATGGTATACTACCTGCCCTCCATTGCGACCCAATCGATCTCCCTCATCCAGAACGCCGAAAGCATGGGGGTCAACCGGTACTTAAGCGGCGGCGTCCTGATGGTACTGGTAGGATCCGTGGTCTTGGGAGGGCTTATCCGGGTGGCCAAAACCGCGGACAAGATGGTGCCTATCATGTGCATCCAGTATATAATCGGCTCCATCATCGTGGTCTTGGCCAATATGGGGAATTTATTCCCCAGTGTGGCTCTGGTCTTCAAATCGGCCTTTACCGGAACCGCCGCCGCCGGAGGCTTCATCGGCGCGGGGGTTTCCATGGCCGTCCGCATGGGCCTTGCCCGGGCCACCTATTCCTGTGAAGCCGGCATGGGCTCGGCTCCCATTGCCCACTCCGCCGCGGTTACCGATCATCCGGTGCGTCAGGGCCTTTGGGGGGTGTTTGAAGTCCTGATAGACGGTTCTATCTGTACCTTGTCGGGCCTCGTGGTCTTGACCAGCGGCGTATGGAGAGAAATAGGCCCTGAGATGGCGCTTACCATGCCCGCGGCGGCCTTTCAAAAGGTACTCGGCCCGGTGGGCAGTTACCTGGTTACCATCACGGTATTCCTGTTTGCCCTTTCCAGCATCATCGCGGTTATCTGGTACGGGGAAAAGCTGGTGGAATTCTTCTTCAATACCCGGATTTCCAAATACACCCGGATCATCTATACCCTGAGCATCATGCTGGGCGCTTTCTTCGGGCTAGAGGCGATCCTCGCGGTCCTGGACCTGGCCAACGCCCTTATAATCCTGCCCAACATGATCACCGTCTTGCTGTTAAGCCCCTTGGTTGCCGCCCTTACCAAGGAGTATTTCTCCAGTCCTTTGTACTACCTCAAGGATACCCAGCGGTAACATCCGGGGCTTTTTCATCATCCGGCAGGGTGAAAAAGCCTCATCCCTCCCTGAGGGTTCAGGACCGAAGGATCCCCAGGGAGAGGAAGCCGTTATAGATAAGCTGCACCGCAAAACCCGCCAGGATGAGCCCCATGATTTTTTCCATGACAAGAATGCCCATGAGCCCCAAAACCCGGAGGATCAGGGCGCTGGCCCGCAGGACCGTAAACATGCAAAGGAGCCCGATGAGCAGGGCCGGGGCCAGGGTAAGGACCGTCAAAGCCCAGGAACCGCCGCTTGAGGTATAGGTCATGATCACCGCAAGGAGCCCCGGGCCTGCGATCATGGGGACGGCCAGGGGGAACAGGGCCACAAAGCTGCTTTGGGTCTCTTCATCCCCGGTGAGGGGTACCCGGTTGGTCTTTGGTTTGGAGTAGATCATCTCAAAGGCGATCATGAAAAAAAGGCCGCCTCCGGAAATATAAAAGGCCCCGGGCCGGATGCCGAAAAAGTCGAGGATACATTTCCCGAAGACCAGGAACACCCCCAGAACCAGGGCGGCAAAGAGGAGGGCCTTGAGGATAATGCGGTCCCGGGTTTTCCCGTCGTAGGAAGCGGTAAGCCCCAGAAAAGCGGGAATAATCCCAATGGGATCCATCACGAGCAAGACCGTGAAAAGAATCTGCAGAAAACCATGGTTCATCATGCTACCTGTACTCCTGGGGTAAAAAGCCGCAGCCTGAGCGGTGTCCTTCACGATACGGGGGACCGCCCTGGGGGTGAGCCGAGCCTTTATCGGGGATCTCTACCCCCGAAAGATCTCAAGGTCCACTCCGGGCGCCTGCACCGGGCGGTCGGTTATTCAAATTTTCACCGATTAAACAGGTTTTTGCAACGAAAAATCCGCCGAATTGGAGTTCCCTTACCGGACCTGCTGACTCAGGTCTAGAGACCGGCAATTACTACTTCAGCCTTACCAAACCGGCCGATGCTGCAAGCTATACCTGCCGGATCGTGGTGATTGATGGGCAGGAGACAACGGCTAAGCCAAGGGTGTTTTCTCTTACCCTCTGGTAATCCCGCCGTTTTCTAGGGCTGCATAAGCCCCCGGACCCCTCAGGAGCATCCTGTTCCGGAGGGGCTTTTATGCCTTGTCCTCAAAAAAGGCGTTTAATGAGGGTTCACGCTTCAAAAGACCGGCCCTCCGTGTTGCGCCAAAATAAAATCTAAGTGAAAAAAGGGTACGCCAAAATTGAAAAATCTAGCCGAACCGCTCAAGCGGTTTCTCCTGTGATACCCCTTTGCGCGGCCAGTTTCAAGAGC
>JAITRH010000170.1 GCA_031288495.1 Treponema sp. | reverse complement strand
CCCCAATCCTTATGGTTTCTAAGCTGCGTCTATGACTGGAAATACTACTACTTCCATCGTCCGGATCGGACATAAGGCTTCCTCCTTAAACGGTAGGGTATGGACGGTTTGTAACCTTCAGGCGGTTACCTACACACATCCATACCTAGTATAGAAAATACACACGAATAAAACAAGCCGCCGCCTCGGTATATAAGGGCGATGGTAACGGAGCCGCGGCACCCCGTCGATTACCGGGATGTCTCATTCCCACGGTCCACAAGGTAAGCCGCTGGAAACCAAAAGCGGTCCCTTCGGACCAGAGGTCCGAGGGGACCGTGAGGCTCCTGCCGCCCGGCGTCTTTTCCGGGCGGCTTAGCTCCGAAGCTGGGCCGCTCATCTTTACCGCCGGGCCTCTTGGCATCCTCATGTTTCCATTAGGATCCCCATCCGCGGGTACAGCCCGTAAAGCCGGTTTATCGCCGCAGTCCGAGGCTGCAGGATTATCCGTAAGTCCCCGGGGTTTAACGGAAGTACCCTGCAACCCGCCGCCGCCTCCAGCATCCGCGCCGGCAGTTCCCACCCAGGATCGAGGCACGCGTAAGCCCTTGATCGAGGCGCGATCAAGCCGTCCGGTATGCACCCTTCCAGGATACTCCGTTTCGCCAGGTCAATCCCTCCATACCTTGTGCCCATGTTCTTCTCCGTATGGTACCATTGGAGCACTAGGGGTCCCTGCCCGGGGTCCTGTTCGAGGGAGCGGCGCCGAAACGCCGCTCCGCATCTTTTTCTTATGCTGCCGTGGTGATTACAAGCTGTGCCGGGGTCTGCCTGAGTGTTTTCCTCAGGCCCTTCCCTCCCTGCACGGAACAATCGGCGCCGCCCCTCTATCCCGCCGGATACAAAATACCCCTGTTACAAAACAGCATAAGCTATCGGTGGACATAATTCCGTAAGGTTCCGGCAGGGGGAACCCTAAAGGGGATACCCTTCCGGTGAATGGCCGTGGATACGGTGCATCGCCGTAAAAAGGGCTGAAAAGGCTATCAGGATGGGAAGGATGGGGGGTATTCCAGGGTTGAGGACCATCAGATTGTACATGCCGTGGAGGATAACCGCGGAAAGAAACCGCCCCAGGGCACGGTAGGGCCCCGCAGTAAACCCGCCCAGCCCCATTCCTATCCGGGCGCCGCAGGCCCCGTGTAAGGGCGCCGCGGTAAAGGCCCGCAGCAGGGCAATCAGCATATCCGCGGCTCCATAAGAAGCGCTTTCGATAAGGGCGAATCCAAGCCCCGCCACAAGACCTATAGCCCCACCGAAGGCCTGGGGTAAGGCGCCAAGTCCCCGGGTCTCTTTACCAAAACCGGCCCTCCTGGCATCTGAGGGTACAAGGGGAAGAACTCCTGTACGGGCTATCCGAAAAAGAAGGCCCAAGGCGACGACCCGTCCGGTCTCTTCGGTTAATGCAATACGAATGAAGACCGTGAAGAGGAGGGTCCCCATACCGTTCCCTGATGAAAAGCCTCCGCCCCCATATCCGGCGGTACGGGAAAAGAGCCCTTGCAACAGCGCGGCTATGAGTAGGGAAAAGGCCCCTGCCAGCAGGGATAAAAGGAACCACGAAGCGGGCATGGGAAACCTGCGGGTGCGGAACCAGAGATAGATAAGTAAAACCGGGAGTGCGGCAATACACAGCAAGAGCCCTAATATCCATAAGCCAGCCATACTACTAGTTTTATAGTACTCCTTTCGGTAAGGTAGAGTCCATGCACAGCTTAGCAAACCCCCGTTCCATCCTCCTCACCGGACCGAAACATGCCGGCAAGACCAGTACGGGCCGGGTTTTAGCCCGGTATTGGGGAATCGATTGTATTGATTTGGATGAACTGATTGAACGCAAGACCGGCAGCAGTCCCCGAAACTTGTATACCCAGTCCCCGGAACGCTTCAGGCAGGCTGAAACCGAGGCCTTGAAAAGCCTCATACCCCTTAAGGCTCCACCGGGACCGATCCGGGTTATTGCTGCCGGGGGCGGTATCATTGATAATGCGGATGCCATGGCTTTGGTCAAGCAGGCGGATCTGGTCGTCATCTATCTGGAAGTCTCTGCAGACACTGCATGGAAGCGGATATGCAAGACAAAGCCCTTGCCCCCCTTTCTCAACACGGATAATCCCCAGGAAACCCATAAAGCCCTGCATCAGCGAAGGGCCGCAGCCTATAAAACCTGCGCCCATATAGGTATTCAGGCAGAAGCTAAGGGGGCCGAGCAGATTGCCACGGAAATCATCCGTGCCTTGCGCCTCTTCCCAGAGCGTATGCCTTGACATCCGGGAAGGCTTACGCCTCGCAACAGGGTACGCACGGGGAAAAGGGTCCGCCGGTTACCCGGATTACCCGGATGTTTCGTTTCAACCCCTGCGTAACCGGTGAAGCTCTGGGGTAAAGCCGGGTGGACAAGAGTGCCTGTTGACCGGGGCTGCCGGGATAAAGGCACAGGCATTTTCACGGTGAACCGGGCGGCCCTATAGCCTGTATCCTGCCCCGCATAGAGCCTATGGTTGCCTACCCCAGGCTCTGTTTACCCCTTGCCATAGGCCGGGTCTTACCTTTGGGCGGGGCGTATCGAGGAACAGGCCCTACCCCTAAGGCCCGGGCTATTCAAGACCCCCGCTCCCCGGCCGGGGGATGCGCTACGCGTGTATTCCGGGGGGCTGCGTAACCCAATGCCGCCCTCATACTTGATAGGTCTTCCCCTTTATGGTCTATACTGGTCCTATGATTAAAAAGATGCTTAAAAACCTGCCGGCCATGGACCGGATCCTCTTTGGTCTGGTCCTTATCATCTTACCCCTGGGGTTCCTTATCAGAATCGGTACCAAAGCCATACAAGAAGTTAATGCCAGTACCCTGGTATTTACCCAATGGTGGCAGGATGAACTAAACGACGATGCCCTTAAAAGGATCGTCAGTGAATTTGAAGCGACCCATCCGGGGATTACCATTAAAGTGGAGCATCTTTCCTATCAGAAAATGGAGGACCGCCTCCTCAAGAAGGGACCTGAGGAAACCCTTCGATCCGATATTCTTGCCGTCGACCTCCGATGGCTGCATGAGCTCATCCGGCAGGATATGCTTAAGCCCTTAAACCCCTATTTAGAAAAGACGAAAACCCTGGAAAACCGGGTGCTGCTTCCCGGCTTACAGACCGAAGACATCCAAGAATCCGAAAGGGTCTGGGCCCTCCCGGTGGTCTCCTTCATGATTCCGCTTTTTTATAATGTGGAAGTCTTGCAATCTGCCGGGTTTAACCGTCCCCCCAAGAGTCGGGCGGATTTTTTGCACTATGCCCGGACCATTACCGATAGCAGTACCGGCCGCTTCGGTATGGCCCTGGCTTTAAACCAGGGGTACCCTGACAGCCTGTATGTGGATGTGTATTCCTGGATCTGGGCTGCCGGGGGGATCATGCTGCACGATGGCAGACCCAATTTCACCAGTCCTCCTGTTCTTGAGACCTTGGACTTCCTGAACACCTTGTATCAAGAAGGGCTCCTTTCGCCGGACCTCTTCGTAAAAACCAGAGCCCAAAAGCTTGAGGAATTCACCCAGGGTAAAATCGGTATGATGATTGCGTCGGTACAGGATATCTATACCCTGCAGCAAGAGATGGGGGATACGCGCTTCGGCATTACCACCATCCCCGACCTGGATATGAGCAAGAAACCGGTGTTCGGTTTAACCAGCTGGTACACCGGTATTTCCCAGTATAGTGAACATCAGGATCAGGCCTGGGCCTTCATCACGTTCCTCGCGGAACGGAGTGCCTTCTTAGCCTTGGCTTCCCATGCGGTGCCGGGAAACTGGAGTGGAACGAGGAGCCTTAAAGGGGATCTGTATGTCAAAGCCTATGATATGTATGAGGGAGGAGAGGTTATGCAGGAATTCATCGGCCTCCCGCAGATTCAGTTCCTGGAGACCATAGTCCGGGAGGAACTCTATACCATGTTTACCCAAGGCAAGACCCCTGCCGCCACTGCCGCAGCAATTCAAACGCGCTGGGAAAGAACCCTGCCCTAATCCGGCTCTCTCCCGGCCTTCACTTTTCCTAAATGGCCTCTAGGATCTCCAGGGCTTCACGGGGCGCCTATAGAAACAGAGCGCCTCTCGGCCTCCCTATACGCCGAGCCTTCCCCTATGCATAAGGACAAAAGGGATTCCTTCCCCCTAACCTATTGCTTTCCGGTGTTCATGGCCCTGTCTTGGTCTGAGCTCAGAACCCTACGAGGCCCTACAATGTATCCAAAACCCCCTTCAGCAGCTCCAACCCCTGGTCTATTTCCGCATCTTTTATGGTATAGGGCGGAAGGAACCGCAAGGTCTTGGTCCCTGCCGAAAGGATGAGAAGCCCTGCGGCCAAGGCCCCTTCCAGTACGGGCCACGCTTCGGTAGTAATATCCGCTCCGATCATAAGCCCCTTACCCCGGATTTCCCGGATCTTCGGATGCTCCCAACTACCCAAGACCGCTCGGAAGCGCTCCCCCTTCCGGGCAATCTCCGATAAAAAGGGGGGATTCTGAACGGTCTCCAGCACCACAAGCCCTGCCGCCGCCGCCAGGGGATTTCCTCCAAAGGTACTGCCATGATCACTCACATCCAACACATCCGCTGCCTTTTCCCCGGCAAGAACCGCTCCTACGGGAACGCCCCCGGAAAGACCTTTTGCCAGGGTAACTATATCGGCCTTGACCCCATAGGCTTCACAGGCAAGAAAGGTTCCGGTCCTGCCCACGCCGCACTGGATCTCGTCAAGCATGAGCAGTATATCCCGCTCTGCGCAGTATTTAGCCGCAGCGGCTATATAGGGAGGGTCCAGGGGGAAGATGCCCTTTTCCCCTTGAATAGGTTCCAGCCACAACCCGGCCACCGAAGCAGGGTCTAAAACCCGGTCCAGCGCGCTTAGGTCCCCCGGTGGAATGAACCGGAACCCCTCGGTAAAGGGGCCGAAGTCCTGGTGAAAGCGCTCTTGCCCGGTAGCCGAGAGGGTGGTAATGGTCCTCCCGTGGAAACTCCCCTTGAGGCTTACGATGGTATGCCGTCCAGGACCGTAATGCTTGAGACTATACTTCCGGGCGATCTTACAGGCCCCTTCATTGGCTTCTGCGCCGGAATTACCCAGAAACACCTTCCGCATCCCCACAGGAGCACAGGCAGCCACCAGTTTTTCCGCAAAAGCCTCGGCCACATCACTCTGGTAATAATTGCAGACATGATTGACCTTGGCTGCCTGTTCGGAGATGGCCTTAACCAGGGCCGGATAAGCATGACCCAGGCAATTGACCGCAATACCTGCGGTAAAATCCAGGTACTTTTTCCCGGCCTTATCCCTGAGCCAAGACCCCTCCCCGGAAACAAACGTAACCGGCAGCCGGTGGTACGTATTCATAAAAACATCCGCCATATTTTCCCTCTTTTCTTTTTTTCCCGTACTTCCTATCCGGCTTACTGACTAAATCCGGCGTCCTCTGAGGTGGTTTCTCTTTTTTTCCTTTTTTACCTTACTTCCTATCCGGTTTACTGACTAAATCCGGCGTCCTCTGAGGTGGTTTCCCTTTTTTCCCTTACTTCCTATCCAGCTTACTGACTAAGTCCGGCATCCTTTTAGGTGACTTCCCTCTTTTGCCGTACTTCCTATCCGGTTTACTGACTAAGTCAGGCGTCCTCTGAGATGGTTTCCTTTTTTCCCCTGCTTCCTATCCGGCTTCAATCATGGTACCGATTCCCTCATGGGTAAAAAGTTCGATAAGCAAGGCATGGGGAAAACGGCCGTCCATGATATGGGCCTTCTTGACCCCTCCCTCCAGGGCAAGCCTGCAACAATCCGTCTTGGGGATCATACCCTTGCTTATAATCCCCCCTTTTTTCAGTGCCTCAAGCTCACTGTTCGTGATCCCTTTGATAAGGGAAGCCGGGTCATGGACATCCCGGAGCAGCCCCGGTACATCCGTCATGAGGAGGAGTTTCTCCGCCCCCAAGGCCACGGCGATCCGGGCCGCAGCCATATCCGCGTTGATGTTCAGGGTATGCCCTGCGGCATCTCCTATACCCAGCGCAACCGAAGAGACCACCGGAATGGCCCCTGCATGTAAGATACTCTCCAAAACTGAGGTATCCACGGTTTCAATTTTCCCCACTAAGCCCAGATCCGCCTCCCCCGTACTAAGCCGTGTGGCCTTAAGCAAGCCCCCGTCAATCCCGCAAATGCCTATAGCCCGCCCCCCTTGCTGCTGAATGAGGGCGGTAATGTCCTTATTCACCTTACCGCAGAGGACCATCTGCACGATTTCCATGGTCTCCGCATCGGTATACCGAAGCCCCCGGACAAAACGGCTCTCTTTACCCAGAGCCTTGAGCATGGCCTCAATTTCCGGTCCTCCTCCATGAACCAGCACGGTCCTGATGCCTACACAGCTCATGAGGATCACATCCTGGATCACCGCGGCCTTGAGGCCGCTATGGATCATGGCATTCCCGCCGTATTTAACCACCATGGTCTTGCCTTGGTAGTGCTGAATATACGGCAGGGCGTGAACCAGGACCGCGGCCTGGTCGGTATAGTTGTTATCCCTATCCTTCATTAGGTTTAGGTATACCCTATTTCGGAGGCTTTGTGCAAGTTATCAGAGAGGATCCAGGGTAAACAGAAAGGAATGCCTCAACCATAGGGGATACGGCCGTTACTGCCATAGGAAACGTCCCATCCATGTACCGATTCCTTATACATGAGCGCATCCGGGGGTCCTGGAATCAGCGGTAGGGTCATGTACCCTGTATTGCGTTACAGAGCCCTAAGGGAGCAAGCGGGCACCTTGAGACTTCAGCTCTAAACCGATTTCATCGGAAACCTTGTTTCCGCCGGAAACAGGGTTTCCGCACTCACCGGGTTTTGCGCTTTCCACCCGGGACCAGTAAATGGAACAAGATAGAGCACCGGTTGTATATGACCTTTTGCCTGCCCGAATAAGGGCACTGCGAAGCGGTGGCTAGGGTCGGCAAAACGGAGTCCGAGCCGCCGCTTGTCGACGGCGGAGCGTGTAGCGTACGTTATGCGCCGTTTGCCCGATCATTATACCATCTTTGTTCAAAAGTTTTATAAACACCCCATACTATTCTACAACATTCACTAAAACGATTTTTAAAATCCGCATCGTTATCAAGAAAAAAACTTACTAACGCGTCAATAGAACCAGATTCAATATCGATCCATATTTTTCCGATTCTGCCGGCTTTATTTACATAATTAGCTAAAGCCAGCGCTTTGATTTTATCCACGTCCGTCTTAAAATCATACGGAAAACCGGCTCCTAATGTAAATATTTGGTGATTGTTTTGGGTTTTATCAAATTCCAATGAATAGTTATCTCCCTCATACTGGAATACAATACCGTAGCCCTCAATAATCTTTGGTTTATAACCTTCTTCCTTTAAAAAATTCATGTATTTTTCTTCCAAGGTGCTTTTATTCATTTTTTTAGTCCTCCATATCTATAATCATCCCTTGTTACAACTTATAATTGTTTAAATTTTTTTAATAATGAATTGCCTCTCTTAGATAATTCCTAAAATTAAATCCACTATAATTATCTGTAAAGTTATAACTATTAATATTTATTTTTAATTGCAGTAAACCATTATCTTGTCTAACATAAAATATTTCTCTAGGATTCCTTATTTCTCCTTCTGGTATACAAAAATAATATAATGTATTATTTCTATTATTATTTAAGACTAAATTAAAATCAAATTCAAATTTTTCACTTGCTGGTTCAAACCACCATAGAGGAACAGATCCATTAATATTGGAAAAAGTAGTGTTATAATTATTTAACCTCAAATGGTATTGATTATTTATAATTTCTAATGCTTCTCTCTTTGTCATAATATCTCCTTTATCCTGTATTACGTCTATTATACTATTTTTATAAAAAAGTTCCAAGGCAAATGTCGCATAACGGCCTGTGATAAGTACAATGGTCTAAATATATCCTCATAATGCATATAATAACACAACATCATATCTTTGTCTACATATTTTTATGTATTATATTTTATACACATATTTTGGCCCCATGTCGTATAACGTTCCGGCTGTATGCGACGTTTTTGCAGCCCGTATAAGGGCTTTGCGTAGCAAAGACCAGGGCTGCACAAATGTGGGTGGAGTGAGCCGTGGGAGGCGCCGCCGACCTAGGCGAACGGAACCCCGGAGCGACCAAAGGGAGCGGAGCATATACAGACCTGTTATGTGCTGTATTTTATGCCCACATTGACAATAGTCCTGTGCCATGGAGGGCACAGGGTGTTCCGGTGATTTTTTACTTTTTTCCTATTCTTATTAAAGAACCAAAACCATCAACAGGAAATGCGGTTCTTGTTCCGTTTAGCCAATATGCTTTATC
>JAITRH010000044.1 GCA_031288495.1 Treponema sp. | reverse complement strand
CGCCGCGGAGCGAAGGGCGCTGTTTAACGAAACCCTGGCCCTCAGCACCCTGGCGGGGCTCCGGTACTTTTCCTCAAGCCGCAAGGCCCTGCGGCTCTTCTATGAAACTTCCCAGGTGGTAGACGGGCCGGATACCCAAAAACCCCTGCCGGACCCGGCCTATGAAAAACCTCCCGCAAGGACGATCCTCTATGCCCGGCAAAAGGACCTGACCTTTGGGACGGTTATCTATCAATACGAGTACCAGGCCGGCGAGGACGCCCTGCTGCTGGTCCAGCGGAACCTCACTCCCTTAGCGGTGGGGATAATTCCCGCGGTGGGGAAAGAGAAACTCCGCTCTGCGGCGGCGGTCATAGATGCGGAAGCCTTCCTCCTGATCTATGCGGTATCCATGGCCCGGGCCGCCTCCCTTCCGGGTATGAATCAGCGGGTGGGCCAATCTTTTTCCACCCGCCTCGACGCGCTCATGTCCTGGTTCACCGAGCGGGCGGATAAGGCTTTTAAGGGCCTTGTTCCGTAACCTAAGCCGCCCGGAAAGTCAACTGAGCGGCTCGGAGTCTTTTCCGGGCGGCTTAGACTGAAGCCGGAAGACGCGGTGCAATGGGGTTACAACGGTGTTGCAAGATGCAAAAACAGTATGGACAAAAAAAGCATACCTCTATACTACAAAAAACTAAGGAGATGGTACTATGGGAGTGGAATATTTTGGAGTTTTAATACCCTTTATGGCATTGTCTATCCCAATTGTGGCAATTACCCTTTCATATAAACAAAAAACCCAAAAGAATAAAATAAGAGAACTGGAATTACAAAAAGAAATTTTAGCATTAGAAATTGAAAAACAAAATAGTAAGCTCACATTATTAGCGGAAGAAAATAAAAAATTGGATAAAATGATACATAAATACCATGGTTGCTCAGGCCCGCGGGATCCCCGAGGCTTGCCCTAAACGTAACCCACAGCTTACCGTCCGTGCTAGAGGTGTCTCCCTAGGAGCCGAACGTTCCGGGAGGGGATAGGGGAGCACCCAAGGAATGTAGTAGGGGCCCGGCATGTGCCGGTCTGGATTTTCATTCCGCCCCGCTGGAGGAGCGATTCATCAGGACTAGGGAAACCATGATGAATCAATCGGGAAAGCACGCGAAAACCCCTCCTCGGTCAGCCGGGAAATCAGGCGGAATGCCCCCTGGATAAACCGGGGTTTTCTTAAAGATGAAGGAGATCTTGCCTTCCGGCGCCTGGTTACAGGGTTTGCACGAGGGATTCGATCTGGGCCCCGGCGATCTTGGGGTCTGCCCGGCCGCCGGTCTGTTCCAAGACCCGGCCCACTAAATAGGCCGTAAGGGTCCGCTGCCGTTTCCGGTTCCCCTCGGCACAGGCGGCCCGAGTCTGGGCAAACACCGCAGCTTCCGCAGCATACACCGCCTCCACCGCCTTTCCAATCTGCACGGGATCGGAAAGCTGCTCCCAGCCGGCTTCCCGAATAAGCCCTGCAGGATCCCGATCCTCTGCAATGACCCGTTCCATGGCCTGTTTCCCGTTCTTCATGGACACCTGCCCCCGGGCAACCATCACCACCAGCGCCGCAAGCCGCCGGGGGTTCAGCCTAAAGGAGCGGATCTTTGCAAGGGCTATCCCCTCACGGCCCAAGAGGTGCTTGATATCCGTAAGCAACCAGTTGGCAATCCGGCTTGCCCCTTCCTGGGTATCAAAACCCTGAGCCGCTGCCGCGGCCACCGCCTCCTCAAAATAGTCTGCCAGGGCTTTTTCTTCACCGATAAGTTCTGCCTGTTCCCTGCTGAGGCCATAGTCCTGTTTAAGCCGCTCCATCCGGGGTACGGGAAGCTCCACCAGGGCAGCCTCTACCGACGCCCGAAAAGCCGCATCCGGTGCAAACACCGGCAGGTCAGGCTCAGGGAAGTACCGGTAATCCTGGGCGTTCTCCTTGGTCCGCATAGGTTCGGTCTGGTCCCGGTTCTCGTTCCAGAGCCGGGTTTCTTGGATAACCTGCTTGCCCTGGTCGAGGAGCTCCCCTTGACGCTTAATCTCGTAGGTAAGCCCCAGCCGCACAAATCGGGAAGAGTTGAGGTTCTTGATCTCCACCTTCTGACCCAGGCCCTTGCCGGGGAGGTTTATCGATACATTGGCGTCCGCCCGGAGGGAACCTTCCTCCATATTGCCGTCGCAAACCCCCAGGTACCGGACCGTGCGGCGGAGCTGCTGGATGAACAGTTCCGCCTCTTCCCCGGTCTCCATGTCCGGCTCGGTAACAATTTCCAGGAGAGATACCCCCGCCCGGTTATAGTCTAAAAGGGATACGGTCCCGGTGTGGATCATCTTTCCCGCA
This sequence comes from Treponema sp., assembly GCA_031288495.1. Classification (GTDB taxonomy): domain Bacteria; phylum Spirochaetota; class Spirochaetia; order Treponematales; family Breznakiellaceae; genus JAIRLU01. The sequence goes on along the minus strand of JAITRH010000044.1, from coordinate 2,165 downwards.
TCCTCCTCAAGATGACACTCCTTGATCCGCACCCGCTTCTTGATGTGCTTCCCTGCGAGGTCAACGTAGCCTTCCTGTCCCAGGGGAGAGGCGAACTGGGAAATCTGATAGTTCTTGGGCATATCAGGATAGAAATACTGCTTCCGCTCGAACCAGGTCTGCTCCGGGATGCGGCAGTTGAGGGCCCGGGCCACCATACAGCCCATACGCATAGCCTCACTATTGAGGGAGGGAAGCACCCCCGGATAGCCCATGCAGACCGGGCATACGTTGGTGTTGGGCTCGTCCCCAAAGGCGGAAGGGCAACCGCAAAAGACCTTGGTTTTGGTTAAGAGATGGATGTGGACTTCAAGTCCGATGAATGACTGGTACATGGATGCTCCTTGTGGTACCTCAAGGCCAAAAGGCGTGATACGCGGCAGGATGCGGGAAGGGATAGGCCTGTTCATAGGCTTCAACCAGATCCAGGAGCGCGGCTTCGGAAAAGGCCCGGCCTAAAAGCTGAACCCCCACGGGAAGCCCTCCTGAAAGACTCACGGGAAAGGCCAAAGCCGGAAGCCCCGCTAGATTGGCGCAGCACGTGTAGAGGTCCGCGGCTTTTTGGGCAAAGGGAGGGAGGGTCCCCCCCCCCCGGCCAAAGGCTCTGGTGGGAAAAACCGGCATGAGGATAGCGTCGCAGCGGGGCGTTTCGGCACTGCCGTATTCGGCGCTGCCTAAGAGTTCCTCAAAGCTGCGGCGGATTCCCATCCGGATCCGCTGAGCCCGCAGGTAATAGCGATCCTGAAAGCCTGAACGCAGTACAAAGGTTCCCAGGAGGATGCGGAGTTTTACCTCCGGGCCAAAACCGGCTTCCCGGGTCTTGTCAATAAGATCTTCGGGGTTTTCTGCCTCCGAGGGCCGCCTGCCGTAACGGACCCCGTCAAACCGGGCGAGGTTGGCGCTGGCTTCCGCCGTGGCGATGGTATAGTACGCAGGAACTCCGTATTTGAGGCTGGGAATTTCCACCTCCCTAAGGCGGTGTCCCAATGCGGCAAGCCGCGTTTTAGCCACGTCAAAGCCCTGCTGAACTTCCTGTTCCAGGGATGCTGCCTGGGCCGCGGTTTCCTTGGTACTTGGGCTTCCCTCTATGCCCGCTGCCACTGCGGCCAGAGCCTTGGCAATGGCCTCTGCGGAAAGCACCCCGATCACCTTGGGACTGCCTGAAGGGTCGCCATAGAGCGGCGCCGCCCCAGCAGGGGCGTCCTGAGAGGTTTGATCCAGGGGATCTTTCCCGCGGATCGCCCCAAAGACCGCACGGCACCGGGCCGTGGTATCCGCCAGGATACCGATACTTTCCAGGCTTGAAGCATAGGCTACAAGGCCATACCGGGAAACGGCCCCGTAGCTTGGCTTCAAGCCCACCACTCCGCAGAAGGACGCAGGCTGCCGTACCGAGCCTCCTGTATCAGACCCAAGGGCAAAGGGAACGATCCCCGCAGCCACTGCAGCGGCAGAGCCTCCAGAAGAACCTCCTGCTACCCGGCTGGTATCCCAGGGATTATTGGTTTGTTGGATGGCGGAATTGTCCGTGGAAGATCCCATACCGAATTCATCCAGGTTGGTTTTTCCCAAAACCCAGGCTCCTGCAGCTTCAAGTTTCTGCACTGCCGTAGCGGTATAGGGGGAACGGAGGCCTTCCAAGAGTTTAGAACCGCAACTTAAGGAAAAGCCCTGCACCGCGATATTGTCCTTGACCGCAAAAGGAAGCCCTGCCAGGCCTGTACCCTGGGAAGCCCCGGGACCTGCCGCCGGAAACATCTTATCAGGGGCCCCTGCTTTCATTTCTATAAATGCCCGGATCTGTTCTTCCCAGCGGCTACAATAGGCCCAGTAGGTTTCGGGCGCCGTAGATGCCATAATGCCTCCTACAAGACGTTGGGGACCAGCACAAAGGGGCCGTCCCGGTCTCCTGCATTATCCAGGAGCTGAGGGATTACGGCGGCATCATGCGGGGACAGAGCGTCAGGATTATCCTGCCGGAAATGGTCTTGTGAAACGATCCGGGAAGGGCCGGAAAACCGGGCGGGGCAGGCGGGAAAGGCCCCCAGGTCTTCATCCGCAGCCTGCATGGCGGCGAAAAAACCAAGCATCTGCTCAAACGCGGGAAACGCGGCGGCTAACTCCTG
>JAITRH010000034.1 GCA_031288495.1 Treponema sp. | reverse complement strand
AGGTGATATACCCGTTCCCATTCCGAACACGGAAGTCAAGCCCTCTCACGCCGATGATACTGCCCTTCAAAAGGGTGGGAAAGTAGGTCGTTGCCAGGCTTTTTTATTTTATGCCCCCTTATATAGGGGGCTTTTTTATTATTATTGCGGAGACCTTATACATGTAAGCCTTTGAGTATAACCTTTTCATGTTTTCCCCCTTGAAGAAAGAGTCATTCGATAGTACATTGATTACAGGTTTCTTTGACGCTATGAATATGGGGTCAGAAGGGGAGAATATATGGCTGATCAACATCAACTAGTCACTTTTCAGCTGGGTGAAGAGTTATATGGAATTAATATAATGGATGTTAAGGAAATAGTTCGGGTTCAAGATATTAGGGCTATTCCGAATGCGCCTATGTATGTAGAAGGCATTTTTAATCTCCGTAGTGAAATAATTCCGATTATTAATTTGCATAAAAGATTTCATTTAAAGAAAATGGCTGCCTCTGAAGATGATGAACTCTTGTCGGGCTTTATCATTCTGGATATTGATGGAATGAAGTTGGGGGTAATCATTGATAAGGTTTCCCGGGTGGTAACCATAGAAAAAGACGAGGTCCAACCCCCGCCTCAAATGGTGAGCGGTATTGGGGCCGAATATATTCAAGGGGTTGTTCGTCAGGAGCATGGGTATCTTATCATCTTAGGTATCCGGGATCTGTTTAACCCCAAGGAACTCCAGAAGATTGTTAATCTCCGATAAGCGGCCCGTAAGAAGCTGGATACGGTTCAAGGGTTTGCATGAAAGTTGAAGTCTATGCTCCGACTATCCGCCGAAAAGAGATGGATGCAGTGCTTACGGTTATGGTGGAGGATAAGATTGGACCGGGAGAGCAGTCCCGACTCTTGATTCAAGTGGCCAAGGAGCATCTGGGCTTTGAGTATTGTGTATCCCTGAGAAGTCCCGTATTTGCCCTGTTTTTAGCCCTTAAATCATTGCACCTTGAAGATGGCGCAGGGGTGGTACTCTCTGCATTATCCCCGCGGTATTATGCCCAGGTGCTTGAAGATTTGAGGTTAAGGCCGGTGTATTGTGATGTAAGTGCTTCTTTTCCCTGTATAGACCGGGAAACCCTGGAGCGGGCGTGTAAGGGGGAAGATCCTGCGCCAAAGGGTATTCTCGTGCACCATACCTTGGGTTTTGTACCGGATATGGCTTCTATTGTGCAAATGGGACTACCGGTTATTGAGGATTGTTCTCAGAGTTATGGCACTGAAGGGAGGGCTTCAGCTTTAGGGGTTTTTACGCTTTTGGGCTTGGAAGAACGGGATATGCTCACCTCCGGAGGAGGGGCCCTCCTCTATGGAGTAAACCCGAGAAATACGTCGGTGTTGCGAAATAAGGGGGATTTGCCCCCGGAATACGGCCTTCCCGATATGAATGCCGCCATGGCGGTGGTTCAGTTTCGGGAAGGGGCTAAGAATCTTGAAAAGCGGAAGGGAATTGCTCAGATTTATACCCAATCGGCATTGCGAACCCGGCATAAGCGGTTTATCCCACGGGACGAGGAGGGGTATAATAATTATGCCTTTCCTTTGGTTCTTGAAACCGGTATGAAGGAAGTAAAAGCCTATGCCAAGCGGAAAGACATTGTCGTGGCAAGTGCCTTTGAAGGTACGCTCATGGGAAGCGGTATGGTAGAGCCGAGCGTATGCCCGGAAAGTTATTCCCTGTCCTTGAGGACGGTTCTTTTTCCGCTCTATCCCCGGCTGGGAGCAGCAGACATTGAAAAGGTCGCAAAACTTATTGTAAGCCTTCCTTGAACTAATAAAGACCAAAAAGAAAGGCGGAGGATGGTCATGGCCACGGTAAAAAGGGCGTTGCTGTTTATTAATCTGCACAAGGATAATGCCCAGCAGGTGGCTGATGAAATACGGGAAACACTGAACCGTAACCACATTGAAACGTGGGACTGTGCCTTTACCGGGAAGCCTGATAGGGATGTCCGGGGTAATTATGATCTGGCCTTCAGTCTTGGAGGGGATGGAACCGTACTCTATGCTGCCCGGTCTATGGCGCCTTTAGGGGTGCCTATTTTTCCGATAAATTTGGGTACCTTGGGATTTATTGCTGCGGTGCACCCTCATGAATGGGTTCACGTGTTTAACCGGTGGATAGAGGGAAAGGTGGGAGTTTCCCGAAGGTTTATGCTTGAGGTAACCATAGAACGGGAAGGCAGAAGCGTAGCCAGCGGTTCCTGTTTGAATGATACGGTGATCTCTGCTTCGGGGATAGCTAAGATCATACGGCTTAAGGTAGAATCGGAAACCATGATTCCTCGTGAATATATGCGTCTGGGTAACTATCGATCCGACGGGCTTATTGTTGCCACTCCCACCGGTTCTACGGCTTATTCGGTATCTGCAGGAGGGCCGATTCTGGATCCTGAGATGGAAGCCCTCATCATCAATCCGGTGTGTCCCTTTACCTTGTCGAACCGTCCTATTGTGGTTCCTGCCCGGGAAGCGGTTATTGTGGAAGTTGAAGCGGAACAGCGAAGCGGGGTCCTGCTGACCTTGGATGGACAGGTGACTGAGCCGCTGGAACCAGGGGATCGGGTGTATATTAAGCAGGCGCCGTATGAGGCCCAACTCATTGCCTCGGATAGGCGCGGGTTTTATAAGGCCCTGCGTACAAAACTTTCCTGGTCCGGAGGGCCTGATGCTTGAAGAGCTTAAGGTCCGCAACTTTGCCCTGATTGATGCCCTTTCCCTGACCTTTGAAGGGGGGTTTAATGTCCTTACCGGAGAAACCGGGGCAGGGAAATCCATCTTAGTGGGGTCTTTAAGTTTTTTATTAGGAGCCAAGGCGGACCCAGGAATAATCCGGACGGGAGCTGCTGAGGCCCACGTATCCGCCGTGGTCTCTCTGAGAAAACAGCCGCAGGAAGCTTTAGCCTGGCTGAGCGCGCGGGGTATTAGTCCTGAAGATGATCGCCTCATCATTCGGCGGACTATCAAAGCTTCAGGCCGAGGGGCCATTTATATACAGCAGGCTCCGGTAAGCCGGGGAGAGTTGGCGGAATTTATGGCATTTCTGTTTGACCTCCACGGCCAGCATACCCATGAATCGTTGCTTAAAAAAGAAACCCACCGGAAGTACCTGGACCGCTTTGCGGGCCTTGAAGAAGAGACGGCTGGGTTTAACCGGCTGTTTCTTGAGTGGGAAGCTAAAAAAAAAGACCTGGATCGTTTAGTCAGCCTTGCTCGGGACCGAGCCATGCGACTTGAGATGTTACGCTATGCGGTGGAAGAGATTACCCAGGGCAACCCCAAACCAGGAGAAATCCAGGAGTTAGAACGGGAGGCCCGGGGCCTTGGGGATTTTGAAAAATTAGCAGGTATTGTACAGACGCTTGGCGCCTTTCTTTGCGATGAAGAGCGCTCGATCCTGAGTCTGAGCCGGAGGATTCGTGCTGCCATGGAAAGCGCTGCGGTTCTTGACGGAAGACTTGCTTCCCTGGCGAAACGCATGGAAGATTGGTATTATGAAACCGAGGATCTCGTGGAGGTATTTCGAGAATACCGGGGTACCGTAACCTATGATCCGGGACGGCTTGAAGCGGTGGAGGAACGCCTTGCCCTGCTGTACCGGCTCAAGAAAAAATATGGCGCTGATGAAGAGGCGATACAGGCGTATCGGGTTAAGGCAGAGGCGGAGATTGAAGCCCTCACAAGATTCGAAACAAGTCAGGAAAACCTAGGGGCGATGATTGCAAAGCGTGAAGCAGAGCTTGCTTCCCGCGCACAGACCTTAAACACCCAACGGATCGCCGCAGCCCGTAACTTGGAACCCCGGATAACCGGGATTCTTACCCGTTTGGGGATGCCCCATGTCCGGTTTTCCATATCCGTGGTTTCCGAAGCTATGGGGGGGCCGGGGTCCCGGTACCAGCCCTGGGGAATGGATGAGGTGGAGTTTTGCATCGCTCCTCATGGTGGGGAGCCGGTAAAAGAACTTTCCCGTATTGCCTCTGGAGGAGAGCTTTCCCGCATTATGCTGGCCATAAAGACCGTACTTTCCGATGCGGATCCTTTGGAGACCCTGGTTTTTGACGAGATAGATACGGGTATCGGGGGGGCGGTGGCCGTATCGGTGGGGGAATACTTGGCTAGGGTAGGACAGCATAAACAAATTTTGTGTGTTACCCATCTTGCGAGTATCGCGGTTCGAGCTTATAATCATTTGAAAGTTGAGAAGAAGCACGAAGCAGGGCGGACCGTAACGGGAGTGATGGTATTGAGTGGAGAGGAGCGGCGAAAGGAGATCGCCCGGATGCTTGCAGGGGATGCAGGACCTGTCGCTCTTGCCCATGCAGATGCCTTATTAGTACAATATAGCAATGGAGTAACGGATGGCGAAACTTACTGAACCTACTGATGAAGATCAGTATGTAATAAAAATTAACCACTATAAGGTGGCGATTACTAATATCCTCAAAGCAGAAGCAACATTAGTGAGTGAAATAGCCCAAAAGAGTCCTGATATTCCATTGAAACAGTTTGATCTTGTGGAAATACGGCTTAATCTTGCCTCATACTATATGATTCTCACCGGTATGGCCCGGTCTGTTTTGAAGAAAGATAATCAGGGGGCCCTGGATGAAGCGCGAAAATCCATTAATAAAAGTCTTGCCTATCTTGAAGATATGGCAAGCGGCTATGTGGATGCGCTTTTTACTGACTATGAGGATAAACTTGCCCTTTTGGAGCCGGTGAGTCCGGAACGGCGGTATTATGTGATTCGCAAGCTGGGCTTGACCATTCGGTTGCTTGAAAATACCTATGGGTATAATAGCAAATGGAAGTGGTCCTTTGTGGATATGGAGGGCCGTCTCGCCACGGTAACGAAAAATATCTTGGATGTGAGAAATATGGTAACCCATATAGACCCCCGGTCTCCCCACTATGAAGCCACATTCTACCATGTACAGCTGATCAAACGGCTCCTCTTGCAGGCAGGAGAGCGCTATCGGGAGCGGTATGAGCTGTCCACCACCTCGTTGGAGGATTTTCGCATGAGCCTCAACTATTTGAACGCCCTGCGGCGGTTCCACATCCTGCTCGGAGAAAGCCCTGAGTCGGAGATGCTTAAGAAGAAGATCGATTCCTGGTCTGCTAAATTGGAAGCGGACCTCCGGCGGAAAGAGGAAGAAGCCCAGGAAGCATCTGAGAAAGTATAAGATGCCGCATCGTTCCTTTAAGGTATCCCTTGGGGAATTTAAAACCCTGCTACCCTATCTTGCCCGGTACCGTATGTCCTATATCTGGGGTTTTGCGTGCCTTATAACGGTGGATGCCGCCCAGGTAATTATTCCCCAGTTTATGCGCCGGGCAATAGATATGATTGTTTCAGGAAGTTTTACCGGGCAGGAAATAGGGGTTCTTTGTGCCGGTATGGTGGGAGTGATGGCCCTTATTTCGCTGGGCCGTTTCCTGTGGCGGTATTTCATCCACGGTTCTTCCCGGCGAATTGAAAGGGAAATCCGGGAAACCCTGTTTAAACACCTCCTCACCTTGTCGTATGATTTTTACCAGAACCATAAAATTGGGGATCTCATGGCCCGAGCTACCAATGACCTCAATGCGGTGCGCATGTCCATAGGCTTAGGCCTTGTGGCCCTGGTGGACGGTACCATTATGGCGGCTTCAATTCTGGTCATCATCTTCATCCAGGATGGGAGGACCGCAGCCTTTGCAGTACTTCCCCTGCCCTTTATTACCGCTCTTATGCTCTTCTTTGGAGGCGCCCTGGGAAACCGGTTCAAGAAGGCCCAGGAAACCTATGCCGCCATGAGTGATACGGTACAGGAAACCTTCGCAGGAATTCGGGTGGTCAAGTCTTTTGTCAAGGAAGGGTGGTTCATCAAAAAATTTGCGGATACCAACGATGATTACCGGGAAGCGAATATGGCCTTGGTTAAACTCTATGGGGCTTTTTTCCCCCTGATTGTCTTTCTCTCAGGGCTTACCACGGTCATCGTGCTTTTGGTGGGGGGGAGCCGGGTAGTGGAAGGGTTTATGAGTCCTGGGGATCTGCTGGCCTTGTTTCGATATGTACAAATGCTCATCTGGCCCCTCATGGGCGCGGGTTTTACGGTGAACATGATACAACGGGGAGCGGTGAGCCTTAAACGGGTGAATGAGATTTTGGAGACTGCCCCGAGTATTACTTCCCCCCGTACTCCGCAAGAGCGGCCCGCCGGGCAGGCTGATGCTCTCATCATTCGGGATTTGTCTTTTGCCTATCCTGAAGGGAGGGAAGTGCTGAAGGGGGTGAGTTTCACCATCAAGCAGGGGATGTGGGTGGGGATCCTGGGCCGCACCGGTTCGGGAAAGTCCACCCTCATCAAAGCCATCACCAGGATGATCGATCCCCCGGCGGGGACGGTACTGGTTAAGGGTATGGATGTGCGGGATTGGGATCTTAAGGAATTGCGGGCTTGTTTCGGCGTTACCCCCCAGGACAGTTACCTCTTCTCAGATTCTATCAGAAACAATATCCTCTATGGGCTTGAACCCGATACAACCGCTTCGAGCACAGAACCGGGGGAAGGGCCCCTGCTTAAGCATGCCGCGGCTCTTGCGGCTTTGGATAGGGATCTCGAGAGTTTTGCTCAGGGAGCAGATACCCTCATAGGCGAGCGGGGGCTTACCCTTTCAGGAGGACAGAAACAGCGAACCGCCATTGCCCGGGCTCTTATAGGGGAACCGGAATTCCTCATCCTGGACGATGCCCTTTCTGCGGTGGACGCGGAAACGGAAAAACGTATTTTAACGGGCCTTCTTGCAGAACGGGCGGGGAAGACGACCATTATCGTATCGCACCGGGTTTCAACCCTCGGTAATGCCGATTATTTGCTGGTTCTTGACCAGGGCCGTATTACCGAAGCAGGAACGCCTTTAGAACTTACCGCAAGGGGCGGTTTTTATGCCCGAATGGCCGCCTTGCAGCAGCTTGATCAGGGAGAGCCCTCAGGGATACCTGCAACGGGTACGTCCCTTGTGGCCGTATCCCCCGCTTCGGAGCGCGGCGGTGTCTGACTACTTTGAAACCGAGGAGGTGGTCAAGGGCTATGACCCCCATATCGTTGCCCGGATCCTTTCGTATGTCAAGCCTTACCGGTTTCTGGTGTTTTGCACCCTTCTTGCCCTGGGGTTCTCCACTTTAGGAGAATTAGCCATCCCGGTGATCCAGCAGCGGGTCATAGATGAGGCTATTCTTGCCCGGTTCCTGCTCGTGCGGGGGGATGTCTTGGCACACCCGGGGACGGCCCTCCCTCAGGGTACGGCAGACGCCTTGAAACGGGCGCTGGCACATCCTCGGTGCATCTGGATCGGGGAACAATGCTGGGTACCCCTGGGAGAAGATAGGAACATTGCAGGCCGTGACGAGGCCCTCCTGAGGGAAAAGGGTATTATTGGGGAAGGATCGTGGTATGCTTTTTCCTATCTCCCCGGGGATGCGGCCTATAAGGTGGCGGCGGCCCATGAGGACCTGTTCTTAATCGGGGAACAAGGGGGGGCCATACGGACTCAGGATCTTGCCTCCTTGGAGGCAGGGGAAATTGCAGCCTTGCGGCGGCGGGATATGCGGTATATTATCCATGCGGCCCTGGTCTTGCTGGGTATCCTCACCGTGGTCTTGGCGTTTACCTTTATACAAACCTGGACCGCCGCCCTCATCGGCCAGCAGGTGATGAAGGATCTACGGCTTGCCCTGTTTCAGAAAACCGCTTCCCAATCTACGGCCTTCCTTTCCCGGCATCCGGTGGGCCGGCTCGTAACCCGGCTCACCGGGGATGTGGAAACCATCAACGAATTCTTTACCTCGGTGCTGGTGGCCTTTCTTAAAGACCTCTGCAGTATGCTGGGGGTACTGGGCACCCTTTTTTTTCTTTCCCCTCCCTTAGCCTTGGTGGTACTTGCTACCTTGCCGCCGGTGCTGGCCCTCACCGCTATGAGCCGTCTCAGAGCCCGGGATGCCTTCAGGCGGCAGCGGACCGCGTCTTCCCGGGTTAATGCGTATCTTTCTGAGCGTCTTGCCGGGATGCAGGTGGTCCAGCTTTTTCGCGGGGAGGCCAGGAGCGCCCGGGAATTCAGCCTCCGTAACCAGGAACTCATGCAGGCTAATCTGGGGGAGATGTACGTGTTTGCCACCTTTAGGCCCTTGGTGGAATGGTTTTCGATCCTGACCGTGGCGGTGGTCATCGGGGTGGGGAGTAATCTGGTCTTGCACCTTTCCCTTTCCCTGGGGGTCCTCATTGCTTTTATCAACCTGGTAGGTATGTTTTATGCGCCGGTGATGGATATTGCGGAGAAATACACCCTTTTGCAGTCCGCCATGGCCGGGGGCGAGCGGGTCTTTAAGCTCCTGGATACGGAGGAGGGTATTCCGAATGAGGGGAAACCCATAGCCGCAGGAACGATCCGGGGGCATCTGAGCTTTGAGGATGTGCATTTTGCCTACAAACCGGGAGAGGAGGTTCTGCGGGGTCTTTCCTTCACCGTACAGCCTGGAGAGATGGCCGCGATTGTGGGCTATACCGGCGCGGGAAAGACCACGATTATCAATGTGCTTACCCGGCTCTGGGATATTGACGCGGGGTGTATCCGCCTTGACGGGATTCCCCTCAGGGAGCTGCCCCTGGAAGTGCTGAGGGCTTCGGTGCTGCCGGTTTTACAGGAGGTATTTTTATTTTCCGGTACGGTGGCGGATAATATTAGCCTTGGGCTTCCCCTTGCGGAGGCGCTCATTGTGGACGCGGCCAAGGCGGTCCATGCGCACGACTTTATTTCCCGGCTGCCCCAAGGGTACCACACCATGCTTTCTGAAGGGGCCACGAATATTTCCTCAGGCCAGCGGCAGCTCATCAGTTTTGCCCGGGTCATAGCCCACAACCCGGCGCTGGTCATCCTGGACGAGGCCACCAGTTCGGTGGATACCGAGACCGAGGGGCTTATCCAACTGGGGCTGCAGCAGGTTCTTGCCGGGCGTACCGCTCTGGTGATTGCCCATAGGCTTTCCACCATACGCCATGCCGACCGGATTCTGGTACTTTCCGGGGGACGTTTAGCGGAAATGGGAAAGCACGAGGACCTGATTGCCCGGGGTGGCCTGTACGCGGGATTGTACCGGTTGCAATACCAGGGCATGGTGCCGTAGTGGCGGTAAGGGAACGGGCCGGCCTTTGCTTCTTGCCCCGGTACGGGGGCCGCCGGTACAGGCCAGCTCCACCTTGCAGGGGCCGCTCACCGCATCAAGCATCCCATGGGAATCACTATGGATGATGCGGCAGGTCCTGTCGTCTTCATCCCCCAGGATCATCGCCGCTTCTTTTTGGGGGATGGAGTACTCCATGGGTATCTTCCTTGCGCCTTGTGTATCGAGGGCTGTAAAGGTGCAGGATAAAGGCATAGGAATTTTCATGGTGAAACCCGCGGCGCTGTAGCCTGTATCCAGACCCCTGACCTAGGCTTAGTCAGCCCCCTGACCTAGGCTTGGTCAGCCCCCTGACCTAGGCTTGGTCAGCCCCCTGACACAGGCTTAGTCAGACCCCTGACACAGGCTTAGTCAGACCCCTGACACAGGCTTGGTCAGACCCCTGACACAGGCCGTACCCGTAAGGCCCGCCCCCCTGGGGCTAGCCGAACACCCCGCCCCCGGAACGCCCGCCGCAGGCGCTTACGCATAGTTCCCCCTTGTGCTACCATGACCCTATGAATACCAAGGAACAGCTTACGGCCTTAGCCTCCCAAAGGATCCTCATTTTGGACGGAGCTATGGGTTCTCTGATCCAGGGATACCGGTTAACCGAGGCGGATTTTCGAGGAAGCCGGTTCGCATCCCATGGGATTGATGTGGCAGGGTGTAACGATCTCCTCTGCCTTACCAAGCCGGATCTGATTTCCGCCATCCATACCGCCTACCTGCACGCCGGGGCAGACCTTATCGAGACCTGCAGTTTTAACGCCACCTCCGTATCCCTTGCGGATTATGGCCTAGGGGATCTGGCTTATGAGATAAGCGCTGCCGCGGCGTCTTTAGCCAGGAATGCCGCGGATAAGGCTGCGACCCCGGATAAGCCCCGGTTTGTCGCAGGGAGCATGGGGCCCACCGCAAAAAGCGCCAGCCTCTCCCCGGACATAAACGATCCGGGCAAACGGGGCATTTCCTGGGACGAATTGGAAGCGGCCTATTACGACAATGCCCGGGGACTCCTGGATGGGGGCGCGGATATCCTCATCATCGAAACCATCTTCGATACCCTCAACGCCAAAGCCGCCCTGTTCGCGGTCTCCCGGCTCATGGAAGAACGGGGGCTTGACCTGCCCCTGATGCTCTCCTGCACCATCGCCGATGCTGCAGGAAGGCTCCTTGCAGGGCAGACCCTTAGAGCCTTCTGCATCTCCGTACTGCACGCCATGCCCTGGTCTATAGGACTTAACTGTTCTTTTGGCGCGGAGCGGCTCAAGGGGTACAGTAAGGAACTGGCCGGGATCGCTCCCTGCCTTACCAGCGTGCACCCTAATGCAGGGATGCCCAATGCCTTCGGCGCGTATGATGCAGGTCCTGAATCTATGGCGGCATGTCTTGAAACCTATATGCAAGAAGGGCTCCTTAACATTCTCGGAGGCTGTTGCGGTACCACTCCCGAGCATATCGCGGCCCTGGCCGCCAAGGCCCACGCATACCCACCCAGGGCCATTCCGTTCATACCGCGGAAAACGGTGTTTGCCGGTCTTGAGCCCTTGGAAGCAGCCCCACGGGGACTCACTAAAATAGGAGAACGGACCAATGTGTCGGGGAGTCGTCAGTTTCTCAAGTTTATTCAACAGGGAGCCTACCCCAAGGCCGTAGGTATAGCCCGGTCCATGATTGCCAAGGGCGCTCAGAGCATCAATGTCAGTATGGATGACCCCCTTTTAGATGCAAAAGCCGCCTTGACCCGTTTTCTCAGCCTTGCCCTGTCGGACCCCGACATAGCCCGGGTGCCCGTTATGGTGGATAGTTCCCGTTGGGAGGTCCTGGAGACCGGACTCAAGCTGCTGCAGGGCAAGGGCCTCGTGAATTCCTTAAGCCTTAAAGATGGGCCCGGGGAATTGCTGGATAAAAGCCGTTTAGTCCGGCGTTATGGGGCAGCGGTGGTGGTGATGCTCTTTGATGAACAAGGCCAGGCCGCGACCTATGAACGAAAGATCGCGGTGGCACAGCGGGCCTATGATCTCTTGGTACAGGATGGTTTTCCTCCGGAGGATATTATTTTTGACGGGGTGGTCCTGACCATTGCCACGGGTATTCCTGAACATGACCGGTATGCCCTGGACTTTATTCACGCCTGCGCCTGGATACATACCCACTGCCCCTATGCCCAGGTTTCCGGGGGCATTGCTAACCTTTCTTTCTGTTTTCAGGGCAATGATCCGGTGAGAAACGCCCTGCACGGGGTCTTACTCAAACACGCCATGGCCGCAGGGCTTTCCATGGCCATTGTGAATCCTGGGACCATGATCTCCTATGAGGACATAGAGCCGGAGCTGCGGGATGCGGCAGAAGGGGCGATTCTCTGTACGCAGCCGGATGCCGCACAGACCCTGCTCCGCGTGGCTTTGGAGCGAAAGGGGGCGAAGACCGCCGGGGAAGCGGAAGAACTTCCTGAGTCGTGGCGTTCCTGGGAGGCGGAGGCCCGGATTCTCCATGCCATGCTGACCGGTATGGATGACTATATTGAAGCGGATGTGCTGGCCCTCAGAGCCGCATACCCCCGTACCTTGGACCTCCTTGAAGGGCCGCTCATGAAGGGTATGCAGGAAGTGGGGGATCGTTTTGGCGCCGGCCGCTTGTTCCTCCCGCAGGTTATCCGCAGCGCCCGGGTGCTGAAAAAGGCGGTGGCCGCCTTGGAACCCTTTATGGAGCGGGAGAACCGTACTGAAACAGGCAAAGCCGGTTCTCCGGGGGCCCGGGGCGGCGGTAGGATCCTCCTTGCCACGGTCAAAGGGGATGTGCACGATATTGGGAAAAATATCGTCGCCGTGGTCCTGGGCTGCAACGGCTATGAGATCCTGGACCTGGGGGTGATGGTGCCTACGGAACAGATCATTGAAACCGCCTTACGGGAACAGGCGGGGGTCATCGGGCTTTCTGGGCTCATTACCCCTTCTCTGGATGAAATGATCCGTACTGCCAGGGAAATGGAAAACCGGCGGCTGACCATTCCCCTGCTCATCGGAGGAGCCACCACCAACCTCGCCCATACCGCGCTCCGGATTGCCCCGGTGTATTCCGGGCCGGTGGTGTATGTTCCTGATGCAAGCCGCGCTGCCGAGACGGTCCGGGCCTTGCTTTCTGAAACCGAACGCCCCGGTTTTCTTGCATCTCTGGAACGGGCGTACCGGGCTGCGGTAGAACGGCATGAGGCGATTGAGGCTCGGCGCAGGCGTATCCCTTTGGAAGCAGCCCGGGCCAATAAGGTGCGGTTTCCCTGGTCCCTTCTGCCGCCGGAACCGAAACGCAAGGGCATTCTGGCATGGTCTGAGTATCCTCTCCGGTTGGTGACGCCCCGCATCGACTGGAAAGGGTTCCTCCATGCCTGGGATATGGCGAATGTTCCGGCCCCCACCCACGGGCCTGCAGAACCATTGCTGAACGATGCCAAGGCCCTTTTGGACCTGATTGTTGCCCAGGGTCTCCTGAAACTCCGGGGGGTGGTGGGCTTGTTCCCCGCCCTGTCTTTCGGGGATGACCTCCTCCTCTACGATCCGGAGGATCCGGAACGGGAAATCGCCCGGTTTGCGTTCCTGCGGAACCAGGAGCAAAAGCAGGCCGGCGGGTTTAATCCTTGTCTTGCGGACTTCATCCTCCCCGGGGATCATGCCTTCCATACTGCTCAGGGGGCTACCGACTGGATCGGGCTTTTTGTCCTGAGCGCCGGTTTCGGCCTTGAGGAGGTGCAGCGTTCATACCAAAAGCCCCAGGATGCCTATGAAAACCTGCTCCTGGCAAGTCTGGCCAATAGCCTGGCCGAGGCTTTTGCCGAGGAACTGCATATTCGGGTTCAACAAGAATGGTGGGCTTACCTGCCGGAAGCGGGAAGGGTTTCGGCGGCAACCGGTTCACCCAAGGGTTCTGCAGGGCTGCGCCCGGCCTTTGGGTATCCCCTGTGTCCGGATCATGGGGATAAACGGATCGTCTTTGACCTTTTGGAAGCCCGGGAACGCTGCGGATTTGCATTAACCGAATCTGCCATGATCATCCCTGCGGCCTCGGTATGCGGTATGTACCTTGCCCATCCGAAGGCCTATTATTTCAGTCTCGGCGCTATCGGGGAAGATCAGGTGGCGGATTGGGCTGCACGAAAAGGAATCAGCCCTGAGGAGGCGCGAAAGCGGATAGGGAGACTATAGGCCGCCTAAAGCCTCGCCTCCGATAAAGGTTTCCTAGGCGAGGCTAAAAGGGCTGATAGCCATCGGGAGTTCCCGGAGCAGCCCATCCACGGGGCGGTATACAAGGAAATACCGAGGGCTTCCTCCCAGGGTCACTAAGGTAAGGGGCGAGAAAACAAGAGAAGTCCCCTCGGACCGGAGGTCCGGAATTACACCGCTTGTTCGTCCAAAAAATACTCCTAATCGGTGTGGGGTTTTAGCCCGCAATCGGTGTCGAACCTTAGTTCGCAATCAGTGGACACCATTCCGTAACCTGTTGACCCGGGGATTCCTCCCCCGGTACCGCCGAACCCGGGCTATAAGCAGCTTTCTTGTGGTGGTCAGGGGGCGCTTTTTTTTCCTGCGGCCCGCCGTTCTTGGATGACCCGCTTGAAAAGGGCATTGGCGTCAATTTTCTCATCGACCCCAAACTGCGGTAGAGCCCCTTCGCCATTTACGCTTCGGAAGAGGGGTTCGTCATTATGCTCGTAGGCCCAACTGTTGTAGTTATTGACCAGATGATCCAGCACCGTGGCAACCGCTAAGGTAAAGTATATCAAGGACGCGTTGTTCCTCTTTTTAGTCCCCAACAGCATATTAAGCCGCATGGACAGGGGATTAGCTACCTGGAAAACATAGGGCTTCCAGGGGTTCTCGATTCCCTCGCAGGGACCCAGGGCTTCTGCTTCTCCGTCCCGTTTGCTCACGAGGTCGATTTTAGCGGCGACAAGGTTAAGACAGTGGCGCAATTTTCTCACCTCAGGGTATACCGCGGTTATACTGCTTTTCTTAAAGGGGGAGGCGGAGAAATTTTCCACTTTATAGTAAGGCAGATAATACAGCCGTTTAATCCATTGCAATTCCTGGTAGATCCGTTTCGCATAGGAGGATGTCCTGGATTCCACCGAGGTGTCTAAAAGGCGGCAATACTCTTGCAAACGGTTCAGGTATTCCCGGTTAAAGATAATTTCAAAATCCCGCCAATTCTCTAAAATATCTTCCATAATTTGTCCAATCGGCTCGGAAGCCTCACCGGATTCAAAAATCGAGGTAAACGATACGTACCTAAGCCCCACAAACAACTCCTCCAGAATACGCATTAATATCACCACCTGGAGGAGCGGATCCGCAGGGGAAATCAGCTCATACCCTTTCCCCAAATCAAAGGTTTGGGCGAAATACGCGTAGAGATCAGGGTACGTGGCTAGTTTATCCCAGCCGGCCTTGGGAAACAGGGATTCGAGGATCTTAAGGCCCCGCTCAAGGGCTTTTCGTTCCGCTTCATCCTCTGCTTGCCGGGCTGTCGCTTGGGGATCCCGTTCCTGGCCCTGTTCCGCCCCCTCCTCTTGCGGATGATCGTAAGCCTGGGTTTCGTCGTTCTGCTGAACCGTGGGAGAAATGCGGTCTTCCTCCTTCACGCCGAGAAAGGCCATGATGCGGTTTTTCCGTTCTGAAAAGAACTGCTCATAGGGTATCCATTTATCGGATACTAATTTGAGAAAGAGGGGATATAAGAGGTACTGGATATCCTTGCGGATGATCTTATAGGCGTCCAGGGCAGAACGGATAAGGTTCTGATACTTATCCTTTGCTTCTACAGGGTTTTCTATATATAAAAACTTATACAACAACTTATACGCTTCGGTGATATGAAAATCTATGGATAATTTTTCTAAAATAAAGAGAGGTCTATAAATATCCCGCAGGATATCTGCACAATCAATAGTTCTAACATGCCGCGGGTGGCTTTGTATTCTGGACATGACATTGGTAATCCGTTCAATATTCCAATACCGGATGGTATCCAACACGGAGAATACAAACAAAGACATTTTCTTGAGCTGTTCGTTACGGCGCAGGTTATTCCGGGGAAACATGGTCCGGGTAGAAATCACCAACAGCTCTATCTGTTTATAATATTCGCTCAGCCTTTGGGTAACAAACAGGGGGCTTACAAAATCGGGAGCATCCTTAAAGAAGCTGAACATGGCCGCTAAAACCAGTCTAAAGGATTTTATATCAAATTCCGCTTGCGCGGCGTAGCGGTCCATCTTGAGCCGCTCACTGTAACTTACCTTAATCGGCACCTGCGGATCGTCCCCGGCATCCACTTGCCGGGATTTACCCCCTTTTTTTCTGGTAATTGGGTCAAGCTCCCCGGGAGGGGTCCTGGATTCTACCTGTACTCCGTGGTCCTGGGAAGTATCGCTGTGGGTATTCAATGCCCTTGAAGGACTACGGGGCGCCGCAGACTTTCTTGAAGCGGCTATTGCCGAGGCCGAGGGCTTTTCAGTCCCCACTTCTCCGCCCAGCATTTTGGCCATTCGTTTGGCTTCCTCTGCATCAATAGTGCCTAATCTATTCCGGATCCGGTCTAATTCACCTGGAGCGTATATTGCTTTGTCTTGCTTTGCCATACCTTTAATGATAATACTTTCTTGAGGTTTTGAAAATCAGGCCTGCGCCATTTATACACCCCCAAAGCGCCTATACCCGAAGGTATAGATGCTCTCCCAGACCCCAGAGATTACGCACCTGCACCGGGTTCCCCTCACGGTCCAGGACCACGCCGTTATAATACCCCAGGGGCGTATCATACTCGGTCTTGGTTAGCACGACATCAAGTCCGCTGTGGATAGGTTCCCGGGGAGTAAAAACCAGATCCACCATCCCCTCCATATCCTGAATGATCCAGTCCGGTTGGATCCCTTCCTGCAGGGTAATATGCACCGGCGGCAGGGGGCTTAACCGTCCGTCCACCCAGAGGGCATTCTCATTATTCTTAAACGTCTCTTTTGCCTGATTTTCCGCGATACTGAAGCCGAAGCTGCGGTTTTCCGTATCAAAACCAAAGCCGGTACACCAGACCGAACGCATTCGGTACGGATAATACCCCTTAAAATCGCCAAAAAACCCCAGGGTTTTGGCAGGATCCAGAGAGATATGCCGGCCTCCGAATACCATGTCCCCCCGTACAGGGGCAAGGGCCTTATACGCGTACATACAACGCCGTTCGGTAAAGAGCAGATTCACCCCCATAGGGGTAACCCTGTTTCTATCCACATCGTATTCCACATGAGCGGTAAAGGAAGGGCGTGTACGGGTCGGTTCAATATCCAGATCCACCCTGATGAGCCCCGCGTCAAGCCAGGTATGGATGCGAAAAAAGAACCCGTAAGACCGGCTGTCAATCGACGCGTTGGAAAGGGTTCGGGGCATCCGCCACCCGCTTAAGGGCATGAGCTTTCTGAACCGGAGCCGTTCTTGGGTGCTTTTATCATATAAGAAGACCTGGGCCCACCGGTACCATTTAACATTAGATAACATCGCCTCAAGATAAAACCGGTCATCCTGAATGACAAAGGACTCCCATTCTTTGATTCGGGAGTCCAGAATCCATCGGGGCAGCGGCCATGCAAAGGGCCGCTGTATGGCCATGAGATCCACCTCGTCAAAGGCCTCGGTCCAGGTTCCCTGAAGGGGTTTTCCCCCGTTAATGGGACTGGTTCTTTTGGGCTGTATTTCCCTTGTATACATACTGCACCCTCGAACCTATGATACGCTATTGTCCTTTTTTTACCAAGCATCCCATCCGGCTGAGGGCATCGGCATAGCACAGGCTTGGATGGCGTTTAGGCCCTGGCCTAAGCCATTTAAGCCTTGGCGTAAGCTGCGGAAGCCTTGGCCTAAGCCGCTCACGCCTTGGCGTAAGCCATTCAGGCCTTGGCGTAAGCCGTTTAGGCCAAGGCTTAAACCATTCAGGCCAGGGCCTAAGCCGCTCACGCCCCGGCGTAAGCCAGTCAGGCCTTGGCCTAAGCCATTTAAGCCTTGGCGTAAGCTGCGGAAGCCTTGGCCTAAACTGTGGAAGCTTTGGCGTAAGCCGTTTAGGCCTTGGTCTAAGCCACTGAGGCAGGCATCCTGATTGTTTAAACCCGCGGGGCAGCCCCGTAAAAAGGCGGAGCCTATAATGAGGCCCGCTTCCCCTTCCGCTCAATCCTGCAGGATAGGGTATAGAGGACTAAGGCCAGGGCCGCGGGGACCCCTAAGAGGGCCGTAGCAGGCATTTTCCCCCAGCCCTGCATGCCCAAGCCGATATGTTCGGCTAAGGCAAATACCAAGGCGGCAAGCATCGTTCCCCCGACCCGGCGGAAACCCAGATAGACCCCGGCCAGGGCGATCCAGCCCCGTCCGGCCACCCCTCCCGGGGCGTAGACCCCCACCCTGAAGGTCAGGGCTGCACCGGCTAAGGCGGCAAAGAAGGCCGCCGCGGCCCAGGCCCCTGCTTGGTATCGGTCGGGGCGAATACCCCGTTCCCTGGCAGCCTCCGGGGAAGCCCCCGAGGCCCGTAAGCGCAGCCCGAGGGAACTGCGGCGGATGAGGATGCTCGCGATGATGCCGCTTACCCAGGCCGCATATACAAAGGGAAGCTGTCCTGAAAGGAAGGAGCCCAAGACCGGGATAGCTTCCACCAGGGGAAGGGATACCGGACCCGGTATGGATATGCCCGGATTCCGTAAGACCCCTTTGGTTCCGAACCAGGTACTTCCCAGGGCGTCGGTAATGCCCCCCGCGGCAAGATTCAGGGCAAGCCCTACAATGAAGGGATTGGCTCCGGTGGATTTGACAAACCGGGCCAAGGCCGCGCCGCACAGCGCTGCCGTAAGGGCGGTGATACCGGAGCCCCAGAAAACCGACCCGGTCCGGATCGCCATAATCCAGGCAAAGAAGGCCCCCAGGGTCATGAAACCCTCGATGAATATCCCCAGGGCCCCGGATAACTCGGTAAACAGCGCCCCCAGGCTTGCCAGCATGAGCGGGGCCGCCGCGGTACAGAGACTGGAAATCATACCGAAGTCCTGCGCTTTACCAGGGGAGCCGTAACATGCACCGTGGCAAGAAGCAGCACCGCGGCCTGAATGAACGCGGCGGTTTCAAAGGTGAGTCCCGTAGCCAGCAGGGCCGCATCAGAACCGGCCTTGAGGGCGCCGTAGACTAAGGCCGTAGGGATCAAGGCCAGGGGACGGTTCCGGGCAATGAGGGCCACCGCGATGGAGGACCAGCCAAGGCCCCCGGGAAACCCGAGGTGACAGCGTCCGTAGGTTCCTGCCACGGCAAAAAAACCGGTAAGGCCCCCCAAGGCGCCTGCGGCGCTCATGGCCGGCACCCAGCAGGCTTCCGGTTCGATACCGCCATACCGGGCAAACCCTGGGGCCGAGCCGGCGATCGTAAACCGGTATCCCCAGATGGTTCTATGGATAAAGAGGTGCCCGGCCATGACGAGGAACACCGCGAAGATGAAGGAAATCGAGAGGCTTGAAGGAGGCAAGAGGCGGAGGAGGAGCCGTGGTTCAGGGATGGGCGCCATGGCCACGAGGTTTCCCCGGGAATCCCGTAAGGGACCTGCAATGAGGTAATCCCCTACCGGCGTGAGGGCCTGGGTAAGCAGGAAGGAACTGATAAGCTCATGGGCGCCGAACCCCTTCTTGAGGAAGCCCGCGAGCGCCCCCAAGGCCCCTCCCATGGCCAAAGCCATAAGCCCTGCAAGGCCAAGGGCTCCCCAGCCCGGAAAACCTTCCCCGCTGAGCAGTACCACTGATGCGGCCAAACCCCCTAGATAAATCTGGCCTTCCCCTCCCAGATTGAAACAGCCCCCCCGGAAGGCGATGGCCGTGCCGAGGGATGCGGTGAGCAGCAGCCCTAGGTGATCCAGGGTATTTCCCAGAAACCACGGGGATGACCAGGGGCCAAGGAAAAAAACTCCCATAGTTTTGGCGGGATCCGGCGCATTGAACCCCAAGATGAGCAGGATCACCAGGATCGCCCCTCCCAGGGCAATCAGGGTCCCAAAAACCGGTCCTGGGAGGAGCTGCCGGTATCCCTTTTGGGTTCCCTCATACCGCTTCATGTACCGAGTCCTCCGGGATACCACCCACCATGGCCTGACTAATCCGGGTTTTGTATACATCCATAGATAGGCTTCCCTTTTGACGAGGATCCAGGGTAATCGGTGCGGAAAATTCGCCGTTCCGTAATACCAGAATGGTATCTGACAGGGTTATCAACTCCTCCACATCGGTGGAGAAGAGGAGCACCCCCCTGCCGGGTTTAACATACCGGCGCAGTTCCGCGGTCAGCCGCTCCCGGTTTTTTCGATCCAAACCCCAGCCCGGTTCTGCCAGGATAAGGAGGGAGGTCTTTTCCGCCAATTCCCGGGCCAGCAGGATCCGCTGCAGCATACCCCCGGAAAAAGCATCGGCCCTGGTTTTAAAGGATCCCGCAACCTGGGCCTCGCTCATGATACGGGCAGCCCAAGAATCGAGAAACCCTTGTTCCATGATGCCCCAGGTTCCCCAAACCCCCCTTCGGGAACGCCGATGCGCGTGAATGATAATGCTGTCTTGCAGGGGCAGGTGGGGAGCCAGGGCGCTGCCGGTTCTGTCTGCACCGAGGTATGCCCCTCCGGCCTCCCGGAAGGCGGGGATACCCTTGCCCGCCAGTTCCCGGCCCTGGAGCCGTATGGTTCCCCCGGAGGGCCTCAGAAAACCGCTCAAGGCTAACTCCAGGGTTTCAAGCCCGCTGTCCCGAACTCCGGCAATCCCGAGGATGGTACCGGGGAAGAGCGCTGCGTCGATCCGCCGAATGAAGGGTCTCCCCGGGACTTCTACGGAAAGCCCCTGCACCACAAGCAGGGGCTCTGCGGCTATTCCCTTCCGAGGAGGAACGTACCGATTAAGGAAACTATCCGCACCGAGGGCTCTGTCCTTTACCGGCCTATGGGGCTTGTTGCGGCCTATACCGAACATGAGGGCTTGTAGGGTTTCATTCCGCAGGGACCCGGCGGATTGGCTTGCCTGGGTTTTTCCCTTCCGCAAGACCGTTACCCGGTCGGCAATCGCCATGGTTTCTTCCAGTTTATGGGAGATGAGCACCAAACCGGTTCCTTCTTTTTTGAGCAGCGTAAAAAGCGCAAAAAGCCCTTCGGTCTCTCGCGGGGTAAGGACCGCGGTAGGTTCGTCGAAGATGAGGTACCGGGCCTGCCGAAGCAGGAGGGCCAGGACCGCGGTTTTCTGCCGCTGGCTTACGGTGAGATCCCCCGTATCCCCCTCAAGGGGCAGCTCAAAACCCCAGCGCTCCGAAAGGCTGCGGACCTGATTGCGGGCCTTTCGAGGGTGTAAAAACCAGGGGTCTGTACCGAGTATGCAGGCTTCCCACACCTTAAACCCCGGGCTTAAGCGGGGATGCTGAGGGACCATACCGATACCCAAGGCCAAGGCGTTTGCGGGGCTAGCAAAGTGCCGCTCCTGCATATCTACCAGTATCCTGCCGGCGGTGGGGGGCATATACCCGGCCATGATGTGCATGAGGGTGGATTTCCCTGCGCCGTTTTCTCCTAGTAAGGCGTGTATCTCCGCTTTGCGGAGATCAAAGTCGGTATTATCCAGGGCATGAACCCCATTAGCAGGAAAATATTTCTGTATACCCTGAAGCTGTACACCCGGTGGCTGTACCGTTTGTACGGGTATTCCCTTTGTAGGTACCATGGATCCTCATTCCTCCAGCCGCAAGACCCCTGAACGGATCTGTTCTATCAAGATCCGCTGCTTTTCCCGGACAGGGGCGCTTACGGAAGCCTGATAATCCGGATCCGCCTCAATAAAATCAACGTATCCTTCGGCCACTCCTAGCTGTTCCGCCTTACCAAAGGGGAGCCGGCCTTCCAAGAACCGGATGGTTTGCTCATAGGCGGCCTTATCCTGGTAAACCACCGCGCTGCCTACCACCGTACCAGGCCGTACCCCGTAGCCGTTGGTATCAAACCAGACGACCTTGGCCCCTGCTTCAAAAGCCGCCTGAACCACCCCTTCGTTGGCCCCTCCGGCAATACTGAGGATGACCGTTGCCCCTCCCCGTATCATGTCCGCGGCAAGCTCTGCGCCTTTCCCTGCATCAAACCAGTTCCCCACTACGCGAAAATCCACGGTACCCTTCGGATCTACCTGCTGCGCTCCCTCCCGGTAGGCCGGCAGTATTACCTCGTTCATGGCAGGGTATTCCTGTCCTGCCACCAAGCCAAGCCGGACGGCCTTGTTTTCTCCCTGCAGGGCTTCCTCTGCCACCAGAGCCGCGATATGCCCCGCCATATATGCCTGTTCCCGCTGCTTGTACCGCAGGGTGTATATCTGGGGCTTGCCTGCAAGGGCTCCATCCAAAAGGAGAAACCGCTGTTTCGGAAATTTGGCGGATACCGAAGCGGCAATGGCGGGAAGGGATGGATTAGAAGACACGATAAGATCGTAGCGCGCTGAGGCTGCCAGGGCGGTGATCCGGCCTTCCCACTCGGCTTGGTTAAAACCGCCTTCAATAACCGTAACCGTAACCTGGCCTTGGGCGTTACTTTTTTCCGCCGCCGCCTGTTTGACCCCTTCCGCGAGCATCTCATAAATGGGACTTCCCGACATGACGCCGGGAATGAATACCGCGATGGAAGGATGCCTCTCCCGGTCCCCAGAGCCTTTCTGGGATTTATCGGCGCTTCCCAGCGCAAAACCTTTGATGCCGCCTATCCATACAAGCAGCAAGAAAACCACCACCCTGCGCGGCATACGCCGGTGTTTCCTATCGTGGCATTTCATAAAAACCTCCCTCAGGGTATGTGCGGGGTAATAAAAAACCCCGGAGGAAATCCAGGGTATCGGTGAAGCGGCAGGGCTTTCAAGACCTTCTCATGGTTCATGGGAATCGCGAAAGCTCAATTTTCTTCCATCCGGACTATACCGTCGGCACCGGAATCTCACCGGTTCAGTTTAGGGCTCTGCTCTTTCCTTAAAAACCCTAAAGTCGCGGGCTATACCGCCGGTTGGGAATGGTACTCTACCATGATGATGGTATGCACGCACCCGACCCTGAAAATCGTATCTTTAAGATACTACGGGTAGCCCGCCGAAGTCAAGGGAACGATAATCCCGGCGCGGCCTGGTTAGTATCGTCCACAGATTAACCCGGATTAAAGTCCATCGCCGATTAAGAAATGTCCGCCCTCTTCATCTTTGAACAGCACCGGTTCGACTCAGAGCGGAACTCATTCGTCTTTTTGTAGAACCGGTTCGTCTCAGGGCAGAACTCGTTCGTCTTTTTGTAGAACCGGTTCGTCTCAGAGCAGCACTCGTTCGTCTTTTTGTAGCACCGGTTCGTCTCAGAACAGAACTCGTTCGTCTTTTTATAGAACCGGTTCGTCTCAGAGCAGCACTCGTTCGTCTTTTTATAGAACCGGTTCGTTTCAGAGTAGAACCGCCGGGGCTTTTTGGAGAACCCATTCTGTCCCGAATAGCACGATCCGGGCTTTGAATTCCGGCGGTTCCTCTTCCCGCACGGCAGAGGCTATGTGGTTTCGCCGGAGCCGCC
>JAITRH010000028.1 GCA_031288495.1 Treponema sp. | reverse complement strand
ACGCGGGCCGGCTTGAGACCCTTCTGGCCATCGGGGGGAGCGACGATATATTTGACGATACCGCCAAAGAGACCCAGCGCTTTAAGCCGGTGGTCCGCTTCTTCGGCCCCTATGAACTGAAGGCCGGGGAGAAGCGGAAAGAGACCTTTACCCTGCCTTCCTATGTGGGGGCCCTGAGGATCATGGCGCTGGGGGCTTCCTCCCTCAAGGAGCCGCCGGTTCCCTACCGCTCAGGCAGGGCCTACGGCACGGCGGAAAAACTGGTACAGGTGGCCTCGGACATCATGGCCTTTGCCACGGTTCCCCGGACCCTGTCGCCGGGGGACGAGGCGGATATTCCCGTGGCGGTGAATTCCTATACCGGAGGCAGGCGGACGGTGCGGGCGTCCCTGACCGTCGAGGGCCTGGAACTGGTGGCGGGCGGCGTTCAGACCCTGACCTTTGAAAAGCCCGGAGAACAGATGATCCGCTGGCGGGTTAGGGCTCCCTCCCTGCCGGGGAAGGCCCGGATCACCGTGAAGGCCGAATCCTCCGGCCTCCGTAACGCCGTCCAGGTAACGGATCTGGAGGTCCGGTCCACCGCCATCCCCGTTACCTTGACTGCCGCGAGCCTCATCTCCCCCAAGGATACCTGGAGGGGAACCCTGAATCTGCCGGGGAAGCCGGGAACCAATACGGGAGTCATCGAATTTTCCCGGCTCCCCCCCCTCAACCTGGAAGAGCGGCTGGGCTCCCTTATCGCCTATCCCCACGGCTGTATTGAACAGACCACCAGCGCCGTATTTCCCCAACTGTACCTGGACAAGGTGCTTTCCCTTGATCCCGGCCGGGTCGCCCAGATCAGGGCCAATATCACCGCGGGGATAGAACGGCTTGGGGGCTTTCAGATTGCCGGAGGGGGCTTTTCCTATTGGCCCGGCGACGGTTCCGCCAATGACTGGGGGACCAGCTATGCGGGGCATTTCCTCCTTGAAGCCCGGCGGGCGGGGTATGGGGTGCCTGCGGTGCTTATTAAAAACTGGGCTTCCTTCCAGAAACAGCGGGCCGGCCTCTGGTCCGCCCGGAACGGCAGTGAGGTGGATCAGGCCTACCGGCTGTACACCCTGGCCCTGGCCGGAGAGGCGGACCTGGGTTCCATGAACCGGCTCCGGGAACAGCGGGACCTGAGTCCCGCCGCAGCCTGGCGGCTGGCCGCGGCCTACTGGATCGCCGGCCAGCGGGATACCGCCCGGTCCATGGTCAAGAGGCTTGAAACTGCGGTGAAGGACTACCGGGAGCTTTCGGGAACCTTTGGTTCCGGCCTGCGGGACACGGCCATGATTCTGGAAACCCTGGCGCTTCTGGGCGATACGGAGAGAACCGGGCCCCTCTTTGAGGAACTTTCCGGCGCCCTGGCCTCCCAGGACTGGCTTTCCACCCAGGAGACCGCCTATGCCCTTATCGCCATGGCCCCCTATGCCCAGGCCAGCGCCAGGGCGGGGGAATTGTCCCTTGAATACACCCTGGGGGGGAGGACCGTACCCGTATCCTTCAATACGCCGATCCTCCAGCGGGAAGCGGAAAACCTTTCCGGCGCTTCCGCGGCGTTTACGGTCTATAACCGGAGCGCCGCCCCGGTTTACACCCGGATTGTAACCAAGGGCCTCCCCGAAGAAGGGGCGGAACCGGCTGTTCAGGCGGGCCTTTCCATCCGGGTAGAGTACCGGGACTCCGCCGGAATCCTTACCAGCCCCGATGCCCTGGACCTGGGGGAAGATGTGGAAGTGCGGGTTACTGTGCGGAATGAAAGCCGCCGGAATGTCCCGGAGATAGCTTTGGTGCATCCCCTCCCGGCATCCTGGGAACTGGTGAACAGCCGGCTTGCGGAGGGGAATGACGGTAATTCCGGCGCTTCATCCTTCAAATATCAGGACATCCGGGACGACCGGGTGATGAGCTATTTTGATCTTAACGGCGGAGAATCGAAAAGCATCCGTCTCCGGGTGAACAAGACCTATGGGGGGGATTATTACCGTCCGGCTATCCACGCCTATGCCATGTACGATGAATCTATCAGGGCCCTGCTGCCGGGGGTAAAGGCCGGGGAGAAATAGGCCTGGCGAATGAACCGGGGGTATTGCGCCTAACAGGCCGCTTTACGCGCAGACCCGTAAAGCGGGTCTGACTACGGCGGCTCGGGCTACGTCGAACTGCAGGTTCGCAAACAGCCGGAACGTTAAATAGGTTACGTAAAGAAACAAGCGATTTTGAGAAGCCCCTTTTATGTATACTTTTTTATATGTTTTAAGCCTCCTGCCTGCCCTAAACCCTATTTTCCATCAGAAAACCCTGTGGTATACTACATTCGGGAGATTTAAGACGAGGTGATATGGCCGAAACACAGGTAAAAACGAAAAGCCGGGTAGCCGATTACGGCGAAGTTTACACCGCCCCAAGGGAAGTGAAGGCTATGCTGGACCTGGTTAAACAGGAAACGGAGCGTATAGAATCCCGTTTCCTCGAACCCGCCTGCGGTAACGGTAACTTCCTTATCGAAGTCCTCACCCGCAAATTGGCGAAGATCGCAGCCCGTTACGGTAAAAGCCGTCTTGAATACGAACGCTACGCCGTCTCCGCCATCGCAAGCCTCTATGGAATAGACATACTGGAAGACAATGTCCATGAGTGCCGTAGCCGCCTTTACAATTATTTTACCGATCAATATATAGACCGCTTCGGCATGTTTCGGAGTGATAACCTCCCGAACACCGTCAAATACATACTGAACCGGAACATCGTGTGGGGCGATGCCCTTACCCTGCAAACCGTGGGTGAAAATCCCAAGCCCATAGTGTTTTCCGAATGGTCCCTGCTCAACGGCGGCATGGTAAAACGCCGGGACTTTTCGTTTTTTGAACTTCTTTACCAGTCCGAAAACAACTCCATGCCCCTCTTTTCCGATGCCAGCGAAGATGTGTTCATCCCCGAACCGGAAAAAGAGTTCCCGCCGGTACATTACCTTAAAATATGGCAAATGGAGGCCGCTGTCTATGATTGACATACGCTCCTTCAATCCCGATGTGCTCTCCTGCCTTGCCAACCTAAGCAACGACGAGGTATTCACCCCGCCCAAACTGGCGAATGAGATTCTTGACCTCCTGCCCCAAACCCTGTGGAGCGATAAAGCCGCTACATTCCTTGACCCCTGCTCAAAAACCGGCGTGTTTCTGCGGGAAATCGCCAAACGGCTCTTAAAGGGCCTGGAAACGGAAATCCCCAGTTTGCGTGAGCGGATAAATCATATCTTCAAGAATCAGCTTTATGGCATAGCCATTACCGAATTGACCGCCCATCTGACCCGCCGTTCCGTGTATTGCTCCAAACACGCTGCTGGCAAATACTCTGTCTGTGGTGTTTTTGACGATGATTCGGGAAATATTCTTTTCAGCCGGACAAAGCATGAATGGAAAGACGGTAAATGTGCCTTTTGTGGGGCGAATCAGGAAAACTACGACAGGGGTGATGAACTTGAAATCCATGCGTACCAGTTTATACACACCAAAAATGCCGAGGAGTTTTTTAATATGAAGTTTGATGTCATTGTGGGGAATCCGCCGTATCAGTTGAGTGATGGAGGCGGCATGGGTTCCAGCGCGCTTCCGATATATCATAAATTTATTCACCAAGCCAAAAAAATGAATCCCCGTTATTTGGTTATGGTTGTCCCCTCACGCTGGTTTACTGGAGGCCGCGGACTTGACGAATTCAGGGAGGAAATGCTTCATGATGATAGAATCAGAATTATTCATGATTTTTTGGATGCAGGCGATTGTTTTCCTGGAGTAGAAATAAAGGGCGGCGTCTGTTATTTTCTTTGGGATAAAGAGAATAGCGGAAATTGCCATGTTTTGACACACAAAGGTGACGCAATAATTTCAGAAAGCCAAAGGCCGCTGCTTGAAGACGGCTGTTCTACATTCATCCGGTATAATGAAGCCATACCTATTTTTCGAAAAGTCAGAGTGCTGGATGGAGATAGTTTTTCAACTATTATTAGTGCTAATGATCCTTTTGGTTTTGATGTTCGTGTTGAAAACAGTTACAAAAGAATGAAACCTGTTTTCAAAAAGGAAAAATTTCCAGGCTGTGTGGAATTTTATTATTTTGGGTGGAGAAAAGATGGAATTGGATATATTGACAAAAAATATATTGCAAAAAACACCGCATGGATTAATAAATATAAAGTTTTTATTCCCAAGGCATGGGGAATCGGTAATATGGCGGAGGATTGGCTGACTCCATTTATAGGTTCACAAAATTCATGCTGTACCGAGACATATCTTTTAATAGGGCCGTTTGATAAATGGAAAGATGTAAAGAACCTTGTTACATATACACAAACTAAATTTTTTCACTTCATGCTGGGTATGGTAAAAATTACACAAAACACAATGAAGGGAGCTTACCGGTTTGTCCCCATGCAGGATTTTTCAGAGCCATGGACAGATGAAAAACTATACAAAAAATACGGCTTAACGCAGGATGAGATTGCGTTTATTGAGTCGATGATTAGGCCGATGGAGACTAATCAAAAATGATAAAAAAGATTTCCACAATTAATAGACTGGCAGTTTTTGATAATTTCAAGTGGGACAAATCCGTTTTGTATCCTAATTTAAAACCAGTATCTTTTTCAGAAATAAATATTTTGTATGGACGGAATTATTCAGGGAAAACAACCCTGTCAAGGATATTACGGGCTTTTGAAACCGGGTTGATTTCAGATAAATATAAT
>JAITRH010000208.1 GCA_031288495.1 Treponema sp. | reverse complement strand
AGCAAAGCATAATGGAGCACGGCGGTACGTCGGCATAAGAGGGCTGTTTACGCGCAGACCTTCGGTCTTACCATTCCCAGGGCAAACCTCCGCCCCTTTTTACAGCCCCGGTCTTGTTTCCGCAGCACAATGCTTCGGCAGGTATACCGCGGCAAAACCCGTATCCGCCCGCCTCGGGCAAAACGTCGCCGAACCGTAGATTCCCTAAGCCCAGGTTCGCTTCAGCCGAAGGGGTAAGCGCTTTTTCTCCCTCATGGGTATCCCGCTTGACCTCAAGGCGTGTGCGGTTATCCTAAGCCCTTCCTTATTTTGGGGCGCCTTCTCACCATGAGGCGCCAGAGTGGATTGAAAAGAAAGGAGCGAAGATGTATGATAGCCCTATGGATCCTACCACCTTACTCGGCCGCTCCCTGCTTACCTGGCTGGATTATACCGCAGAAGAAATCCGTTATTTCTTGGATGTATCAAAGCAGGTCAAAGCGGAAAGCCGGCGGCATGACGTTCACCGCCGTTTTGAAGGGAAAACCCTGGCCCTCCTTTTCGAGAAGCGTTCTACCCGGACCCGCTGCGCTTTTGAAACCGCCTTTGGCGAAGAGGGAGGCCATCCGGTGTTCCTGTCCACTGCGGATATACAGCTTGGGGCAAAAGAATCTATCGAAGATACCGCCCGGGTCTTGGGCCGTATGTTTAGCGCCATTCAATTCCGGGGTTTCAGGCAGTCTACTGTAGAGACCTTAGCGCGCTATTCCGGCGTGCCGGTATACAATGGACTTACCGACGATTTTCACCCTACCCAGGTGCTGGCGGATATCCAGACCCTGGAAGAACAGCACGGCCCCGCCGGAGGAAAGAAACTCTGTTTTGTAGGAGACGGAAGGAACAACGTAGCCCGGTCGCTGATGGTGATCTGCGCGAAACTGGGGCTTCATTTTACGCTTATTACCCCTCCTTCCCTCACGCCTGAGCCGGATTTGATGAGCCGCTGTACTGCGGCGGCGCAGGTTTCAGGGGCGCAACTGCGGATTACCCCGGATACCGGGGAGGTCCAGGGGGCCCATGGGGTGTATACCGATGTCTGGGCTTCTATGGGGGAGGAAGCGAAAAAAGAGGAACGGATCCGGCTTCTGCGTCCCTATCAGGTCAACCAGGCCCTCATGGATAAGACCGGCCGTAAGGACAGCATCTTCCTCCACTGTCTCCCCGCGATAAAAGGTGAAGAAGTAAGTGCCGATGTGATCGACGGCCCCCAAAGCCGCGCCTGGGATCAGGCGGAAAACCGGAAACACACGATTAAAGCCCTTCTCTTGGCAACCCTGGGATACTGAAAGGGCAGTAAAAAGCCCCTCCGGGTGCACCGAGGGGCTTTTTACTGCTAGCGACAATTGGACTTGAACCAATGACCGAACGGATATGAGCCGTTTGCTCTACCAACTGAGCTATGTCGCCTTATAGAAAGTATAATCAAATATAGCAAAAGCGATTCCCTGGGTCAATAGGATTTGTGAAAGGGTCTATATCTGGAAAGAAAAATTGCATCCCCTTTTTCGTAAGCGCTGCAGTGTGTTTTCCCTCCCCATCTGAGGTCCGGTGCATCCACCGTGTATACCCGTCCGAAAGGTGGAGGGGTTCATTCCGCCGGGGCCGGGGCTGCTTGTGCCTTGGCTTGGGCTTCCGCTTTCTTGGCCAGCACAGCCTTAGGGGAACCTAAGAGAATAGAGACCGGTTCCAGCAGGGGGATATTTTCACAGAGGATCTTGATAACCACCGTCATAGGCACTGCCAGGATGAGGCCCACAAAACCCCAGAGCCAGCCCCAGACCATCAAGGACATCAGCACCGCAATAGGGGCAATCCCCAGATTATCCCCCATGATCTTAGGCTCCAGGATATTCCCGATGATCATGTTGACCCCCAGCATAATAAGAACCGTAACGATGACCGGCCCGGGCTCAGGCCAGAACTGGAGCAGCGCAAAAAGTCCGACCCCGGTACCTGCGGCAATGCTGCCGATATTGGGTATAAAATTCAGAATAAACTGAATAAACCCCCAGAGCACCGCAAACTCAAGCCCCGTAAGGGTTAAACCGATGGCCACCGCTATACCGGTGGCCAGGGAAATAAAAAACTTCGCCGAAAGATAGCGGCTCATCTGGCGCACCACATCAGCGCCGATCTTTTTTATCTGGCTGGATCGTTTATGCTCGAAGGCAAGCTCGATTTTGTCTTTAAAAAAGGCCCTTTCTAGGAGCAGGAAGGCCATGAACAAAACCACCATCAAGGCTTCCTGCAGGAACCCAATAAACCCATTGGACAGAGACAGGGTCATACCCCGGATCCTGCTTCGAACCCCCCATTGACTCCAGAGATTATCAAAAAAACTCAACTGATCATCATAGGAGAGTTCAAAAAAGTCCGCCAAGGTTACGTAAATCTCGGTTAAGCGCCGTTCATATCGCGGATACAGGGTCAGGATGGTTCGAGCCGAGGAAAAGAGTACGACCCCGATGAGATACAGACCCGCGATGATGATGCCGATGGCGAGGAGGATGGAAAGGATCCGGGGAAGATGCCGCCGTTCCAGAAAGACGACCATAGGATTCATGGCCATAGCCAAAAACAGGGAAAGGGTAAAGGGCAGTATCACCGGCGCGGTAACTTTAAGAATCGCTCCCACGCTGATACAGGTAATACATACGAGAAAAAGAGCCATCCCTTGATGCGTATGCAAGGGCCCCAATGCATCTTTCATATCCCTATAGTATCACACATCAGCGATAAAGATACACCATACACGATGGGGCATGAACAAAAGGGCCCCGGGATTTCTGTGGGCCCCCGTTTTCATCGGGTTCCTCGGGATAAAGGCATAGGAATGTTCACGGTGAAACCTGCGGCCCTATAGCCTGTAATACAGGTCTGGGTCTGACTATTGGGCGGGGTGTATGGAGGAACAGGTTGTGCCCCTAAGGCCCAGGCTATCAAAGGATCCCGTTCCGGGTAGAGTATATTTATGCGTGAATTCGATAGAGGCTGTATAATTTTTGTATAAAACCCCCTTGCATATAAGGCGCCTATTTTGTATAAAGAGAGGCGGTTTCACTCCGGCACAGGGTGAAACCGCAGCCTGAGTATTAAAGAAAGAAGCGGGGTGTAACGCCGTTTTTAAGGGTCTTTTTCATCGAACCTATGGTCCGCCCTACTCAAGCGGTGAAACCGGTTCAAGAAGCACCAATACTAAGCAGAGAGGCATGAGCATGATAAACAAACAGGATGAGCTTGTCCTTAGTTATATTAAGGAACTGGGAGGGGATATCCGATCCTGCTATACGATTGATCCTGAGGAGTTCGCTCATTATAGCATCAAGCGGGGATTGCGCAATTCTGACGGCACCGGGATATTTGCGGGAGTAACCCAGATCGGCAGCGTCCAGGGGTACACCGTATCCGACGGGGAACCGGTGCCCATGGCAGGGAAACTCTATTACCGGGGCATTGATCTCATAGATATCATCCGGGCTCATGAAGAAGCCGGTACCTTTGGGTACGAAGAGGTGGCTTACCTCCTGCTCTTCGGTAAACTCCCGACCAAAAAACAATTGGACCACTATAACCGTATGCTTTCCACTGCCCGAAAGCTCCCGGAGGGTTTTACCGAAGACACGATTCTCAGCCTCCCGGGAGCGGACATCATGAATAAACTGACCCGCTGTATCCTGACCCTGTATATTTTTGATTCCGCCGCCGATGACATTGCCATGGAGAATGTGATACGCCAGTCCATTGAACTCATCGGCCGGGTACCGATTATCATCGCCAATTCCTATGCCGCCAAACGGCACTATTTTGACGGGGAATCCCTGTTCATCCATATGCCCCAGGAAGATCTTTCCTTAGCGGAAAACTTCCTGCACATGCTTCGTAAAGACAATCAATACACCCGGGCGGAAGCCCGGCTTCTGGATTTCATGCTGATCCTCCACGCGGAGCACGGCGGCGGCAACAATTCGACGTTTGCCTGCAGGACCCTGTCATCCACCGGTACCGATACCTATGCGGCTCTGGCCGCTGCCATCGGTTCCTTAAAAGGCCCCCTCCACGGTGGAGCCAACATGAAGGTGATAGAGATGTTCACCCACATCCGGGAGCATGTACGGGATACCCGGGATCCCGAGGCGATCTACGCATATCTGGGTAAGATCCTTGACAAAAATGCCTTCGACGGCTCAGGGAAGATCTACGGCCTCGGCCACGCGGTTTATACCCTGTCAGACCCCCGGACCGTGCTCTTAAAATCATTTGTTCGCAATCTGGTGAACGAACAGGTCCTTCCCCTCATGGGGGAGGCGAACCCCGAAACCGGTTCGGCGGAGCAGCGCGCCCTGGCTGCCCTGGCTGAAGATTTTGCCTTGATGGAGATCATTGAAGAACAGGGAATCCGGGCGCTTCATACCCGGCTCAAGGACCACAAGGTCATCTGCGCTAACGTAGATATGTACTCCGGATTGGTCTACCGCATGTTGGGAATTCCTGATGAGCTCTTTACCCCTATTTTCGCCGCTGCCCGTATGGCCGGCTGGTGTGCCCACCGTATCGAAGAGATCCTCTCGGGGGATCGGATTATCCGCCCTGCCTATCGGGCGGTAACCCAG
>JAITRH010000167.1 GCA_031288495.1 Treponema sp. | reverse complement strand
TCAAAGAGATGGCCTGGTCGGAAGCATATCTTGAACACTTGTTATTCCAATCGGGATTTTCCGATCAAACGGAAGCTTCGGTAACTGTTCCGTGAAGATTTTTAATGCGCTCGCCCTGCAGTCTCAACAGGTCTGTTTACGCTTCACCGCCTACGGCGGCTCGGGCTCCGTCGAACCGCAGGTTCGCAACCGCCAGTCGGCCTATGGCCTTTGTGCGGTTTTTCTCCGCCACATTTTGCCAGCCCCGGTCGCGTTCCTACGGAACGATGCTACGCAAAGCCCTTATTCGGGCTGGTAAAATGTCGTCGAACCGTAGGTTCGCTACGGCCGGAACGAAGGATGGGAAAACCGCTGCTTTGCTGGCCGGGACGCCCGCGCCTCAGCCCGCGCGGCAGCCCTCGCCGGGCAAACCGGGCCACGCCCCAAGACTTGGCGGACACCGGATGAATCCCCCCTCCTGAATAGTTACCTGCAGCACGGCAGTCAAACCAAGCGCCGCTAATACCTGCAATACAAAATATCCAGGCTTTCCAGACGGCGGTTATGGATCGTTAAACGTCTCTTAAATGCATCGAAATTTTTGTTTGACTGGGGCGTCCAAAGGGCTTCCGCAAGGGCGCAGACACGGGGAAATAGCATGTACTCGGCGATTTTGGAGGCGTATATCAATTCCGTCCAAAGATTACCTTGAGCGCCCCATACGAGGGCCTCTTCCTGCGGGGTCATCCCCGGAGAAATTGGGTTAAACTCATACAGCCGGGAAAAAGACTGGGGAAAGGGCTGTCCCGGCTCTTCGAGGGAATCTTTTTGCCGGTAATCAAAGTAACAGCCGTCGCTATTCGGCGTCATAATGACGGGGCGTCCCATTTTTACCGCCTTGTCGCCCCCGGCGCGGCCCCGCCAGGACATAACGACGAGTTCTTGAGGGAACTGCTTTGCTTCCTCTTCATTATCAATAACCTCATCCCAGCCTATAGCGATCTTTCCCCTTTCCCCAAGCATGGCCGCAAGCCGCCGGGTTATGTGGGCTTGCAGGCCGGATACTTCTTTTACATCCCATTCCTTCATCTTTTCCCTGCATTTGGGACACTCCGCCCAGTGTTTAAAACTGACCTCGTCGCCGCCTATATGCACATATTTCGAGGGGAAAAGGGATGAAAGGGTATCGAAAATCGCCGCCGCCAGGTCCCACATGCCTTCGTTTCCGGCGCAGAGCACATCGTCGAATATGCCGAACCGGTCTTCCACCCGGTAAGGGCCGCCGGTACAGCCTAGCCCGGGATACGCGGCAAGTACCGCCAAGGTATGACCGGGCAGGTCTATCTCGGGTACTACCTCCACATGGCGGACGGCGGCCCATGCGATTATCTCTTCAATTTCTTTGACCGTATAAAAGCCGCCATAATAGCGGACATCCTGACGCCGGCTCTCCCGGCGTTTTGAGCCGATTTCGGTAAGCAGGGGGTATTGTTTGATCGGTATGCGCCACCCCTGATCATCGGTTAAATGCCAGTGGAATTTATTGATGTGATGCATTGAAAGGGCGTCAATGAGTTTTTTGATAAATGGGACAGTAAAGAAATGGCGAGAACAATCGAGCATCAAGCCGCGCCAGGGGAATTGCGGATAGTCTTCAATAACGGCGCAGGGGATCCCCTCCTTGTCCCGAGTCATGAAAAGCTGGCGCATGGCCTGAAGGCCGTGATAGACGCCGGCATTATCCGCGGCTTCGATGGTGACCCCTGTGGGAAGGATTGTCAGCTTATAATACTCTCGCTTTTCTCCACCGGGTATCCGCTTTAGCGCGATACCTAAGCCCGGCTTTTCCCGCGGGAAAAGGGCCTGCATCTGTCCGCGAAAGACCACCATTTCCGCCTCAAAATAAGCGTCTCCTGTGACCTTTGGCCGCCCGGCGCAATAAAAAACGCCTTCCGTAAAAGTTACCGATGCCGGCATGGGTATCATATTCAAATCCTTCATTATTCATTCCTCCTCGTACCTTTCTGGATACGCGCCGGCAGGGAAACAAGCCTTTTCTTCCCGGCGCCAGGATAAACGCCTGGAAATGGGACATCGCCCCCTGG
The DNA here is from genome assembly GCA_031288495.1 of Treponema sp. GTDB lineage: Bacteria > Spirochaetota > Spirochaetia > Treponematales > Breznakiellaceae > JAIRLU01. The sequence continues at coordinate 8,155 of JAITRH010000167.1, read as the reverse complement.
CGACAGCCCTACGTGCTTCCGGTACCCCCTCGGCGGGGGCGGGGCTCCCAGACTGTGTCGACCCCTTGTCTTTTGTACATACCGGGTCTTTTACTTTAAACCCGCTGGTCTTAGGAAAGCCCCTTTCCTTATTTTACGTACAAGGGCGTAAAAGCCCATGACCCTGCCCCGGGCTACTCCCAAGGCTCAAATAAAATGTCCGGCCCTCCCTTTTTCCCGTAAACCGCTCATTTCAGCCAAGGAATATACCGCAACCGCGGTGATCAGGGTATCCAGTAAGGTGCCCACCGCAATAAGGTAGAAGGCCAGGGGTTTGAGTAAGAGATAGCCTCCTTCATAGCCCTGCCCATAATTCAGGCACAGCACCGCCAAAGCGGTATAGGCCCCATCTCCCGGATGACGGGCCAAGAAAAATGAAATGATGAAGATCCTGAGCCCTATGGATACGAGGTGTACCGGAAGGATCTCCAGACTTGAATAGGATTTGATTATCACGATAAAGGCCACTGCCGCCACCATCGCGCTTCCGGATCTGCCAAAGGTATTAAACAGGGACACCGCCACTGCATTTACCCGCCTGCGGACCCCCAGATTCTCCTTGCTATGCCGCAGCAGTACGGGCAGGGAAAAGTTGAGGTCCCCTGAAAAGAAACCCGCCAGGGCCGGCCCTAAAACGCCGTATATCACCCGTAAGGGCTTCATCTCGGCTTTAAGGAAACTCAGGGCCAAGGGCACCACGATACCGATCAGTACCAGGCTGAGGACCCCAAAGAAGATTATCATCCTCCGAAATCCCTCGCCCTCTGCGGCTTCCTGATAGGACACCGCCCAGTATGCACTGAGGACAATCATGATAAGCCCCAGAATTTCCGAAAAAAAGGAACCGATGTGATAGCATATCCGGGAAAGGGAATCTACCAGGGTAATCACCGGCTTGGTATAACTCCGATCATAGGAAAGACCGATGCCTAGAAAAAAAGCGCATACATACACGGGAAAGAGGTATACCCCATCGCTTACCAGGGCGGAGAACATGTTAGAAGGAAACAATAGGCGGATACTTTCCAGGGCCTCCAAAGAAACGGTCTTAACCTGCTCTTCCGCCAGGATTGGAATCCGGGGAGGAGGGAAAACAAGCACCGCCAGGATCCCCCCGGCAATAACAAGGGCGGTACTCCCTGCCATGACCAGAAATGTGCGAAGCACCAAGGGCCAGAATCCCCCATCCCGGCGCAGTTCATACACCCCAATGGTTAGGGAAAAGAACAGAATAGGCACTACCGTATACCGTCCTATTCTGATGGCCATATCCTGCAGCCATGGTAACAGGGTCAACACCCCAGGATGCACCGAGGGCAGAAATCTTCCCAACACGATACCCAGAATAGAACCGATTAAAAGCTTAACCCAGACCTTCATAGTCTTAAGCATACTTTATTGAAGGAACCTATGACAATGGGGATGTTTTGCACGGTCCCCCAGGTACGCACTCGTGTCCGCTCGGATGAAATTCCCTTGGACCTTAGGAAGGGCAAAAAAACGCGCCCCTGCCGGCAGGGACGCGGGAAAGAGCTTACCCGGGTAAGGGTTTAGTCCTTCGTAAACGCCAGGGAACTACCATCATTAAGCGTAATAGTCAAGGTCTTTCCTGAAACTGTGGCGCTTACCTCCACTACTGCTCCGTTGGATCCAACCCATTCTTCCGTATCCTCGTCCCAGGAGTGGGTTACGGTGAGCGTAGCCGTGCTGCCGTCACGGGCGTAGGTCCCTTTGATATACTCCTTCCAGGTCCATTCGGAATTGGTGATGGTTAGGGTACTACCAGACGCACTCCAGGTACCCACGAAGGGGTTTGAAGAACTGCCGCTGTCGTCGCCGGCATTGGACTCCTTCGTAAACTCCAGGGAACTACCATCATTAAGTTGAACCGTCAAGGTCTTTCCTGAAACTGTGGCGGTTCTCAAATCCCCTTCATTCTCAACCCATTCGCTCGTACTCTTGTTCCATTTGTGGGTTTGGGTTAATGTAGCCTTGCTGCCGTCACGGGCGTAGGTCCCTTTCAGATTCTCCTCCCAGGTCCACTTGGAATCGGTGACGATTACGGTACCACCATCACCACTCCAGGTACCCACGAAGGGGTTTGAAGAACTGCCGCTGTCGTCGCCGGCATTGGACTCCTTCGTAAGCTTCAGGGAATTATCGCCGAATGTAATAGTCAAGGTCTCTCCTGAAACTGTGGCGCTTGCCTTCGCTTCTCCGTCGAATCCAACCCATTCTTCCGCATCCTCGTCCCAGGAGTGGGTTACGGTGAGCGTAGCCGTGCTGCCGTCACGGGCGTAGGTCCCTTTCGAATTCTCCTTCCACTCCCACCCGGAATCGGTGACGATTATGGTACCACCATCACCACTCCATGTACCCACGAAGGGATTGTCCTCCGTTCCGCCGTCGTCGTCGGTCTTGCAGCTCATCAGGGCAAATCCGAATACCAGCATAAGACCGAGTATTCCCGCCATAAACGCCGAGTACTTTTTCATAAAAGTCCTCCTTACCAAGATACCCTCCCGTAAGGGAGAGATACACAAAGAGGACTAAGTGCCCTTGAGGGGGCCTTGCATCCAAGGTATACGCTCAAAAGCGTTTAGCTGCCCCGAAACGGTTTGATCATGCCGGATGCCGCCGTTTTCGGGGTTCCTCTTTATTTTAATCAGCGGCCCGGGGCCCCTGTTAAAACCATATTTCCCCTGAGCACTTACCCATTCCTCAGGGTTTACGGAATCACCGCGCTGAAGATGTCGCTCCACTTCCCCTTTTTCACCGTGCCGTTCTCCCAGCGCGTGGCAAAGTACACCTTCTTCCCCCGCTCGTCCTCCTCAAACACCAGTTCCAGGGGGCTCTTGGTGGCGAACTCGGAGTGGAGCAGTTCTTTGACCTTCACAGGATGGGTTTCCGCAATCCCCCACAGGCACTCAAGGCCGTGGACATGCTCGGGCTTACCCCAGCGGACCGCATGTTCCCCCCGGAACTTAATCTGAACGGTCCGTGGGTGGGGCGTGGCAATCTCAATCAGGGGGATGCTCTCCGGCGCAGGGACCGGCGTAGGGGTGGGGTCGTGCACCGGTATCCGCAAGGCCCGGCGCAGTTCGTTGGTCATGGCGTCGTTGTTCTGTAAATTATTCCGCACGAACACTGCCTCCAGATGCACAAGCTGCGCCTTCTTTTCGTTTTTGATCTGCATGTCCAGCTTGGTGTAGGATGCGGTCTGGCACAGCTCATGGAGGGCCTTTACCTCGTCATGCAGGGTTCGCAGTTCCGTGAGTTTGTCCGCGGGGAGCTTCAATTCGGTTTTGTGGGCTTCGGACACGGTGATAAGATTCTCGCTCCACTCCACAAAGTCCGCTTCTTTGGTAGGCATGTAACTCATACCCATCTCCTTTTCCGGCGCTTGAGCCGCCCCGTATCCCGCAGGACAGGGGGCTTATTCCGCCGGATAAGGGTCTTATCCGACAAGATAAGGTCCTTATCCGAGGGAATAAGACGCTTATCCTATCGCATAAGGTCCTTATCCGATTGGATACGATGCTTATTCCACCGGATAAGGGTCTTATCTGAGGGAATAACGCTCTTATCCGATAGCATAAGGGTCTTATTCCACAGGATAAGGACACTCCCCAGCGGACAGGCTATGCCGCTTGTGCGCTTATAGGGGTACGCGTAAGGAGTATAAGTCTTTGCGGTACAAGGAATTAGTTTAAGACAGGGGGGGGGGGGGGGGGTAATAGGGATATATCCGTAGGTCCCCAGTTTTCCGCTCTTTGAAAAGCCCTTTCATGGGATTCATTATATCTCCCTCGGAAAAAAAATGTCAAGCCCTGCGGCGGATCGTGCCGTAAAATTCTACCTTTTTTTATGTCCTTATACCATTAAGAACATAGGTTCCCGCAAGAACAGCCCCCTCGGGGCAGGGGCCCAAGACAAGGCCATCCTGAGCATAGCCCTTGAGACAGTACCCTGCAGCAAGGAAGAACCCTCCCTTGGTCCACAAGGTAAGCAAGCGGAAAAGGGTCCACCGATTGGGAACTAGCCTTTGACGATGATTTTATAGGGGAGCCGAAGGACCTCTAAGCCCCCCGGCAATTTTCTATGGGTTTATCCTATCTCCAGGACTTGTTTCTTGCGGGACGATCCTTTCAAGGAGGCCCACTACCAGGGCTTCTACTGCCTGCCCGGTTCCCACAGGTCCAAATCCCTCATTGGTCTTTCCCTTAACAAAAACCGCGGTCCCCGGAATCTCTAAAACCCGGGCAAGAGAAGCCTGTATGCGGTCCCGGTAAGGGAGTATCTTGGGGCTTTCACAGGTAACCACGCAATCCAGGTTGATAAGCCGCCAGCCCCCCGCTTTTACCAGCCCAAAAGCAATCCTCAGCAGTTCCATGGAATCCGCATCCTTCCAAGCCGCCTCAGAAGGGGGGAAAAGCTCCCCAATATCTCCCAGTCCTGCGGCCCCCAGGATCGCGTCAATAACCGCATGGGTCAGGACATCCCCGTCAGAATGGCCCCATTCGCCCCGGTCCGAAAGAAGCGCAACTCCCCCTAACAAAAAGGGTCTCCCGGGAACCAAGGGGTGCAGGTCCTTCCCGAGGCCCACTCGGATTATGCTGGTTCCCATAAACTCCCCGCTTATATCCGGGACCTCAGATCTTCAGGAAAGGTTATCTTCCGGTTCTCCGGGGAACCGGGTATAACCGCTACAGGACCGATAAATTCCCCCCAAAGCTCCGCATCATCGGTATACTCTTTATGGGCAGCTAGTTCCTGTTCCGCGGCCTGTTCATGGGCCCGGAGAATCGCCGGATACGCGAAACCCTGGGGAGTTTGAGCGGTTCCCACCCGTGCACGGGGCAGGTGCCGGCACACAAAACCTGCCTCATCAATTTCCTTCGGGGTTTCAATCACCCTAAGGAGAGGGACCACCGCCTTATGCTGGATGACCGCATCAATGGTTCGTTCTATCAAGGGGGCATCAACCCAGGGCCGGGCTCCGTCATGGATGAGTACAAAATCAGGTTCTTCCCCTGGAAACGTGGAAAGCAATGCCAGGGCATGATGAACCGAAATACGGCGAGTCCTCCCCCCCGGGACAAAGAATATCCGCGGCGTGGCGTCGATCTGCAAAAGTCCCTGGGGAAGGCTTGCTCGAGCGGCGAATTCCCCGGTTTCCGCGTCAGGAGGCACGGAAATCACCAGGGTTTTAATCCGCTTGGACCGTACGAAAGGCAGCACTGCGGCTCCCAGCACGGTTAGCGGCTTCTGAGCATCATCGGTATACTCCGGCCCCAGCAGACAATACTCCTTCTTGAGGCCTCCCATACGACGGGAGGAACCTGCCGCACAAATGATTGCAGCTACGGAGCATCCCATACCAGCCCCTATTTGGATTCCAGACGGGTAAAGATCCGGTTTTCTACTTCCTCTTTGGGAATATGGAGGGAAAAGGCAACCTCATCAACGAGGAGCTTTAAAGCGGAATCATAGAGTTTCCGTTCCAAAATAGGCAGTTCTTTAACTTTACTGCGGTGATAGAGGGAACGCACAATAGCGGCAATATCCATAACGCTCCCCTTCTTGAGAAGGTCCAGGTTCATTTGATACCGCACTTTCCAATCTGAGGGTATGGGATCGAAGTCTTCACCCATAAGATCCAGTGCTTTCTGAGCGTCTTCTTCCATCACAATAGATCGGATTCCCAGTTCTTCCGCCTTATTCACCGGAACCATGATGGTCATATCTGAAACCTCAAGGTAAATAACGTAATACGGTATTTTTACGCTCTTAAATTCCTTCTCCTCAATTGAAATAATGATACCCACTCCCTGGCTGGGATACACTACCTTCTGATCGATTTGAAATAGGTTCGTCACATCGCACATTGCTATTAAGTATAGCAGAGAAAAGGACGTATAACAAGCCGTGGAAATCTCATGGGCTTATGCGGATCCGCCGGGCGGTAACTCCACTTTTCTGACTATACAGAGTCACACAGGTGGCTGCAGCCTCATCATAGGCGTTTCCCTCATACAAAAACACCAGATCCACCCCTTGATGGGGGTTCCGCCGCTTGAGAAACCGGTCCAGGGCACTCTCGGTACCGGCAACCCGAGGCAGGCTCAGGATCAGCGTGCTTTGGTCTTCCAGGGAGGGAAGTTCCTCAGGACCGGATAAGGGCAGGGCTGCAGGATACGCCAAGGCCAGGGCCAGTTCCGCCTGAGTTCCCCCGTGTATATCCCCACCGGTATACCCGATGTAAAGGTCCATACCCCGGTCTGTACCGGTTATGGCGAGGGCCAGGGCGTTTTCACAGAGCAGATCTACCCCCCGGCAGGCTGCTTGCAGGGTATACAGGGCGGCATCCCTTTGGGTATCCACGAGGAGAAGGAGCCGGGAATGCGGAGGGGGTTCCGGCTCTCCTTCCCGTACAAACAGGTCCCCTGCATGACTGTAGAGTTTCCAGTTAATCCGCCGCGGATCATCCCCCGGCATATAGGGCCGGTGATCAATGAGATTGTCGGTTCGCAGGAAATGGGGCTGACTCCGTTGCAGGGTCCCGCCGAAACGGATCTGCGGGGAAAGACCGGTTTCTACGATTTGAGGAGTTGCCCAGAGCCGGGGGCTCGTATCCTGGGGAATAGGAATAGATCGGTAGAAAAACCCCGGCGCATCCCCGATGATGAACCCGTCATAGGCGCTGTAATACGCTCCCCGTTCCGGTACGGGGAATGTACTCACCCCTTCAGGGAGGAAATCCGGATCAAAGATATGGTGGATACCCCGTCCGTCCTTGGTGGCGAGGATCAGTTCATACCTCAGGAGTATCCCGGGGAGGCGGAAGAACTGCTTTTTTCCCCCTTGCTTTGGGGCATAGCCCGGACCCAGCCCAAAGCTAAGGGAACCCTTAGTTCCTGCGGGGATCTGTTTGGTGATTATGCTCACCGAGGCGGACCGGGCCTTTTTGCTGAGAACCCAGGAGAGCCCCAAGACCGCTATGAAACACCCGCAGAGGACCAGGAGAAACACCGTACCCACGAGGATAAGTACCAGTTCGTTCCGTATGGCGCCGGCGCTAAAGGCCAGGATGGTAATAAGCAGGGTAAAGATCCCCATGGTGCGCGGCATCGGGATCCTGCCGGCCATAGAGCGGATCTTCACGGAGTAGGTATCTGAACCGGGCCCCGATGGATCAGCTCTGTTTGATGCTATTGATTCGTGCAAGACCGATCTCCCGAAGGATTTGTGTTTCCTCAATCCGCGGGTCCCGTAGTTTGAGCCTATGGGCTAATACCGGATTTGCCATGGTAAGGAGGTCTTCATCGGTAACATAAGCTCTTCCTCGCACCAAAGCCAGGGCTTTAACCGCACCGAGGAAATGCAAAGCTGCCCGGGGAGAGGCTCCCAGCAGGAAAGCCCGATGTACCCGGGTATCCCGGACTATATCGGCTATGGCTTCTTGTAAGGCCTCATGGCAGAACACCTGGGCCGCGGCATCCTGGGCGGCTAAGAAGTCCCTTTGGGATAACACCGGTTCAAGCCGGTTTAAGGAAGATTCTCCCGGATTGTCGGTTAATATGGACAATTCCGCATCCCGGTCAGGGTATCCGAGCGCAAGACGCACCATAAACCGATCAAGCTGAGCGGCAGGTAACGGAAAGGTCCCTTCGCTTTCTATAGGATTTTCAGTAGCGATGACCACAAAAGGTTCCGGCGGATAGTGAACCGCTGAACCAATGCTTACCTGCCGTTCGGCCATTACTTCAAGCAGCGCGGATTGTACCTTGGGGGTGGTCCGATTGATTTCATCGGCCAATACAATATTGGCTAAAACCGGACCCGGGACGAATCGGAAGGAGCGGCTTTCGGGATCAAACACATCAACGCCGGTAATATCGTAGGGGAGGAGGTCTGGGGTAAATTGGATCCGCTTGAAGAGCAAGGGCGTCCCTTCCTCATCGGCAATAAGCCGGGCAAAGGTTTTGGCCACCGTGGTCTTCCCAAGCCCCGGATTATCCTCAATAAGCACATGCCCTTTAGCAAGGAGCCCTGCGGTAAACAATTCAAGGAATTCCCGTTTCCCCCGGATTATCCTGGCAGCCCCATTGATAAG
>JAITRH010000124.1 GCA_031288495.1 Treponema sp. | reverse complement strand
GGGTATCCTGTATGAGCCTTTGAACCAGGGCATGATTGGGGACAAGCCGGGGTCTCGGGTCTTTGAATTGTATTTCCCGCAGGGTTTCCCCTGAAAGGAGGGCTGCCTGCTGTTCCGGGAGAAGCAGGGCCTCCAGGGAAAGGGCCCCCGCAAAGGGGCCGTGTATATACAGAAGGAATCCCGCAAGGAGGGCGAGGGTTTTCATGGTTTTTTCTCCTTCTATCTATAAGGTCTTAAACCGGCAGGGGCTGCACCGGAACCCCTATATGGGCTGCGGCTTTCTCCGCGATCCCGGTTCCTGCCAAGATAAGGGGTGCAGCCTCCCGGGTGTACCGGGAGAGACCCTGAGCGGCCTTGATAACCTCCTCGGCAGACACCCCAATCACCTGAGCGAGCATCCGTGAAGGGTGCTCCCTTGGAATACCGTAGAGGAACCGGAAGAAGTCTACAAATCCCTTTTCAGCGCTCACCATGGGATGGGTCTTCTTGGCATAGGTCCCGATAACCGCTTTTTCCAGGAATTCCGCGTCAAACAGGGGGCCTACCCGGTCTTTTACGATAGCCCTAAAGGCCTCCAGGGAGCGAAGCGGATTGGGATCCCGGTAGGTAGACAGGGAAAAGAGCCCTTCAAGACTATCGACCTGGGCAAAGGCGCCATAAGCGCCCCCTTTCATGCGTATATCCTCCCAGAGGGCGCCGGTAGAAAGCCCGTGAGCCAAGACCGATTCCGCGGCGCTTGCTTTGGTCCCAAACGCAGCGGAAGGCAGGGCGAGGGCGGCAAAACCCACCTGGAGCGAGGGCGAAGCATAGACCTCGGCAGCCCCAGGAACCGGAGTCCCCAAAAGGGCGAAGAAAGGTTCCCGGCCAGCAGTATGGGGATTCCGGGAACGGGGAGGACCAAAACGGCTGAATTGCCGCTCAAGAGCCCTGCAGGAAGCCCGCAGGGCATCCCCGGAGCCGGTGAGATTGACCATGAGCCCTCCCTTGGATACAAGGGCATCCCGAATACGGATCAAAGGCTTCTTGAGCGCTTCATCATCCAAGGCGGCCAGGGTATGGATCCACCGGATCTGGCTAAGACCGAGCCAGAGTTCCTCCACGGCCTTGGTCCGGGAACAATACCGCTCCGAACGAAGCGCCCCGTACCGGTGCCCCAGGGGCGCAAGGCTGGCATCCAGGTTATTCTTAAACTCCAGAACCACGTCCCGGATACGCCGGTGATCGGAAAAATCCCCCTCGGTGATGAGCCTGAGGGTTAAATCAAGGGCAGCATCTATCTTTTCATCCAAAACCTTGAGCCGGTAGACAAGCCAATCCCGTCCGGCTAGATCGAAGATGCCTGCGGGGCTTGCTATGGCCCTGCTTGCGCCCGGGGCCTTGGTACTGATCTGTAAGGTTCCCTGGATACCTCCCAGGATACGGGCCCGGAGGCTTGCGACTGCTCCGTAATCAAGGCCGGGTAGTCCGAGAGAAAGGGCCACCTGGACGAAAAGGGGCAGCCAGGGATACTCTTCGGGTTCAAGCACATCCACGGGGAAGGCCAAGTCCACATAGGTAATACCCCTGGTGAAGAGATCGTGGATGAGTACCGGTACGCCGCCGGCGTCCCGGCATTCCCGAGGTATGGGTTCCTGTTCTGGGGAAAGCTCCTGCCGGGAAAGATGGGGAATCTGTGCCAGAACTTCCGGGGGCTCCTGTTCCCCTTGAATCCGGGCAAGTTCCGCAGCCTTTGCGTGTATCTGGGCTTTCTCGGCCTCGCTCAAAGCCGCCGCAGTCTTGGCAAGCGCTTCCGCGAGGGCTCCTTCTTTTTGTTCAAGAAACCCCTGCTGCGGTTCAATCATGATACAGGCCCGATGGGGATTATCCAGCAGGTAGTGTCGTATGAGGGATTCAAAATAGGGAGTTCCGGTCTTTGCGGCCTGAGCAATACGGGTTTTAAGGGCGGTAAATTCCGGCATAAAGAGGATCCCCTCCCAGGGTGTCCCCCCGTGGATCCAGGTACCCAGGGACCGCTGCAGCCATACCAAGGAATAGGGGCCATGGGCACGGCGGATTTCCCGGTGGGAAAACTCCAAGGACAAGAGGGCGGCCTCTATATCCTCAGGGGAGATCCCCTCGGCAGCTAAACGGTTTAATTCCCTGAGGATCAGGGCCTCCACCGCAGCTTCTGGAGGGGTATCGGCTTGCGGGGGCTGGATCCCCCGAAGACCCACGGTAAATACCCGTTCCCGCAGTTCCCCATCAAGGCCGCTTACCGGTGAGAGATCCTCCCCCAACCCGGACTCAATGAGCGCCCTGGTTAAGGGCGAGCCGTCATGCCCTAAGAGAACCTCGGTCAGGGCGCAGAGATCCATGGTAGCCCTGGTATCCCGGGAATCGCTGCAAAGCCACGAGAGGAGTACCGTGGCTTTCTGCTCTGCCCCGGCAGGGCACGGGACGGTGATGTATTTCGGGGTATTCCACCGCTTCGCCAGGGGAATGGGGGGAGCCGCCTTTCCCGGAGCAAGCCCTGCCAAGACCCGGTCTTGCAAGAAGGCAAGCTGCTTTTCCGTAGGGATATTCCCGGCCAAAAAGATCCGGCAGTTCCCCGGAACATACCGGGTCCGGTGAAATTCCCGTAAGCCTTCCCAGGTCAAGGAAGGAATCTGGTCCGGATCTCCTCCGGATTCAAACCGGTAGGGCGTATCCGGCAGCACCGCCTTGATGGACCACAGGCCCGCATAGGCATCCAGAGAGGAATAAACCCCTTTCATCTCATTATAGACGACCCCCGTGAGAGAAAGCTGTTCCGGCCCAGGGCTTCCCTCTGCAGGAACCGTCAATTCAAGCCGGTGCCCCTCTTGCATAAAGGTCCATTCCGAGAGGAGGGGCCGGAACACCGCGTCCCCGTAGACTGCCATGAGGTTAAAGTAATCATGCTCATGGATTGAACTGGCCGGGTACACGGTCTTATCCGGGAAAGTCCAGGCATTGAGATAGGTCTGGAGGCTTCCCTGGGCTAATACCAGAAAGGCATCTTTCAGGGGATAGCCCTCTGAGCCGCAGAGCACCGAATGTTCCAGAATGTGGGCAACCCCGGTGGAGTCTTCGGGGGGGGTGGCAAAGGCAAAGGCGAAGAGGTTCTCCGGGTCCTCATAGAGCACATGGAACACCTCAAGGCCGCTTTGCTGATGCCGCGCCCAGATGCCTTGGGCTTTGAGCTCCGTAAGGTCCACCACTTCCACTATGGCAAAACCGCTTTCCAGGACCTCTCCGGCCCGTAAACCTGTTTTCATACCAGTATATCCTTATCATCCAGTAATAAAATGCGGCCTGCTTCCCGGTTTTCCCTGAACCAGTCCAAGAATTCTTTAGCTACCCTATCCACATCCCGCTTGCGTACCGGCCCGAGGATTTCCGCTTCTTGCCGGATATGGGCGCGGCGCTCCGCGGACAGGTTGGCGAGGATCTTTTCGGTAAATGCCTGGGATCGGCCTTTTAAGAGCAGTACGATGTCCAAGTCGGACATAGAAAAGAGCTTATCCTCAATAGCCCTATCCTCGGCTTTCACCATATCATCCAGGGTATGAAGCCGGTCTTTCAAATCATGGCTCAGATAGGGGTCTGTCCGGGTGAACTCCTGCATGATCCGCTCTCCAAAAGAAGGGTCCGCGGCTTTAAGGATCGCCGTGAGGGTCCCGATGCCGTCTATGCCGGGGCTTGCCTTACCGTCCAAATGGCGGATCCGTTCTTTCAGAGTCGAGGCAACCCGCTCCACTACCTCCGGGGAGATCTTTTCCAGATGGGCGATACGCCGGATGAGGGCGATCTTCCGCTCCGGGGGTGAATGGGCCAGCACTGCCGCGGCCAGGGACGGGGAAACCCGGGAAAGCACCAGAGCCTCCACCGCAGGGGTTTCGTCTTTAAAAAGGAAGACCAGTTGTTCCCCGGAACAGTCTTCCAGATACCCGAAGGGGTTTCGCGCGGCTTCTGCATGGGTCTGTTTTAAGAAGGCCTCTCCCTTTTCAGGGCCAAAAGCGGTATGCAGGATCCGGCGGGCCGTATCAAGGCCCCCCAGGGCAGGCCCGGTATACCGGTAAGAAGCGGCCAAGAGGGAACGGAATTCCTCCAAGACAGCCTCCGATTCCTCCGGGGTGATACCCCGGATAGAGGTGATTTCCTGAGCTATGGCTTCCACCTGCTCAGGGTGGAGGTGGGACAGGATCTGGGCGGCTTGGTCCGCGCCGGCGAGGATGAGGAATTTCGCCACCCGCCGGTATTTGGACTCCGGTTCCGGTTCTGCCGGTTTAGGCTCTCCTTGGGGTGTTTTCCTAAACTTGGTGCGGAATAGGGTGCCGGCAAGGCTATCCCCGTCGGTCTTGATAAATTCCTTCGCCCCCTCGGTGGTTTTAACCTGGGGAGGCGTTTCCTTTGGAGGATCCGCCTGGGCGCCGGGGAGGAACAGGGGAGAGGTTTGCGCGGGCGTTACCGCCTGCTGATAGGCGGCAAGACCCCAGACCGGGAGCCCGGATCCTTTGAACGTTGTATCCGGCGGTTTAACCTTAGCCATGATTTCTATGATACGATATTCA
>JAITRH010000079.1 GCA_031288495.1 Treponema sp. | reverse complement strand
CGGCTTACCGGGTGGACCGCGCCCTCCCGCTGATCGCAGATAAGCCCCAGGGAAATCAGGGCGTAATCCCGGTTATTCCGGCTCAGGGTATGGGTCTCCATGAGGTCAAGAACCTTGTTCACCACCTCATCAAGGTCCACCGATACAGGGGCTTTCTCGTTCCGCTGCAAGGCAACCCCGATGCCCCATAAGCTGCTGCGTAAGGCCGCTTCATGGATCCGGGTATAGATCCAGTCCACCGCGGTTTGGGATACCGCATGGGCATAGATAAGGGGATCCTCATAACGGCTCCCCTTATCATGAAAGGTATCCAAGATCGCAAGCTGCTTTGGCGTACCGAATAAGCCGATGTTCCGTATCGCCTCATTGATGGTGGCGACCCGGTCCCCCTCTATGCTGAGAAAGTCATGGGTAATGGCCGAAGCAATGGCTATGCACTGCTGCACCAGGGCTTCCCGATAGGGGGGCTCCCACCGGGAAGCCAGCTTCCGGGAAAGCACCAAAAGGCGCTGGATAAAAAATTCATCCTGCCGCTGCTGCTGCTGTTTGTGCAGTTCCATAAGGATGACCCTGGCAAAGTCCTCGGGGTTATTGCAGGAGGTGATGGTTTTAATACACCCCTTAATGCGTTTATTGATGCCCTCGGCGCTCCCTTTTCGTTTTTGCCGGCACAAGGCCGAGATCTTGGTGATTTCATTAACCGGTACCAGGGATGCCCCCTGTTTGGGGGCTATCAAGTACCGGGAAGCCACCGTACCCCCTTTATCAATCGAGATCGTGGTGCTCCCTTCTTCAAGCCCGGTGGAGGCCCGCAAGGAGAGGATCTTATTGCGGCTGAGGGTAAATTGAATAGCAACCGCCGCACCGTTCTTGTAGTGCTTTTCAAAACTCATCTCCCCCGCGGCAATGGTCGTATACCCTGCAGTATCTTTTCTCCGGATGGGTATTTTAATCTTATGCTGACCGGGATCGATCGAAAATCCCTCCAGGTCTTTTGAAACAAAGGGCAGTTCGCAGCCCGCGTCCACCAACAGTTCATGGGCACCTCCCTTGGTTCCCAGATAGATGGCCTCGTTTAATACGGTGCTCCTCAGCCGGATGCCCGACGTATCGCCGCAGCCCACGGGCAATCCCACCTCCGCTTCTCCGTATTTATGCAGGTAATAATGATACACCGCAGCCCCCCGGGCAACCGCCTGATCCGGATCCAGGGCCACAATGGGCTTGAACCCAAAAAACCGTTCAAGCCGCTCTTGGATCAGGTACAGCTTGGACATGCCGCCGTTCAGCACCACCGCATCCACCGCAACCGTATCGGTCTGTAATTTCTGGGATGCTTTTTTCAGCACATCCAAGAGGGGATAGATGATGGTATTGATGGACCCTTCATCGTGAATCTCCTCAAACCGCCGGTAGTCGTGATACCGCAAGTGATTTCCCAGCAGGGGAGCGAGGATACCTTCAAACTGTTCCTTGGTGAAGGTATCCTCGTAGGCATAGCCGTTGTGCATCCGGCCCCCCACGGAACTCTCGATGGCTTCATCGCCCCAGGTATCCTCCTGGGTCGTGGAGACCTGATCGTTGATATCGATCTTTAAATTTTCCGCATAACTGACAAGCTGGGCCATGACTTCTTCTTTTTCCCCTTCTACCTTGCGGACAAAGTCCGGGTTACTGCGGCGGTATTGATTGCTGTACCGTCTATACATTTCCTTGGCCAGCAACGCATCAAAATCATCCCCCCCAAGCCGGGTGTAGCGGTTGGTGGCGATTTCATCCATTTGGAGAACCTCCGGGTTTTTATCATTCCGGCTTATGGTATGCAGGGTGATATCCAAGGTTCCCCCGCCGATATCAAACACCAGGACTTTCTGGGGTTTGGAGGTATCCAAAAGGTGGGACGGGATTTCCCCCTTTTGCATTTGATTGAGCAAATCATACATCACCGCATTGGGTTCGGCCAGCAAGACCTGGCGCCTGCGCTTATCCCGGTCGAAGACAGCTATACCCGCAAGCCGCGCCGCCTCCACCGTGGCCTGACACATCGCCGCATCAAAACTAGCCGGAACCGTGATGATCACATCCCGGATTTCCCGGCGGTACACCCGCTTGACTTCCGCGAGCAGGTGCTTGAGGATGTGGGCCGAGATAGCCTGCGGGGTCTTGTCCGGAATATCGGGGCTGAGGCCGCTTACGCCGGTTTGTCCCATCTGGCTCTTGATGGAACGGGCGACAAACTGGGGACGCATGGTATACTGGCGTTTGGCAAAATCCCCGACCAGGGGTTTCAAGACACCCTGGCGATCCTCCCGGTAATACACGCATGAGGGGAGCAGGGGCTTTTTCACCGTAGCGCCTTTGAATCCGTCCGGGTGGGATGAGGAACCGGAATACACATCCTCATACCGGGAAATATCCACCACCTTGTTCACAATGCTGCCGCCGGGGGTGCGGTTGATGATGGATAGCACCGAATTAGTGGTCCCGAGATCAATCCCTACGCACAGGTCGTCATGATCCTCGGGGGCTGTTTTTTCATCGTACATCAGGGGCTTCCTCCTGGATTTCTTTTATGGTAGGACGGGACACGAGCATGTCTTTATCCTTAAAATACCATCCTGGCGCAATGACTTCCACTTTTTTTACTTCGTTGTTGTCGTCAAAGGGTGAACCCCGGTAGCTGTAGTTTTCAATATCCCGGCTCTTGACCGTCATAACCGTGCCGACCCGCAGGGCCGGATTGACGCCGCTGTCTTTTACAAACTGGATAAGTTTCCGTATCAGAATCGTAAGGCCGTTTATCTCTACCGGTAACTGGTAATGCCGTCTTTTAAGGTCCTCCATGCCGGCTTTGGTGGCAAAGAGCCCGTCCAGAATAAACCCGTATTTCTCGGAATTCAATGCGGAAAAAAAGTTAGCCTTTTCTTGGGTGTTGCTTTCCGTGATGTGGCTCTCCATGTCCCGTTGCAGCTCTTCAAGCATCTCCTCGGTCCTGCGCAGCTGCGCTTCTTTCCGGGCAAGCTGCTGCTCCAAGCTCTCGGCGTGGTGTATATCCTTTTCCCGGGCGCGGTATACATCCTCGGCGCCGTCAATCATATCCAGCAGGCAATAGGCGGCATAGGATCTCCCCAGATACCGGATCTCCTTGGCATGGGAGAGTTCCTGCAGTTGGGGATGGGTGCCGAAAAGGGCCATCAGGATACACCGCATCTGGTGGGGGTGTTTATTCGGCGTCCCCTCATACTCCCGAAATTGCATGAACCCCTGCTTATCCCCCTTAAAGCACTTAAACCCCACCTCTCCCATCTGCAGGGCGGTTTGTACGAGCTGCTTTCGTGCAGCCGCCGGGAGGTGCAAATGCCGCAGCAGGTAAATGACCTTGCGGCCGGTGTATGCTGTGGTTCCTATGCGGGCATTCAGCAGTTCCGCAATCTGCCCCGGTTCAAATTCAGGATGCAGACAATAGGCCGTAAACAGCTCATTCTCCGCAACGCACCTGTTCCTGTCGCCGGTCATCCGCTTCATACGCCGGGCTATCACCTCATCCAGTTTTTCCAGGATATCCTTAGGGATCATACGCACTCCTTTACGTTATAGGGTATATATTTCGCCGTTCTCCGCATAGATGAACTGGCTCCTACAGGCGGCGGAAGCCATAAGTTCCGCTTCCAAACAATTCGCCGCTCCCGTAGCATCATACCCGGTATGTACCAGGATGACCGTTTTGGGATTATAGGTGAGGATGAAACGCTTCAGCTCCTCATAGGTGGGGTGCAAGGAAAAATCAATGCTGTGCCGGTAGGTGTCCTTGCGGCCCCGCCAAGCACCCGCGGCTTTCCGCCCAATCCACAGACAGGGACCTTGTCCATGACCCGTGCAAGCATGGTTCCAGGGTTTTAAGACCCGGATGTTCATACGCTCCATCCGTTCCGCCAATACCTGCAGGGGCCGGTCCAGATATACCGGCACCAGAGGGAGGCATTTGTTTTCCATGCCCTCATTGATAATCTGTAAAACCTCCCAGGCTTTGGTAAGGTGGGGGGCCTCCAAATACAGCGAATATCCTGCGGCCACCCTTTTGCTGATGGACCGCAATTCCCTGTGTATCCCCGCCGCGGTATGGGATGGATGTTTTGCGTGAACCCCGCAGATGATGATCGTATCAAAGTGCACCCCCTCGGGTACGCTATAGGGAGCAGTCAATGCGCTGGGCCTGCAGGAAAAATCCCCGGTATACAGGATGCTGCGGTCGGGGGTTTGGATGTGCACCATAGCCGCTCCGGGTATATGTCCCGCCTCATAGAAGGTAACGGTATACCCGGGCAGGGGAAGTGCCCGGCAATAGCCCTCGGTAATAATGGACCGGATTGCCTTATCAAGGCGTATTTCCGCGTGTTCCCGCTGCCGGTCCGTGAGGGGACTCGGAGAGGCCCCGCCAAGGTCCCACAGCATATACCCTATCAGGGCTTTGGTAATAGGGGTCGCATAGATTCCCGCCCGGGTGCATACCGAAGCGAGGTATTCCAGGTCCCCCACATGGTCATAGTGGCTGTGGGATATAAAGATATGATTAATCTGCCCTAAGGATTCTAAGAAAGGGGCTTGTAAGATACAGGAGTACCGGGGAGCGCCTCCCTTGAGGGTTTTACCGCAATCCAAGAGGATATTTTCCTCGTTTATTTGGAGGAAATAACAACTGGCCCCGATTTCCTGGCCCCCTCCCAATGGAACAAACCGTATCCTGGTTTTCATGGTTTCCCCTACTGTTTTACCTTACTCAAGGGCCCTGCTTTAGTATAGTCCCGGCAGGAGGGCGGTCTTTTTTCTCAGGGGGCGCCTCCCCTTTCCCGCCGGGTTTCTTGGTTTTACAAATTTTGACAACCTGAGCAATACGCATGTATACTACTTATATACTTTGCATTATAATCGGGTTTAGCCGGGAGTCGGCGGTATACGGAGTCATGGATGATGGCGCGGTATATTTTTTATAGACCCCGCCCCCCCAAGAGGCAGGTTTAAGCAAAGCGGTAAAGCGCCGTGGTACAGCTCCCTGATAGAGGCTGTATCAGGCCCCTGATATAACCTCTATCAGGCCCCTGATAGAGGTCGTATCAGACAACGGTGAGGGCACAAGAACCCCCGATAATCCGGGGAGCTTGCGGGCACCGGGCTTTGTCTTGCCCCTGCACCGGAGGGGGAACCGTACGTTCACAAGGAGGACCTCATGAAACGTAAAAAACTATCCCTTGTTTTTATTTTCAGTGCTTTTTGTTTAATCACTATGGCCGTGAGTATTTCGATCATATCGGTGCTGTCCTTTGTAAGTATCAGGCGGCTTTCCTATGCCCAAATCACCACGACCACCAAAGAAACCACCGCCCGCATGAGCGAGCAGATTGGGGCCATCATTGCCTCCCATGTGGCCCTGTTGGAACATACCGTTCTCAGCGCCATTCCCTATATGCGGGAAGAACCGGTGGACAGGGACGCGCTGAGCATCTTTTTTGATGCTATGCAGGCCACCCTGGACAATGTTTTGATGATATACTGCACGAATAATCTCCGCTGGAATGCTCCCGGGGGGTATTGCGCCTCCAGTGTCGGCTGGAGACCCCAAGATACCTGGAATAACCTTGAGCGGTCCTGGTACCAGGACGCCAAAAAAGCCCAGGGCCAGGTGGCTTTTACCATGCCCTATATTGACGCGGCCACGGGAAAACTTATTTTTGCCATGGCCCGGACGGTCTTTGATACAGATCACCGGGACCTGGGGGTGGTTTCCGAGAATGTCTCCATCGCCTCTATGGGAGCAATCCTCAAGGAACATATTTCCATTGCGGAGGAGCAAACCTTTCTGATTACCCAAGAGGGCCTATTCATTACCAACCCCGATGAAAGCGCGGTAATGACCAAAGACTTCTTTGCCGAACTGGGACTCGAACGGTACCGGCGGGAGGTCTTGTCCGCTCCTTCCTTCTCGACGCTGGATGAGGAGGTCTTCATCGCCTCCTACCTCATCCCCCAGGCCCAGTGGTTCCTTGTTTCCATCATCCCCGCGGAAACCATCTTTGCCGACATCGACCCTATCCTCATGGGTATCCTCACCATCGGCATCGTCCTGGTTATCCTGGTGACCGCGGCCTCCCTGATTTGTACCCGGATCATCGCAAAGCCCTTCCAATACCTCAAGGCCTTCTCCACGGTCATTGCCGGGGGAGACTTCTCCGGCAGGGTTCCCGATTACGGCACCGCCGAAGCCGCGGGGCTTTCTCAGGGCTTTAACACCATCAATGAGCGGATCTCCGCCCTGGTCCAAAATATCGCCGGTTCCTTTGAACGCATGCGTACCCAGGGCACCGAGCTCAAACAGGTGATCGACCGGTCCACTACGGCGGCCGCCGAAATCGTACACGCGGTCCACGATGTGGATACCCAGATCAAAGAAGAAGCGGGCATGGTGGATAAAACCGTGGCCCACATCGACGACAAGATCCTGGCCTTGCATACCCTGATTCAGGAACAATCCGCCCAGATACGTTCCTCCGCCGCGGCCATAGAAGCCATGATAGCCCACAACCAGGACATGGAAACCACAATCGCAAGCCTCAACGCCCAGATACTCCAGTTGGTAGACAGTTCCAAGATCCAACACGGCTATATTGCCCAGTCTACCCAGGCGGTTCATGAAATTGAAGCGGCTTCGGCTGCTTTAGCCCAGATGAACCAGGTTATCAGCAACGTGGCGGATGAGACCAACCTCTTGGCGATGAATGCGGCCATAGAAGCGGCCCACGCCGGGGAGTCGGGGAAGGGTTTTGCGGTGGTGGCCGGGGAGATCCGAAAGCTTGCGGAGACCGCCACAACCCAGGCGAAAAGTTCAAGCGGCACCCTGCTGCAGATTCAGAAACGGATCGCCGAGGTTACCGCAGCGTCGAGCCGCATCGAAGGGGCCTATACCCAAACCAATGAGTTGATTGTGCAGAGTAATGAGGCGGTAAGCCGGGTGAAGGCCGCTATAGGGGACCAGGCGGAACGTTCCGAGCAGGTATTGCAGCATCTCAGGGAGATCCAGGGCATCACCGGACAGGTGAAGACCGAGGCGGAAAACATAAAAGCCGAGGTGGATGTATCCCGGCAGATGTCGAGGAAGCTCTCGGAGATGAGCGAGGTGATCCAGAAGCGGGTGAGCGAGGTGGTGAAAAGCACGGAACAGGTGTTTGCCGCGTCCCAACAGGCCCACGGGTCGGTGGAGGAGAACGGGAAAGGCTTGGACGCCCTGGACGGGGCGATTCAGCGTTTTACGGTACGGTAAGGCCGCGGGGTTCCCCGCAGCGCACCCTCGAAGCCAGGGGCGCCCCTGGTGCTTGCTGCCCCGGCCGGCAGGGGGGGCTTTAAACCGCTGTCAAGCCGTTACGAAAGCTTGTCCCCGGATTACCCGGATTGCGGGCTAAAGCCCGGCACCGATTACAAGGGAGTGGAGCGGATGTTTTGGACGAACAAGGGGTGTAATCTGGGTAATCTCGGACCTCCGGTCCGGCGGACCTCTTTTGCTTTCCAGCCCCTTACCATGTACCGTGGGAACCTTCCCCGAGGATCTCCGAAGGCCCTCGGCCTGCGGATAGGTTTAGAGGGTATATGAAAAAATCGCTTTGCTGCAGTACGCCCGACGGACCGTCAGCAGTACGCCCGACGGACCGTCACCAGTACGCCCGACGGGGCGTCAGCAGTACGCCCGACGGCTCGTGGAGTTTTGAGCTCCGCAGATGACCCGGATTACGGTCTGACCCTTCCAAGCAAGCCCTAGGCGTGCAAATCTGCGGACCCTTTGATCCGGAACCGGGTGGTGAACGCACCCGGAACCGTACTTCGGGGTACTGCCCCTGGCTGCCGTTCCGGGGATAGGGCCCTCTGGACATGCAGGATACCCATAGGATATGATACAAAACTATATGGAGGAAACTATGAAAAAAATCGCTTTCGCTCTTTTGGCCATGAGTTTTGCCGGCGGCTTTGTTTTTGCAAGCGGCGGGACAGAGGCCAAAGACAGCGGCGCCATCACCATCGGGGGTATTTTCCCCCTTTCCGGGCCCGTGGCGGTGTACGGGGTAGAAGCCCGAAACGGTATTGAACTGGCTATTGAGGAAATCAATGCCGCCGGAGGGATTAATGGCCAAAAAGTGGTCTTGATCGCTGAAGACGACGAGGGCAACCCGGAGAAAACGGTCAATGCCTATAAAAAGCTTACGGCCAAGGATAAGGCTGCCATCATTATCGGGTCCCTTACTTCCGGTTGTACCCAGGCTATTACTTCCCAGGCTCAAACCCAGAAGGTCCTGTTGGTG
The DNA here is from genome assembly GCA_031288495.1 of Treponema sp. GTDB lineage: Bacteria > Spirochaetota > Spirochaetia > Treponematales > Breznakiellaceae > JAIRLU01. Next base: position 7,752 of record JAITRH010000079.1, on the reverse strand, counting down.
GCCCCCGCGGCGACTATGGCATCCATCACCGACGCAGGAGACTTTATCTTCCGGGCCTGCTTCATCGATCCCTTCCAGGGAACCGTGGGAGGGCTTTTTGCGGCAACCGATATCGGGGCAAAAAAGGCGGCGGTGCTCTACGATAACGGCAATGACTATTCGGTGGGACTCACGGATAATTTTATCGCGGCCTTTGAGAAACAGGGGGGAACCGTCGTAGCCAAGGAATCCTATATCACGGGAGATGTGGACTTCAACGCCCAGCTTACCAAGATAAAAAGTGCGGAGCCCGAGGTGGTCTACCTGCCGGATTACTATTCCACCGTATCCCTCATCGCTAAGCAGCTTCGGGCCCAGGGCATAGACGCCCCCATTGTAGGCGCCGACGGCTGGGACGGCCTCACTGAAAACGCCGGCGACGAGGTGCTGAACGGTTTTTATTCCAACCATTATACCTCGGATGCTACGGATCCTAAAGTGGTGAATTTCGTTAAAGCCTATCAGGGAAAATTCAAGTCCGTACCGGTTTCTTTTGCCGCCTTAGGATATGATTCCCTGTACCTCATCAAAGACGCCATACTCCGGGCCGGTTCCACCGACTCATCCAAGGTCCGGGATGCCCTGGTTCAAACCAAGGGAACTTACGTAACCGGGAATCTCACCTTTGATTCCAAGAGAAACCCGATCAAATCCGCGGTGATGCTGGAATTGGTCAAGCATAACGGAAAGCTGACCACGGTGTATAAAACCACGGTAAATCCCTGATTGTTGCGGCTATGGGCGGTATTTCTTCATCCGGTGTCTTTTTACAGCAGATGATTAATGGTATATCCCTGGGCAGTATCTATGCGCTTATTGCCTTGGGGTACACCATGGTCTATGGCATCGTCATGCTTATCAACTTTGCCCATGGGGATGTGCTCATGGTGGGGGCATATACCGGGTATTTTGTCCTCACCTGGCTGGGGGTGTCCCCCCTTTCTTTAGCGGCGGCCTTTGTGCTTGCCATGGCCCTCTGCGGCGCCCTGGGGGTATGTATCGAACGCTTTGCCTATCGGCCCCTGCGGACCGCTCCCCGGCTTAATTCGCTGATTACCGCGATTGCGGTGTCCCTGATCCTGCAAAACGGCGCCCGGGTGCTCCGTTTTGTGGGTCCCAACCCCCGGCAGTTTCCCCGGCCTCCGGTGTGGAACCTGTCCCTGGGGGCTCTCTCTATTTCCAATATTCAGATCATTGTGATGGTATTATCCGCGGCGTTAATGGTAGCCCTGAATTACATCATCAACTATACCAAGCGGGGTAAGGCCATGCGGGCGGTTTCTTACGATCTTCAGGCAGCCAGTCTCATGGGGATCTCGGTGAACGGTACTATTTCCTTCACCTTTGCCCTCGGTTCCATCTTGGCTGCTGCGGGGGGCATTCTTTTTGCCTGCGCCTATCCTCAGATTTCCCCTACTATGGGAACCATGCCGGGGCTTAAGGCTTTTGTCGCGGCGGTGCTGGGGGGTATTGGTTCGGTCCCCGGCGCTATGCTGGGGGGCTTTATCCTGGGGATTGCGGAAACCCTGACCAAGGGCTTCATCTCCTCCCAATATGCGGATGCCATTTCTTTTTCCGTGCTTATCATCATCCTGTTGGTGAAGCCTACGGGGATCCTCGGTAAAAAGACCCGGGTGAAGGTGTAGGGCTATGCACAAGCTGAACCTCCCCCTGAGGACCCATATCAGGAATCGGATCATCCCGGGGGCCTTTGCGCTCATTGGGGTGGGTCTTCCTTCACTGCTCATAAAATACCAGATCATTGACCCCTATATAGCCCAGATCATCACTTTGGGGGGAGTCAATGCAATCCTCGCGGTGAGCGTGAACACCATCACCGGGATTACGGGGCAGCTCTCCATAGGGCAGGCAGGGTTCATGGCCTTGGGGGCTTACGGGGCCATCTTCTTGAACCTGGACGGGGGACTCCCCCTGCCCATAGCGGTGCTTCTCGCGGGTCTTCTCACCGCCCTCATGGGCTTTATCATTGGGTTTCCCACCCTCAAACTCTCGGGGGACTACCTGGCTATTGTTACCCTGGGATTCGGGGAGATCATCCGGGTCATCCTCATCAACCTCAAGGCGGTTTCCGGCGGGGCCAACGGCAGGCGGTTTACCACCCTTCTGGCCATTTATCCGGACAGGTCGTTTTGTACCGTAACCACCGTCCTTATAGTGATCCTCATCCTGTTGCAGAATTTGCTCCGTTCCAGCTATGGACGGGCGATCCTCGCGGTCCGGGAGGACGAGATCGCCGCCAATGCCAACGGCATCGGGGTGTTCCGGTACAAGATGCTCGGTTTCGTGATCGCTTCTTTTATCGCCGGGATCGGGGGCAGTCTCTTTGCTATGGTAGTGGGTTTTGTCAAGCCTGATGTGGCTTCCTTCAACAAAAGCATTGATTACCTGATCTTTGTGGTCCTGGGGGGCATGGGTTCTATGACCGGTTCCGTATTAGCCGCCTATGTCTTGACGTATCTCCAGGAATTCCTGCGGTTCCTGCAGGATTACCGGCTCCTCATCTATCCCTTAATCCTCATTTTCGTGATGCTCTTCCGCCCTCAAGGTTTGTTAGGAATGAAGGAACTTTCCTTCGTACGCCTCTGGGGGCGACTTATGGGTTTGCTGCGCCGGGGAAGGAAAAGTCCATGACCGGTACTGAAGCATTGCTTCTTCGGGTGACGGATCTTTCCATGGTGTTCGGCGGACTTCGGGCGGTGAGTGATTTTTCCTGCAGCCTCTTTCAGGGAGAACTGGTAGGACTCATCGGCCCCAATGGCGCCGGGAAAACCACGGTGTTCAACATGCTCTCCGGGCTGTACACCCCGACAAGCGGGGAGATCGCCTTCTGGGATCGGCAGCGGAGGGTTCATGTAATAGGGGATAGGAAAAAAAACCATCCCTGCTTAGGCCGGGTACGGCGTTTGAGTCCGGCCCAGCTTAACCGGATCGGGGTGGCCCGAACCTTTCAAAATATCCGGCTGTTCAGCAACCTCACGGTGGAGGATAACGTGCGTATCGCACTGCATGCAGGACGGAGGGAGGGCCCCTGGGATGTGGTGTTCCGGCTGCCCCGGTTTTATACCGATGAAACTCGTATGGTTGCACGGACCGGGGAACTGCTGGACTTGTTCAAGATCGGCCATAAGAAACATGAGCTCGCCCGGAACCTTCCCTATGGGGAACAGCGGAAGCTGGAAATCGCCCGGGCTTTGGCGGCGAATCCCGTGCTGCTCCTCTTGGATGAACCGGCTGCGGGGATGAATCCTCAGGAAACAGGAGAACTTATGAAGCTCATCTCCTTTATCCGGGAGGAGTTTCATCTTACCATCCTGTTGATTGAACACGACATGCACTTGGTAATGGGTATCTGTGAGCGGATTCTCGTGCTTGACTACGGCCGCATCATCGCCGCCGGGCTTCCCGAAGCTATCCGCAAGGATCCCGCAGTGGTGAAAGCCTACTTAGGGGAAGACGCCGCGGTGCAGGATCCCCGGGAGTGAACATGGGTACGCTATTGCAGGTTTCGGACTTAACCGTGCATTATGGGGCAATTCAAGCCCTGCGGGGTATTTCTTTTGAGGTGGCGGAAGGGGAGATCATCACCCTCATCGGTTCAAACGGTGCAGGGAAAACCACCACCCTCCATGCTATTTCCAACATCATCAAGAAGACTCGGGGAACCGTCTCCTTTGAAGGGGTGGATATTTCGGCTCTGCCGCCGGATCGGATTGTGGCGTCCCGGCTCGTCCAGGTCCCCGAGGGACGGCGGATCTTCGCGAACCTCACGGTCCGGGATAACCTGGAAATGGGGGCCTATACTCGGCGGGACAAGGGGGGGATCCGGAAGGACCTGGAAATGATCTATGGGCTGTTTCCCCGTTTAAAAGAGCGGATCCATCAAACCGCGGGAACCTTGTCCGGCGGTGAACAGCAGATGCTTGCCATGGGAAGGGCCCTCATGGCAGCTCCCCGGCTGCTTTTGCTGGACGAACCTTCTATGGGGCTTGCGCCGATCTTGGTGGATGAGATCTTTGCCATCATCCGGCGTATCAATGAAGCAGGAACCACCATACTCTTAGTAGAACAGAACGCGTTCAAGGCCCTGGGCCTTGCGGTGCGGGCCTATATCCTGGAAACAGGATACGTCCTCAAGAGCGGCCAAGCCAAGGAGCTTATGGGGGATCCTGCGGTAAAGGCCGCGTATTTGGGGGGTTAAAGTAAAGGTTCCCCCTCTACGGGTCCCGTACGGCAATCACCCCGGTCCGCTCTACCCGGTCCCCGGAAGTTCCTTCTCCCTGATTATTCGTAGGGGTGCGGTTATCACCGTCCCTGGCAGGCGGCAGAACGCAACTTGACAAAACCCGTGAGAAAATCCATGATCCCCCGTGATACTCGAAGATTATGTACAGGGGAGAAGGTAATGACTCGGATCATCGCGTGTATAGGCAGCGGTAACATGGGCCTGGCTCTGATGAAAGGGGTAACCCGCAGCCAGGGCTTTGCCTATCGTATCGGCTTTACCGATACGGACCCGGCAAAAGCCGCGGCTGCGGCTCAGGCGGTCAGCGCTTCGGTTTATGCCTCGAATGAGGCCGCAGCAAGTGAGGGGGATTTTGTTTTCCTCGCGGTAAAGCCCCAGGTTCTTGCAGGGGTGCTTGCGGAGATTGCCCCGGTACTAAGAAACCGGGGAAGTGCAAGAGAAGGTCCTATGGTGATTTCTATGGCTGCCGGGTGGTCTATCAAAAGAATACAAGAAGCCCTGGGCGGCCCGAGCAGCCCGGTACCGGGGATCATCCGGATCATGCCGAATACCCCGGCCCTCATCGGTCAAGGGCTCATCGCCTTCGCAGCTTCACCGGAAGTACCGGACGCCCGGCTGCGGGAGCTGCAACAGCTCCTTGCCGGTTCCGGGAGGGTGGATCCTATTGAAGAGCGGTATCTGGATGGGGTAACCGCGCTTTCGGGTTCTGGTCCTGCCTTTGTGTACCTGTTCATCGAAGCCCTGGCAGACGGCGGGGTCCGTGCAGGGCTTCCCCGGGATAAGGCCCTGGGCTACGCCATCCAAACCGTACGTGGTTCAGCGGCGATGCTCCAAGAGACGGGGAAGCATCCGGGAGAGCTCAAGGACATGGTTGCTTCCCCAGGAGGCACCACCATAGCGGGGCTTGCGGCGCTGGAAGCCGGGGCTTTCCGGGGAATCGTGATGAACGCCGTGGACGCCGCATGGAAGCGGTCCAAAGCGCTGTCCGCTGATTAAGGGCTTACACCCGCGAGGTTCGCGGAAAGCCATAGAAAATACCGGCTGCGGTTCCCTGATTACACGACTTGCCCGAATTTTGCATTCCCCATCCCCTCTTATCCGGTGAAAACAGGGCAATCAGTGGACCCGCGACACCGGGGCGTCTCTATGCCTCAAAGGGTGGGTTTATCCTGCTTGTAGGGCGGTAAACCCTGGTATACTATAGATGCCACTATGAAAATTCTGATTACCGGCATGGCGGGATTTATCGGTTATCACCTGGCAAAACACCTGGCCCTGAAGGGAAACGAGCTTATTGGGCTTGATATAATCAACGAGTACTATGACGTAAACCTCAAATACGGCCGCCTTGCGGATTTAGGGATAAGCCCCCTCCATGGAAGGCAAAGAACCCTTTCATCCCGCTATGGGAACCTCTGTTTTTTACAGATGGATCTGAAGGATGGGGAAGGCTTAAAAAACCTTTTCAAAGCGGAACAGGCGGGGCATAGTCCGATTGAGTACGTCATCCATCTTGCCGCTCAAGCAGGGGTCCGGTATTCAATTACCAATCCTCATGCCTATATATCCAGCAATATCCAAGGGTTCCTCCACATCCTGGAAGCGGTTCGGGCTTATCCGGTACAGCATCTGGTCTATGCCTCTTCCAGTTCGGTGTATGGGATTAACCGGGTAACTCCTTTCTCTGAAGAAGGCCGGGCGGATCACCCGGCCAGTCTCTATGCGGTGAGCAAGCGGACCAATGAGCTTATGGCTCACAGTTATTCCCATCTCTACGGTATTCCCACTACAGGGCTGCGGTTCTTTACCGTGTACGGCCCCTGGGGACGGCCTGATATGGCTCCTTTCCTGTTTACCAAGGCAATCCTCCAAGGCCGTCCCATTGATGTCTTCAATTACGGCGACATGAGCCGGGATTTCACCTATATTACGGATATTGTCGAAGGGATTATCCGGGTTATGGGTCATATTCCCCAGGGCAAGCCTGATTGGGATGGCATACAAGGAGGCGTGAGTCCTGCTCCTTTCGGGCTGTATAATATCGGCCGCGGCGCTCCGGTACGGCTCCTCGATTTTATTCAGGCCCTGGAAACCGAGCTGGGGGTAAAAGCGGAAAAGAACCTCCTGCCCATGCAGCCTGGGGATGTGCCGATTACCTGGGCGGATTGCAGGGCCCTTGAGCGGGATACGGGTTACTGTCCCTGTACCGATCTGGCTACGGGGGTTAAAGCTCTGGTAAGGTGGTACCGGGAATTTTACTCGCTCTAGAGTTTTTACATACCCCCCGTTCAGGATGAACCTGAAGAGGCCTTTCTGCGGGGGGCAGGGGCTCCGGGTAGAGCTGGATACTATGCCGCAGCAGTTCATCCGTGCTGTTATCCATGGTTTTTCTCAAATCCCCCTGCTTTTCCCTAATCAAAGCCGCTCTCTCTTCTAAGACGGACCTTTTACGGTCCCCCTCATCCGAGGGCGGCTCTTTTTCCCGGGGTATGAGGAGCTGATAGGCTTCCATGTGCAAGGCCTTGGCAAGGTTTTATCGCTCACCCAGGTTCGGCGGCGTTCAATAGCAATTATCGAAGCAAGAGAAATATCCGCATATTCCGCTAATCTTGCCTGGGTAATATATAAAGTTCCCCGGGTGTTTTTGCTATTTTGGGAGAGGATGGCCCGTAAGTCCCTAGGTTCAATCACATGGGGATAGCGCGGTTTTCCGCAATATCCAGAAAGGTATGGCCAGTACAAAACGAATTGCTCTGGGTCTATCCGAGCGCGGCGTCCGTAATAAATACAGAAAACAGGGTATACGTGCGGCTTATATACCGTGAACGCAGCGGACTGAACCACGGCGAAGGTAAGCGGAAACTTTGTGGAGAATCATCCGATCCGCAGATCGGTGCAGTCTCTAGCCTTGTCCGCCGGGAAGTACCGGGTGCGGATAATCACGCCACACTCCCCCGGCCAGGCTCTTAAAGCAGCGTCGGGTTGCCGCACGCGACGAGCCCGCGGGGGAACAAGCTGGAGACGGAACATCTGTATAATCCTATGATATTTTGTCAAGCAGCCCCCCCTGTTTCTTGCCTATCTTGTAACCTTGTAATGACGCAGCTTCGTTTCCGGTATTGCCTCATCCATTCCACGGTACCATGCCCGCCGCCTCAGCAACAGCCGGGCCGTCATCACCATCTTCCCGCCCAATCGCCATATTCCTGTTCCTGGTCATGAACTAAGCCTGATCATGGTCGTGATCTAAGCCTGATCATGGTCGTGATCTAGACACTGTTAGAAAAGGTTGAAACACAGAGCGGACCATGATAGGATACAGGCGGAGGGGAAAGGCCTATGGAAGAAACCAAACGCTTGTATCCGATAAGCGAAGAACTCTTTAAGCAGAAGGTTTTACCTATTATCGAAGGGACGTACATGTGGAAAGGACGTCCGCCAAAGGTATC
>JAITRH010000031.1 GCA_031288495.1 Treponema sp. | reverse complement strand
CAGGCCCGCTCCGGGAAAAGGAAGGCCTAAATCCATAGACAGATCCTCCGTATCCTAGTATATTCATGCTATGAGGAGCATATATGTGTGAAGAACAAATAAAGACCGCCCTTGATAAGGTCCGGCCCTCTCTCCAAGCGGATGGGGGAGATGTGGAATTCGTTTCCGTGGCCGATGACGGTACGGTCTCATTAAAATTGACTGGCGCCTGCGGGGGATGCCCTATGGCGCAGATGACCTTGAAGATGGGTATTGAAAACCACCTGAAAAAAGAGGTCCCCGAGGTTACGGCGGTTATTGGAGTATAAGCCGTTTCTACTATACCCGTTTCCCGGCTCCGCTTCCTGCCGGTATGCCGTGAGGATATGGATAAGCGGGGCTGGGAATATTGCGATTTTATTTTTGTTTCCGGTGACGCCTATGCGGATCATCCTGCTTTTGCCCTTGCCCTGGTATCCCGGGTCCTGGAAGATGAGGGGTACAAAGTAGGCATTATCCCCCAGCCGGACTGGAAAAATAAGGCGTCCTATATGGTCTTGGGCAGGCCCCGGCTGGCTTTCCTGGTGGGCGCAGGAAACATGGATTCCATGGTGGCCCATTATACCGCGGCAAAAAAGCCCCGTTCCGAAGATGCCTATTCCCCGGGAGGCAAGGCGGGGTTCCGGCCCGACCGGGCCATACTCACCTATGTGGGGGGTATCCGTGGGGCGTATAAAAACATCCCGGTCATTATCGGCGGTATTGAAGCCGGCCTCCGCCGTTTTGCCCATTACGATTACTGGTCTAATCAGGTGCGGCGTTCCATCCTGCTGGATTCTAAGGCGGACCTCCTGGTCTATGGCATGGGAGAACGGCCCATCCGGGAAATTGCCCGGCGGCTCCATGCCGGTGAGGGGATTGCCGCCATTCGGGATGTCCGGGGAACCTGCGTCCGTTCCTCTCCTCCCCAAGGCCCCGGGATCCGGCTTCCGGATTATGAAGCGGTCCGAGGGAAGGATCCTGATTCCTTACAACAATACGCAGAACACTTCATGGCGCAGCGCTTACAGGCAGATCCCTTAAGCGGCAAGCCCCTTATAGAACGAAGCGACGGGGATCGGTGGGTTATCCAGAACCCCCCCGCCTTGCCCCTCACCCAAGGGGAATTCGATAGGATTTATGAACTTCCCTATACCCGGCGCGCCCATCCTCGGTACGATGCTGCCGGAGGCATACCTGCCATGAACGAGATGGCCTTTTCCCTGGTTTCCAGCCGGGGCTGTTTTGGCGGATGCTCCTTTTGTGCCATCACCTTCCACCAGGGCAGGGCCGTTACCGGAAGAAGTCCGGAGAGCCTCCTCAGAGAGGCGAAAACCCTGACCCGGCTTCAAGGCTTTAAGGGGTATATCCACGATGTAGGAGGCCCTACGGCAAACTTTTACCGTCCCCCCTGTACCCGTCAGAGGCAAGGGGGGTTCTGCCCGGACCGGGAATGCCTGTACCCTAGGCCCTGTCCCCGGCTCCGGGCGGACCACCGGGATTACCTGGAAACCCTCAAGGCCCTCAGAAACGCCGGGGCCAAGGAGGGTATACAAAAGATCTTTATCCGTTCCGGAATCCGCTTTGATTACCTGTATCTGGATAGCCCCTATGGACAGGAGTTTCTTAAAACCCTCTGCCGCTGGCATGTGAGTGGCCAGCTTAAGGTTGCCCCTGAACATGTCTCTTCCCCGGTTCTTGCGGCTATGGGCAAGGGTGATCATGAAACGTATACCAAGTTCGCGAAGGAATATACCGCCATAAACCGCGCCCTCGGATGTAAACAGTACCTGGTTCCCTATTTTATTTCAGGCCATCCTGGATCGACCCTCCAGGATGGGGTAGCGCTGGCCTTGTATCTCAAGAAAAGCCGCTTTATCCCGAATCAGGTTCAGGATTTCTATCCCACCCCCGGAACCCTTTCCACGGTGATGTACCGTACCGGCCTGGATCCCCGCACCATGCAACCTATCCCCGTGCCCGGGGAACGGGAGAAACGGCTGCAGCGGGCGCTTGTACACTTCCATAAACCGGAAAACCGCACCCTGGTAGGGGAAGCGCTTCGTTTGGCCCACCGGGAAGCTATGCCGGGACCAGGACCTGAGAGCCTCCTCGAAAGCGGCTCTCAGGGGACATAAAAAACCGTAACCGGGAGGAGGAGAACCGGTTACGGTGACAAAGAAAACGTCCTGCTTAAAGAGGCCCTTCCTCAAACCTGCGCTTTCAGGAAAGGCGCTGCATGCTACCTTTTTAGCGGGCTCCTGTTTTCTAGGAGCATCTAAACCCAGGTACTATGTCTTATTATGGATAACATGATATGGCACTAATAGTTACATGAACCCCTGAGGTTTTTAAGAAAGTGCCTGCCAGGGAGCCGGGTAAGAAGATCCCCTTACGCCCATACAAGAGAAAAGGCTCTATGCTCCCGTAATACCTCAGAAACCGGCTTGACAAGGGCCGTTCATCTGTATATGGTTATAAAACCCTGTAGCTAGGAGCCATGCGAACAGACGCCGCCCAACCCCGCCAGGTCCGGAAGGAAGCAACGGTAAGCGGAGGTCCGTTGCGCCGTGGTAAACCCTGGTTACGGGGTTTTTTTTGTCTCCGATTCAGGGTATACTCAGAACATGGCTTATGAAGTAACCGCCACCAGGCGGCGTCCTAAAATCTTTGATGAATTAGCAGGGCAGGATTTTGTAGTAGCCACCTTGAAAAACTCCCTTGAGCAGGGACATATTGCTCATGCCTATCTTTTTTCCGGTCCCCGCGGCTGTGGTAAGACCAGCGCCGCCCGGATCCTGGCCCGATCCCTTAACTGCGAGGGGGGGCCTACCGCGACTCCCTGCGGGGTATGTCCTACCTGTCAGGAAATCAGCCGGGGGGCAAGCCTGGATATTATTGAGATCGACGGGGCTTCTAATACCGGGGTCAATGATGTACGCCAGATCAAAGATGAGGTGTTGTTCCCCCCCCATTCCGGGCGCTATAAGGTCTATATCATCGACGAGGTCCACATGCTTTCCAATAGCGCCTTCAATGCCCTCCTTAAAACCATCGAAGAACCTCCCCCCTATATCGTCTTTATCTTTGCCACCACCGAGCTGCACAAGGTCCCGGCCACCATTAAAAGCCGCTGCCAACAGTTCGCCTTCAGGCTTATCCCCATTGAGATGATTGCGTCGATTCTTAAGGCTACCTGCAGGGAGACCCATATCCAGGCTGAGGATGAAGCCCTGTTCTGGATTGCTAAAGAATCCACCGGCAGTCTCCGGGATGCCTATACCCTCTTCGACCAAGTAGTCGCCTTTTCGGATGGTTATATCCGGTCCGCGCTTATCCGGGAAAAGCTCGGCCTTGTGGGCCTGGATACGCTCAATGCCCTGGCAGAGGCGTGCGTGGAGAATGATAGTACCCAAGCCTTTACCGTGATTGACGATATGATCCAGGCAGGGGTCGCCATTGAGCAGTTCATCACTGACTTGGCAGGGTATTATCACAGCCTTCTGCTTATAAAAGCCGGCATTACCCGGGAATCCCTGCTGGATTACAGTCCGGACCGGTTCTCCCCCAAGGTCTTAGAAGGTCTTAATAAGCTGCAACTGGAGCATGCCCTGGAGCTGCTCCTTACCCTATACCGGGATATCCGGTACTCTATCGCCCCACGATTTGAGTTGGAAACGGTGGTTTCAAAACTCTGCTGGCTTGGGCAGTGGATTTCTCCCCTTGAGCTCCGGGCCGCCATTGTTGAAGCCCAGGCTGCGCTGGGGTTCCCCGGCGCTTCCGGGATATTAGGAGGAAGTTCCGCTGTTACCGGCATGGAAGCTCCGGGGGCATTGCCGGATGCTTCCATACCGAGCTCTCCTCCGGTACAGGAAAAACTTCCTCAGGAACCAAGCCGCAGATTCAGTTCCAGCCAAGCCGCTTCGCTTACTGAAAATTTTGATCGCTTAATGGCAGCGAAAGCATCAGGGACGCCCCCGCAAGACTTTGCAAAACCCCCGGCTCCGGTCTATAATGCAGGGGAACCGTCCGGTTCAATACCGGAGACGGGAATACAAGACCCCAGGATCGGGGGCAGTATAGCAGGGGACTCTGCTGCCCGTCAGAGGGGAAGCCCTGATTCGCCGCAGTTGGCCCCCCAAGTAGAACGGGTGCTCCAGGTGTTTCGTGGTACGGTTGTCAGGGAAATGTAAAAAAGCCGGTTGCACCATCAAGGGTAGGACGGGCTTGCGGTCCGGGGAAACCGGGTTTCCGATGCAAGGGCTTCTGAAAAAGCGGTCTACCGATTAGGTTACTTTTTCGTTCTAAAACCCGTTTCATCTGCGGAAAAACAAAAGGGGTCTAGGATTACGCTGATTTTTTGTTTCAAACCCCGCGTAATCGGTGAAAAACAGGGGCCTTGGTGGACACCATTGCGTGTTGACAGGGAGCTTTGTTCTATTCAGAGTAGAGTGAGTTCTGCTAAAAGGGGCTTTGTTTTGAAACGGCCTCAAAAAATTGAGAAATCCCAACGGAGTAGGTGATGAATATTAATCCTTTTGATATCCTCAAGAACGCCCAGAAGATTCAGGAACAGATGGCGGTGTTTCAGGAGAAACTGGGCGTTATTACCGTAACTGGTTCTGCCGGGGGAGGTATGGTAGAGATAGACCTCAACGGACGCATTGAAATGCTATCCCTCAGAATCGCCCCGGAACTGATCAATCCTAAGGAGGGGGAAATGCTTGAGGACCTTATCATCGCCGCCTTTACCAATGCCATGGAAAAGGTCAGAGAAGCCATTAATCGAGAAATGGGTACCCTTGCCGGGGGCATGCAAATACCCGGTATAACCCCCGGTTTCTCTGGTTCAGGGTTTTCGGGGAATTCATGAATGTCATCGACCGGCTGGTGATCCTCTTGTCCAAATTGCCGGGACTTGGGAAAAAGAGTGCCCGTCGTATAGTCTATTACTTGCTGGACGGGGATCCCCAGTATGCCGAGCTCATAGCGGAACAGATTGCGGATCTGCATAGGGCGATTATCCGTTGTGGCATCTGCGGTAGTTTTACCGAGCAGGATCCCTGCCCTATCTGTGCTGATACCAGCCGGGATGCCATTATATGTGTAGTCGAACGGCCCCAGGATGTACAGGTCATCGAAGAATCCCGGGAATTTCAGGGGCGCTTCCATGTGCTGGGGGGACTTATCGCCCCTTTGGAGGGAATAAACCCGGGGGATCTCCGCATCGGGCCCCTTTTAAACCGAGTCCGCCAGGAAGGTATCCGGGAAGTCATCCTCGCCTTGAATCCCACGGTGGAAGGGGATACTACAGCTCTGTATGTACAGCAGATCCTCAAAGGGTATCCCCTTGAAGTTACCCGCCTTGCCTCGGGACTTCCCGTAGGGGGAGACTTAGAATATGCGGATCGCCTTACCCTGTCAAGGAGCTTTAGGGGCAGGACCAAACTGTGATCCTCAGTGCGGTCCCGGCCGTTTTTTACCGGCGCTTTACGTGAAACGCAGGGCAATGGTGGCCGGTAGCTAAAAATACTTCCATACCCGGCAGGTTCCGGCTCTTGATGCCAAAAACCCTACAAGAATGGGGGTATGCATACTCCCAGGTCAAGGTGTAATGAAGGCAGCTGAGACAATTCGGCAACCCGGTCGGCTTATCCTGATCCATAAGAAGGTATCCACTGGGCCTCACAGGGCGCATTCCCTTAATACCGGGCCGCAGCGTATTCCACCCAACCCCCGGCTTCCACCAAGGCGCGCTCAAAGTCTTTGAGGACAAAAGGAAGGGTCTGCTCTGTATCCTCCGCTTGAAAGCTTAAGGTACTGGCCGCGATATTGACGGAAAGCGTGGTCTTGGTTCCCCCGAATACCTGGAACAGAGCCTCAAGGCTTGCCGGGGGAAGCTCTGCGGCAATCATACCGCAGTTGTACATGTTCTGCCGGAATATCCGGGCAAAACTTTCCGCAATGACGATGTGGATCCCCTGGGCTTCAAGCGCCCAGGGAGCATGTTCCCGGGAACTGCCGCAGCCGAAATTCGCTCGGCTTACAATCGCCCCGATTCCCGCAGTATCTCGGAGGGGATCAAAACCGGGGAGCTTTAAATCTTCCAGCAGATAGGGTTTGAGGGCTTCCTTGGCATGCTCGGTCAAATATTTTGCCGGAATAATCTCATCGGTGTTGATATCGCTGCGGTCTAAAAACAGCACCGCACCACCAAATGTTTTCATACGACTCCTCTACTCCTGTATCATTATGGGAGATCTTCCGGGCGTGCGATATGCCCCAAGATCGCCGTTGCCGCCGCCGCCGCAGGACTCATCAGGTGAACCATACCGCCCTTGCCCATGCGGCCGTAAAAGTTACGGTTTGTGGTAGCGGCGCATACTTCTCCTTGAGCCAGAACACCGTTAGACATTCCCAGGCAGGCTCCGCAGGTCGGGTTTGTAATGCAGAAACCCGCCTCTTGAAACAGGGAGATGAGCCCTTCCTTAAGAGCCTGGGTATATACTCCTGGGGTGGCCGGGGCAAGAATGGCCCGGACCCGCCGGTTAATCCTCCTACCCTGAATCACCCGGGCGGCCTCTCGGAGATCTTCAATGCGTCCGTTGGTACAGGACCCGATATACACCTGATCCACTTCAGTACCCCGCAGTTCCCGGATCGGTTTGACCTGATCCGGTTTATACCCTACCGTAGCCAGCGGCTCCAGATCGGTACAATCCAGGCTGACCGTACCGGCGTAAACTGCATCATCTTCGCTCCACCATGAGGTAAACTCAGCCAAGGCGGCCTCTTTGGTTTCGTAGGTTTTATCCCCCTCTGGGCCAATGAAAGGCCACAGGTACTCCACCGTGGTTTTATCAGGCATACAAACCCCGGAAGTTGCCCCTGCTTCAACCGCCATATTACACAGGGTCATCCTTCCTTCCATGCTCAGGCCATCCAGCACCGGCCCCCGGAATTCCATCACCCTATCGGTAGCCCCGGCAACCCCAATGCGGGCAATCACCGCAAGGATCAGGTCTTTGGCAAAGACCCCGGGTTTGAGGGTACCGGTAAGCCGGATCCGTAGGGTTTCGGGCTTTTTAAACGCACAGACCCCTTTGAGAATCCCCACTTCCAGATCGGTGGTCCCTACTCCGGCGGCAAACGCACCGAAGGCGCCATGGGTACAGGTATGGCTATCTCCCATGATAACGATGTATCCGGGCCTGACAAAACCTTTTTCCGGAAACAGGGCATGACAGACCCCGTTTCGGCCAATGTCAAAAAAGTCCCGAATCCCGTGCCGTCTGGCCCAATCCCGCAGGATCTTCCCCTGTTCTGCGGTCTTTGAATCCTTGGCAGGACTCACATGATCTATCACCGCCTTGATCTTCGACGGATCAAAGACCTGGTCAAGGTTTTTGCTCACCAAATCGTTAATGGCAATCGGCGTGGTTATCTCGTGGCAAAACACCCGATCCAGTCTCAAGACCCAGGTTTCCCCAAAAGGCCGATCTACGACATGGGTATCAAATATTTTTTCCGCCAGGGTTTTACCCATATACACCTCCGTTGTTTATATCGTTTTTCTGCTGCGGGTGTAATTCCCGCAGGCTTTTCCCACTATTCCCTTGGGCGGGGAGATGATCCAGAGTACCTGGAACAGCTCGGTACCCGCGTTGGCCAATACATGGGGTGCGTCAGACCGGAAACTGATGGAATCTCCCGGAGCTAGTTCATAGGTACTGTTTCCCACGCTCAAGACCCCCTTCCCTGCTTCCACCATACCGAGCTCCCATCCCTGATGACCGTATTCAGTACTGCCGGTTTGGGCTCCCGGTTCAAGGGTGATGCAATAAGCCTCAATACCCCCCAGATGATCCGGTCCCTCAAGCTGTGCCAGCCGTTCGTACCGGACCCCGGGTTTGGCAAAGGAAAGCCGTTCATGGCTTCTGGTGATCTGCACCGGACGAACCCGGCGGTAATCCGCAAAAAGATACTCCAGGTCCATATCCAAAGCCTCTGCCAGGGCCAACAGGGTATCCAGGGCAGGGGAAACCCGGTTCCGCTCAATTTGGGAAACTAAGCTCTCACTTACCCCGGCACGATCCGCTACCTCCCGCAGGGTAAGGGATCGCCGCTCCCGAAAGGCCCGTATTTTCTCACCAAATTTTTCTATTGAATAAGCCATGAGCTCCAATCTTTAATAATACTATAATGTATGTAGTATACTTAAAGTGCGAGGATGGTGTCAATACCAAAACCCCGGGTAAACCGGGCGTTTTAGCCTTGCGGATATTGCCTCTCCTTACGTTAAAGCGTATGCTAAACATAAAGTTCTCTGAAAGGAGTTTAATGTGCCGGAACCAGCAAAACGGGACCCTCAGGCCCCAAAATTTCTTGACATTACTATAAAGGATAATAATGGTAAGGTCTGGTCTACTATTTATGCCCAAGCAAAGGATTTCTCCACCGGCTCAGTCGGTTATTACGCTTCTGATAAGATTACCAATCCGGAAAGCGCCGAACGATACCAATGCAGTTTAAGTTTTACCCTCATAGGATCGAAACCAGGAAAATAATCCGAACCTATGGGACATACCCTGGGTTTGACGAGTCCCTACCTCTGAAGCATGTTCAAGAGGTTTGCGGAATTGGTCCTTCACTCACCCGAAGGGGGTAGAAGGGTCGTCTATCATCTAGAGGAGCAGCATCATGATAAGCAGGAATCCTTGTATTGCAAACATAAAAGCAGGGTATCTTTTCCCTGAAATCGCCAGGCGGCGTGGAGAATTTGCCGCAGCCCACCCGGAAGCGAAGATCATAAGCCTAGGCGTGGGAAACACCACCGAGCCGATTCTACCCCATATCAACCGCGGCCTTGTAGCAAGTGCCCGGCAATTGGGTACGGCGGAGGGTTATTCAGGTTACAGCGACGAAGGGCTCCGGTCCCTCCGGGAACGGATAAGCCAGGTGTTTTATGGAGGTCAATTCAGGGTGGATGAAATCTTCATCGCCGATGGAGCCAAGTGCGATATAGGCCGGCTCCAGCTCCTCTTTGGCTCAGGCACTAAGGTAGCGGTGCAGGATCCTTCTTACCCGGTATATGTGGACGGTTCGGTCCTCATGGGCGCTGCTGGACCCTGGGTTGGAACCGGTTACCGGGGGATCAGCTACCTTCCCTGTACCGCAGAAAACAGCTATTTCCCGGATCTGTCCCTCCTTCCCGTGAATGGGCTTTTCTATTTTTGTTCTCCCAACAACCCCACCGGTGCCACTGCCACCCGGGAGCAACTCAGAGCTTTGGTCGATGCGGCGCTGCAAAAAGGGACCCTCATTGTTTTTGATGCTGCCTATAGCGAATACATCCGGGACCCTGCATTGCCCAAGAGCATCTTCGAAATACCGGAGGCCCGAACCTGCGCTATTGAAGTGAATTCCTTTTCCAAATCCGCCGGTTTTACCGGGGTGCGGCTCGGCTGGACCGTGGTTCCCCAGGAACTCCTGTATGCCGGAGGTGAAAAGGTCAATGCGGACTGGAACCGGATCCATGGCACCGTTTTTAATGGGGCGTCAAACATCGCCCAGGGGGGGGGCTTAGCCGCCCTGGAAACCGAGGGACTCACAGAGATTCGGGAATTGACGGATTTCTATCTAGGCAATGCGAAACTCATTCGTTCCACCCTGCAGAAGCGGGGAATTGCCTGTGTAGGAGGAGACCATTCACCTTACATTTGGGCCCATTTCCCGGGCAGGGACAGTTGGGAAGTGTTTTCCGAGATTCTGGAAACCTGTCAGGTAGTAACCACCCCTGGTTCAGGTTTCGGCCCTGCAGGGCAGAGCTTTATACGGTTCTCGGCGTTTGGGCACCGGCCGGAAGTGGAGGAAGCGTGTAAGCGTTTAGGAAGGCCGGCCAGGGTTTAAGCTCCCAAAGCGCGAAAGGGGTTCCCCTAAAAGGGAGCTTCCCTCGGTTCAGGGGGGATGAACTCTCTTAAAAGGGGACTTCTTTTGCGGGAGAACCCATATTTTTCTTGACAATTCGGCAAGATCGTTCCATGATAGTATCTTAAAGACAAGATAGCCCTAACAATTGCACTACAAGGAGCGCTTCTATGAGCCATAGCACGGATCTGATCAAAAATGTTTCCATTGCCGGTCACGGCGGAAGTGGTAAAACCAGTTTATTTGAACATCTGTTGTTTGCAGGAGGGGTTATCCCCAAGGCTGAAACCGTAGAATCGGGTAAAACCGTCGCTGATTCGAGCCCTGAAGAAATTGAGCGGAAGATCTCGATCCATGCCGCTATGGCACATATTGAACGGAATGGTAAAAAGATCAATCTGTTTGATACTCCCGGTTCTTCTGATTTTGTGGGGGATGTTATTTTGACCTTCCGGGCTTCGGAGTTTGTCCTCCTTGTGGTGGATGGCCGTTCTGGGGTACAGATTGGAACCATCAAACTCTGGAGGGAACTCCAAAGCCGTGCCAAACCGAGAGGTGTTTTTATCACCAAAATGGATGATGAGCGGGCGGATTTTACCAAAACCCTGGAGGACATAAAAGAAAAATGCCAGGTTGATCCGGTAGCCTTTACCCTGCCTATGGGGTCTGGCCCTCAGTATAAAGGGGTGATTGATGTCTTGCATGAGAAAGCCTATATTGCCCAGGGGGAGAACCAAGAGAAAGAGCTTGCCATTCCTCCAGAGTATCAGGATGCGGTGGCTGCGGCCAGGGAACGGATCATCGAAGCCGCTGCCGAGGGGAATGACGAGCTCATGGAGCAGTATCTGGAGACCGGGACCCTGGATGCGGCAGGAATACTCCGGGGACTTATCGAAGCCTTGGCAGCGAACAAGATCCTCCCTGCCTTTGCCGGGGCTGCCCTCAAGAATTCCGGGCTTATTCCCTTCCTGGAATTTATGACGGACCTCGCGCCGGGTCCAAAGAGCGCGCAAGACACGGTTCTTGACCGAGCAGGGGCTCCACAGAAGATCCCCATCGATCCTGATAAGCCCTTGGCCGCATTGGTTATCAAGACCAGCTACGATCAATTCTCAGGCAAGCTCTCCTGGTTAAAGATCATCCAGGGCAAGCTCTCCGCAGATTCGGAAGCCTTCAATGTTTCGGAAAACAAGAAGGAACGGATCGGCAAGATCTATACCTGTTTGGGTAAAAAACTTGAGGAAGTCCGGGAATGCTCTGCGGGGGATGTGGGAGTCGTGGCAAAACTCGGGAGCCTCAAGACCAACGATACCCTCACCGCCGGGGATGGTTCCTGCAAATTTATGCCTTTGCGGCTCCCTGAACCGGTTCATTCCGTAGCGGTTAATGCGGTAAATAAAAAAGACGATGACAAACTGGGAGAGTTTCTCCTCAGGGCCAGCGAAGAAGATAAGACCTTCCGGTATACCTTTAACGCCGAAACCAAGGAAACGGTCATCTCCGGCATGGGGGAGCTCCATGTGAATATCATGCTGGACAAGATCAAACAGCAGCAAAAAATCGACGTAGAAACCCACACCCCCCGGGTGCCTTACCGGGAAACGATCACGAAAAAAGCGAGCGCTGAGTACACCCACAAGAAGCAGACCGGCGGACATGGCCAGTACGGCCGGGTGGTTCTGGAAATCGCCCCCTTGCCCCGGGGGGAACAGTACAAGTTTATCAATGCCATCTTCGGCGGCGCCGTGTCCAAGGGGTATATTCCCGGCGTGGAGAAGGGGGTCCTGGAAGGTATGTCCGCAGGAACCATGGCAGGCTACCCGGTAGTGGACGTGGAAGTGAAGATCGTCGATGGCAAGGAACACCCGGTGGATTCCTCTGAATTGGCCTTTAAACTGGCTGCCCGGAATGCCTTCCGGGCAGCCATGCGGCAGGCATCCCCGACCCTTTTGGAACCGATTATGAACCTCACGGTCTTTGTGGAAAGCAAATACTTGGGGGACGTGATGAGCGATCTTTCGGGGAAGCGAGGCAAGATCCTGGGGCAGAATTCCGCGAGAGGTATTGAGGAAATCCGTGCCCAGGTACCCCAGGCAGAGCTCTTACGGTATTCCATAGACCTGCGTTCCATTACCAGCGGTACCGGTTCTTTTAGCGTGGAATTTGACCACTACGCGCCGATTTCAGGCAAGATAGCCGATGAAGTCATCAAAGCGGCCCAGGCATTCCGGGTACAGGAAACCGAGGAATGAGGTAAAGCTTTTTCTCTATGGTATCATCAGCTTGTTCTAGGCATGCAGGCCATGCTTCAAACAAGGAGGTAGCCGTCCGGGAACATCCCGAGACGGCTTTTGTATGCCTGGAGGCCATATCCTGATTACGGACCCCTGGACGGGTCTCCCCCTATTGACAAAACCCTTTATGTAGGCCAATCTCAAAACCAGGGTAAGAGCGGAACCGGTCTTTCCGATGAAAAAGGCCGAGAGTTTGCTTTTTTCTTTATATCTTAGGTTGCGGTTTAGCGTTTGACATTTTGAAACCGTCTTTATAGGGTATTGTATAGAAACGAGAGGTTTCTGTTCACAATTGTGGAAAAACCTCAATAGAGAATCAGGTTTGGTTAAGGAAAGATTTAAAAACAAGGACCACGGTGAATAGTCGTATGCACTGCTATGATAATTAGTATTCTTGCACGCTTTTATGGATGTATACATTCTTCAATGAAAGAATAGATCCTCTTCAAAACAGTTCAGAATCTTATTATGTTTGCACCTTTAGTCCTCTGAAGAGGTATGTATGAAAAACAGTCTTTTTAAACACTTCATAGGTTTTATACTGCTCTGTACCGTGATTGTGAGTATAGGATGTGTAACTACAGGACAATCACCAAAGTCTGCAGACCAGTTTACCCAAAAACTTGAGGTATCCCTAGTGGCTCCCACGAGATTTTATAGGTGGATACAAGCGGATTATACCGGTAAAGCGATGATCGATATACACGCGGGATTATTAGAATTTAGCTATGACGAACAGGGAGATTACCTGGTACACAGCAAGAAGCAGGGGAGAAAAACCCTCGTTATATGGGGAAATCAATTACTGGGGCAAGAGAAATATATGAGGACCGAAGTATTTACGGCATTTATATTAGCGGTATATGCATTACACCATCATAAGAAGCCCCTCGATACGGCGTTTGAAGTATTAAAACAAATAATACATGAGAAAATCTACCATGAACGGAAGGCGCAATTAATGGAAGTCCTGCGAATAGGCATACAGGAATATGAGCATGGCGGAGCAGCTTGGGAAACATATCAAAAAACCCATTTCGAAATACAGGGTACCATGATACGCATTAAATAAGAGCCCGGTTCTAAAAGGCATGCTCAGGCCTCATGAGGCTACACAAAGACACGGACTCAGGGGTGTATCCTGTTTGCAGGGATTATTGATTTATCGGGGGGCAAGCAGTATATTAAGGGCTGGAAGTTTAACAAACTTTATTGCTATGGTATATGTTCTTTACTATACTATAGGACGTAACCGGTATGGCTACTCAAGGTCAGAAAAACGAATACCCCCTTTATGAGATAGAGAGGATTATCCAGGGTACATCCGAGCTTGGGGACAAAGGGGGTACCTGAGTTTTGTAAAGCCCTTGTAATCCATCAGGTTCCCCAGTGAAGGGGCGGAGGGATATACTATGCGTTTTCTGTGTTTGGTATGTATGTTTTGTGTAGGGGCCATCAATATTGCCGGGGTTCCCTATGGCCTGTATGCCCAAGATACCCTTCCTCCTCCCTCAATACAGGAAGGGGAGGATGGGGAAATAGTTATAAAAACCGAGGAACTGGAAGAAGGGGTGACCAGTACCGGGTGGATACACATGAACCTGTTTATACGTTTGGGTATAGCCGTGGCGATTGTCATCGTCCAGGCTTTGCTGATACGTTTGGTATGGTTTCTCTTTAAAAAGCTTCAGCATAAGCTGGCCCTCTACGGACAAAGCCATTTTAAGCCCCTCACGATTAAGCGGTACCGGCTGCTGGATACCAGCCAACTGCTTAACATGGCATCCTTTTTGTTGCGCATCGTACAATTGGTGGCCATTATCCTCCAGTTGTATCTGACCCTTCCCCTGGTATTCAGCCTTTTTGAACCGACAAAACACCTGGCTTCCACCCTGTTTGGGTACATCTTGAATCCCTTGCGATCCACCTTCTGGACCATTATCAGGTATATCCCCAATCTCATTACGATCCTTATCATTATCGTTATTTCCCGGTACACCTTGCGGACCATTAAATTCTTTAGCACCCAGATAGAAAGAGGCAAATTGGTTATACCGGGGTTTTATCCTGATTGGGCTGAGCCGACCTTTAACGTATTACGGGTCCTTATATATGCCTTTACCATTATCGTGATATACCCCAGCTTACCTAACTCGGATTCAGCGGTTTTTCAAGGGGTTTCGGTGTTTGTGGGCCTTATCTTCTCCCTCGGTTCCAGTTCGATCATCGGGAATCTCGTGGCGGGCATTGTGATCACCTATATGCGTCCCTTTACCATTGGAGACCGTATCAAGCTGAACGATGTTACCGGTTTTGTCGTGGAAAAGTCCGCCACGGTTACCCGGCTGAGGACCCATAAGAACGAATTTGTTACCTTTCCGAACATGATGATCCTCACCTCAAGTATTACCAATTACAATTTTTCTGCTAATGAGAAAGAAGAGGGCCTTATTCTCCATGCGGATGTTACCATGGGTTACGGGGTTCCCTGGCCTAAGGTTCATGAAATACTGCTGACCGCGGCGGCTAAAACCAAGAATGTCCTGAAAAATCCAAAACCCTATGTCTTGCAAACCGCTTTGAACGACTATTACGCCTGCTATGAAATCAACTTCTACGTTAAAGCGGTGGATAAGGTCCCGAGAATTTATTCCAACCTCTATGAAAACCTTCAGGACGGGTTCAAAGCTGCCAATATCGACTTGACGGCACCCAGCTATAATATCCGTTTGCCTGCGAACTCCGGGGTACCCACGCCGGAAAGCCCTCCCCCTTTTAAGGGATAGCCTGGTGAAGGGAGGTAAGAAAAGCCCATGGGCAGGGTTCTTTTTCATGGCCTGTCTTTTTCTGGAGTTTCCTGCATGTCAATCCGAGTCGGTGCGCGCTGAAAAGGGGGAAAAGAACCTGGATAAGGCCTTTGAGGGGGATACGCTGGTTCAGACTGGGGACTCTACAGAAGAAACCCCTGAGCCGCCCCTCCCGCTTTCCGAAGAAGCAGCGGTACCTACGGTTCAAAGCGGGGAGCGGGGGGCAGAACCTCCTGAGATATTCCTCCCATCTTCCGAGGAAGCACCTTTACCCGTATCTACTTTTGGGGAAATCTGGGGATACCTCATCAGCGGGAAAGAACAAGCCTTTACCGGGGAGCTTCCCCTGACGGATATTGGCTATTTTGGGGCGGAAGTGGATTCCTATGGCCAATTGGTGAACGTCCCTAATCCCCGGGATATTCCCCGGTTTTTGGGACGGATACACCTCGTGGTGGGCTGTGGAAGCAGGGCCTTGTCCCATTTCGTGCTTATGGAAGGAAGTCCCGTGAGAAAGCAGCTCATCACTGACTTGCTTGACCAGGCAAAGCCCTTTGATGGCCTGCAAATTGATTTTGAGCTGGTTCCTCCACGAGACCGGGGGAATTTCCATTCCTTTCTTGCGGAACTGCGTAAAGGCCTTGGAAACAAGCGCTTCACCATCGCTCTCCCCGCCCGGATTCGGACCCTGCATAATGACGTCTACGATTATGAAACCATTAAGCCCCTGGTGGACCGGATCCTGGTGATGGCTTATGATGAACATTGGGCTACCAGCGAACCTGGTCCGATTGCTTCTCTGGAGTGGTGTAAATCCGTAGCAGCCTACTCCCTGAACACCATTGGATCGGAAAAGCTCATCATGGGGCTTCCCTTTTACGGCCGGACATGGGGAAGCATCAACCTCTTTAGGGCGTTCCATTTTTCAGGAATCCAGCGGATTAAACAAGAGCAGAAGGTTACGGAAGTCCGCAGGAAGCAGGGGATTCCTACCTTTACTTATGAAGTTCCGGTAACGGTGACGGTTTACTACGAAGACGATTATTCCCTTTCGGCTCGTATGGAAATGTACCGTACCCTGGGGGTACAAGCCATTGGATTCTGGGCCTTGGGGCAAGAGAGCCCTACGGTATGGAAGCTGCTCAAGCTGCGGAACGAGTAGGTCCGGGGTTTTCATATCCATCAACCCGTTCCGCTCTGCACAGAAGGAAGCCTCCTGCGAACAAGTAATGGGGTCCACCGACCTTGAGACCGGGCTTATCCAGATTTTCATTGATTTAAGCGTTTTAGAACGAAAAATTAAGCCTTATCGGCGGACCCTGTTTGTTCTCCCCTTACATAAGGTATTGATCCTGGAAGGAAGTTCCCGTTTAGAGGAAACCCATTATAGAAGCCCGTACCCTACGGCCCGAAACCCATGCCGCTTACAATCCCCAAGGCGCTGAAAGCCCCGGGGCTTCTTTCGATCAAACCGTTCCGCATCGGAAGCAGGAAGGGCCATGATCCCGATACCCCCCGGGGAGAGCAGTTCCCGGATCCCCTCCCAGAGGTGGCTGACCCGGTCGGTTTGAGGCACGAATTGGGGAAACCCAACGATGAGATCATAGGCGCGGCTCTCAGGCTCCAGGACCGCAGCCAGGCTTTCCCGGTTTATGCTCAAGTCGAGCCCAGGTATGGTGAAGACCGTTTCTTGGGACATATTGTACCGGGACGCTTCCAGAGCCAGGATATTTCTGCTGAACAATACCCAACCGTACCTCAGAGAAGCGGCTGCACGCTTTTTTTCTTTTGCCCAATACTCCAAAAACCACCGGGGGAAGTGCCCCTGACCAGGTTCATAGATGAGTATAGAACCCAGGGAAGAACCCCCGAGCTTTTTTCCCTGTAAGCGGGTCATAAGTTTAGCCGCCACCTGGACCGCTTCACCCGGGGTGTCAAAGTCTGCTACGCCCTGGATGGTATCCAGGGAATAGGCTACGCCCTCCATGACATAATCCCCGCGGCGGCGATGATACATAGGATAATCCCGCAGCACATGCCCTCCTCCCTGAACCGGTTCCAGGGTTCCCTCAAAGGGGTATACCGGAGAACCACCGGCAGGGGGAACGGAACCCAGGGGGCCGTACATGAAAACCCGATGCTCCTTTCCTTGTTCGTCGTACCTTAAAGGGACCTTTGCCTGGGCGATCCGGGCCCGAACAAAATCAGCAAGCGGATTAACCGCTACGATGAGCACCGATCCCCCGGGATTCAGTAAGGCCGCAGACCGGAGGATAAAATCCGCCAAAACCGGTTTTCCCGCCTTGGCAGGGATGTTGGAAACAATGAGGTCCCACCGGGCATGCAGGGGACCTCCCAAGAGGGGTTCCGTATGGCCGGAAAGCAGCTCTTGAGGGATGCGGTTTTTTTGGGCGTTGTATAGGGTTATGGTTTTAGCCAGTTCGTCCCGATCCTGACAGCGGACATGCAAAGAACCGGGAAGCAGGGCAGCATCGCCTTGGGCTAATAAGGCTCCGGCTATACAGATACCAATCACCCCCACCCCGCAGCCTGCATCCAGAACCTGCCGCGGCAGGGGAAGCCCGTGCCCCTGCATCGCATCCCACTGCCGGGAAAGCACCTGAAGCAGGAACGCCGTCCCCTTATCAATACCCGCAGAACTGAACAGTCCGTGGGAAAGGGCAAAAGAGAAAACCCTCCCCCGGAACTTAAAGGGCACTTCTTTGGTCGTATAGGCTTCTGCTCCGGGGGAGGAACTCCCGCAGGGGTTAATCGTTTACCCGTTCCACGTATTCTCTGGTTTCGGTATTGACCAGGATCTTATCATGTTCCTTGATGAAAAGGGGGACTCGGACGGTAAGCCCGGTTTCGGTAACAATGGGTTTAGTAGCCCCTGAGACCGTATCGCCTTTCACGTAGTTTTCACTTTCGGCCACGGTAAAGACCACCTTATAGGGGATCTTAATATCAATAACCTTATCTTCCCAGATGGTAAGTTCATAGACATCGTTCTCTTTAAGGTAGTATTTTTTGTCTTCCAGATCCGCTATAGGCACCTCATACTGCTCATAGGTTTCAGTATCCATAAAGTGATAATAATCCTGATCCGCGTATTGAAACTGGCAGCTTGGGTTACTTACCAGCGCGTCCTCCACCTCCAATTGGGTAGGTATGGTCATACTAAGGACCCCTCCGTCCTTGATGCTCTTCATCTTGACCCGGGCAAAGGCGCCTCCTTTCCCGGGATTGACGAATTCCCGCTCTATCACGATATAAGGCTGTCCCTTTTGCAGTAAACAGATTCCCTTGGAGATATCTCCGCCTCGAATCATATATTCCTCACTTCCTCAGAGGCTTTACCCGCTGCTATTTTGAAAAAAGCCTCATTGCTACACTGCTATTGAGTATACTGAGCGGGAAAGCCCATGACAATAGGTTTTCCTTAATCCATGCTGAGCCGGGTTGTTTCACCCGGAGGCTTGTCCCGGTCCCGGAGCGCCTTTGCAGAACGAGCCGCCTAGGATGAAGGGGAAGGTTTCCCGCTGTCAACACGGTAAGGGGCTGGAAAACAAAAAAGGTCCCCTCGGACCGATGTGACCTCCGGGCCGCGATTACCCAGCTTTTTCGTCCAAAACAGCCGCTTCATCGGTGTCGGGCTTTAGCCCGCAATCGGTGTCATCGGTGGACACAATTCCTTACCCTGTTGACCGTGAATTGGTTCACCCCCAAGGGTAACTCTTTCACCCCCAAGGGTAACTCTTCTACCCCCAGGGGTAATGTTTCCACCCCCAAGGGTAATGTTTTCACCCCCAGGGGTAATTCTTTTACCCCCAAGGGTAATTCTTCTACCCCCAGGGGTAATGCTTTTACCCCCAGGGGTAACTCTTCTACCCCCAAGGGTAATGTTTCCACCCCCAAGGGTAATTGGGCCCACGGTCAACACGGTAAGGGCTGGAAAACAAAAAAGGTCCCCTCGGACCGATAGACCTTCGGTCTCCGGTCCACCGGACCTCCGGGCCGCGATTATACCGCTTTTTCGTCTAAAACATCCGCTTAAATCAGGGGACACAATTCCTTAGTAACCGAGAGGTACCGGATCGTGGTTCTTTTAAGGATGCAATTATCCTGGGACTTCCTCGAGAATCCGCTGGGTTTCCCGTCCGGCGGAGGGGAGTCAGAAAAAGTTTCCAAGACCCGGGGATTTCTTGAGGAAATCCCCGGTTTTGCGGTTTTTAAGCGCCGGTGCTTCGGAAACCGCCGTTGCCAAAGGTTCCCGGGGTAGTATCCTTCAAAAAAATGTTGCTTTTTACCGGTACCTTTGGTATGATGTGCATAGCATTACTGGTTTCATGCAAGAAGGGTATTCATGGCGACGGATTTGGTCAGGGTGGAGCATATCTCAAAATCCTTTTCTGAGGTTGTGGCCCTGGATGATGTGCACTTTGATTTACGTCCCGGAGAAGTGCACGCGTTGCTCGGCGAGAACGGCGCGGGAAAATCAACGTTGATGAAGATCATCTCCGGGGTTTACACGCGGGATGCCGGGGATTTTTATGTTAACGGTACGAAGATTACAGGCGATCTGAGTCCTCAGTCCGCTCAAACCCTGGGGATCGGCATCATTCATCAGGAGTTGAACCTTTGTCCTCATCTTACGGTAGCGGAAAATGTTCTGCTGAACCGGGAATGTACCGTTTCCGGAATTTTAAACGAAAAGAAGCAGTACGAAGCGGTTAAACAGTACCTAAGGACGCTGAACCTGGATATCGATCCCGCAACGCCGGTCCGCAATTTACCGGTTTCAAAACAGCAGATGGTGGAGATATGTAAGACCCTGTCCATGAACGCCAAGATCATTATCATGGATGAGCCTACGTCGGCCCTCACCGAAAAGGAAATTGAGGATCTTTTTAAAGTTATCGCCACGCTGAAAACCAAAGGCCATGGGATCATCTATATTTCCCACCGGCTGGAGGAGTTGTCCCGTATTGTGGATCGCGTTACCATCTTACGGGACGGTAAGTATGTAAAGACCCTCAACTTTGGGGATACGAATCTATCCGAAATTATCAGCCTGATGGTAGGTCGTACCTTGACCGAGAAATTTCCCCGTATAGCCATGAAGCGCGGGGACAAGGTTCTGGAAGTAAAGAACCTCTCCTCTTCCTACGGGGTGGGGGTTAAAAACGTATCGTTTGATCTGTACCGGGGAGAAATCCTCGCCTTTGCCGGTCTTATGGGGGCAGGTCGGACCGAGGTCGTCAGAGCCATTTCTGGGGCGGATAAGATGAGCGGAGGAACCATAGGCATCCACGGAAAGCCGGTAAAGATCCACACGCCCCGGGATGCCATTGCCCAGGGACTTTTCTGTGCTCCAGAGGACCGGAAACGGGACGGCCTTTGCGTCAAGATGACGGTACTGGAAAACAGCACCCTCCCCAGTCTGGATATTGTTTCCAAGCTGGGTATTATCTTTCGGAAGCTGGAACGGGAAAAGGCGAAGCTGATGATCCAGAACCTTAAAATAAAAACCCCCGGCGTGGATCAGTACGTCAAAAATCTTTCCGGCGGGAATCAGCAGAAGGTGGTCGTCGGCAAGTGGCTCATGCGGAACGCCAAGGTGGTGATCTTTGACGAGCCGACTCGGGGTATTGATGTGGCGTCCAAAATCGAAATCTACCATATCATCAACGATTTAAAAAGAAAGGGCATCGGGGTGATGTTTGTTTCTTCAGAATTACCTGAGGTACTGGGTATGTCGGATCGTATCATGGTTATGTGTAACGGGAGGATAACCGCCGAATTACTGACCAAAGATACGAATCAGGAAGAAATTCTTAAATACGCAACGCAGTATGCATAAAAGGGGACCTACAGCATGAGTGATAGAAGGGTTACAGGGGGTTTGCGCTTGAATCTGCCCCGATCCCAAAAACAACTGCTCTCGACTTTCAGCGGCCTTTTCTTACTGGGGGTGGTTTTTACCATTTTAAGCCCCTATTTCTTTTCGGTAAACAACCTGTTAACGGTAGCGACCCAAACAGCGGTAATCGCCATCATCGCGATGGGTCAGACCTATGTACTCATCACCGGAGGGATAGACCTGTCCATCGGTTCCAACATCGCCTTCTCCGCTATGATTGCGGGACTGGCCATGCGGGTGAACATGCCGGTCCCCCTGGCCATCGGCGCCGGTTTGGTCACGGGTCTTACCTCAGGGGCGGTGAGCGGCGCCCTGGTGGCCTTTGGGAACATCCCGCCCTTTATCGCGACTTTGGGAACCATGACGGTGGCCCGGGGTATAAGCCTTACCCTGACCCAGGGAATCCCTATCAGCGGCCTGCCAAAAGGGTTTACCCGCTGGGGAACCGACTACACCTTAGGCATCCCTAATCCGGTACTGGTTATGGTTTTATTGGTCCTTATCTTCGGCTTTATTTTGGCAAAAACCAAGTTGGGGCGGTATGTATATGCGGTGGGCAGTAATTTTGAAGCTGCACGGTTATCCGGTGTCAATACCAGAAAAACCCTCATGCTGGTGTATGTGTTTTCGGGTTTATTGTCCGCTTTTGCGGGCTTGCTCATGGCGGCCCGGATCATCTCCGCCCAGCCCGCTGCGGGAGATGGGTATGAACTTGATGCGGTAGCCTCTTCGGTTATCGGTGGAACCAGTACCATGGGCGGCGAAGGTACCATCGCGGGAACGTTTATCGGCGCTTTTGTCATCGGCATACTCAGAAACGGCCTCAACTTGATTGGCATATCTCCCTTTATTCAAAAAATCGTCATCGGCGTTGTTATTGTCGGTTCTGTATTCTTCGATAGGATTAAACGCAAGGATTAAAGTGGGTATAAGGTTCCCTTGAGGAATCTTAACATATTATTAGGAGGATTATACATGAAAAAGAGAATCCTGTTACTTGCGGCGCTGCTCATTACCCTTATAGGCGTTTTGCCGATGTGGGCAAGGGCCAGTCAGGAGGCTTCCCCCGGGAAGATCAAGGTGATTTTTATTGCCATGGACTCTATTGATGAACATTGGCTCAAAGTCAAGGCCGGTACCGAGGATAAGGCCAAGGAACTGGGCAATGTAACCTTGAGTTTCAATGCCCCTCCCGGGAAAGTAGACGCTAATGTGCAGCTCCAAATGGTTGAAGACGCCATCACCCAGAAAATGGATGCGATTCTGCTGGCTCCCCTGGACAGGGATGCCCTGTCGCCGGGAGTGGATCGGGCAAAAGCAGCGGGGATTAAGGTCATCATCATCGACTCACCCGTTAGTACTTCAAATTATGATGCCTTTTTATCCACCGATAACGGCGCCGCCGCCCGTACCGCAGCGGATCAGCTGGCAGCATTGATCAACGGAACGGGAAAGGTTGCGATCATCAACGCCCAGCCCGGCGCGGGTACCACTATGATCAGGGAAAACGATTTTAAGGATCAGATTTCTAAAAAATATCCTGGTATCACCATTGTGGGAACTCAATTTTCCGATGGGGATAAAACCAAGGCCCTCAACATTGCTACGGATTTTATGACCGCCAATCCTGATTTAGCCGGTATCTACGCAACCAACGAGGGTTCTACCGTAGGCGCGGGTAATGCCATTGAACAGGCGGGAAAAGCCGGTGTTCTTAAATTCGTCGGCTTCGACTGGTCTGCGGACACCAAAGCCCTCATTGAACGGGGTGTCTTGCAGGCAACGATGGTACAGAATCCCTATCAGATGGGGTATCTTGGGGTTCAGGCCGCGGTGGATGCCTATAGCGGAAAATCGATTCAGAAAGCGGTCGATACTGGGGTAACCGTCGCTACCAAAGACAATAAAGATTCGATCAAATAGGGCGAACATCATCATGGTATAAGGGGGCCCCTGGACTCGTGAGTCAGGGCCCCCTTTTGGTAAGGAATCGGAAGGATGTATTCGTCAAAGTACCCTAATATACCATGAGTTCAATGGAAATATGAGGGGTCAGAGCATAAACGCTCATCCGTGAAGGGACGGGAGTCCGCTTATTCGGATAGATGCGGGTTACGGTGCATATCAAGTGCGGCGGACTTTTTTCTCACTTGTCCAATGCACGGTATATAAGGGATTGCGGGAGTTTGCTATGGTACGTATGGACTGCCCCAAAGGATGTATCGGTGTGGATATCGGGGGTACCAAAACAGGGGTTTCCCTTTGGGCAGGGGAGGAGAAGCTGGTACAAAAGGTACAATTTCCCACCCTTGGAACCCCAGAAGCGGTTATCGCCAGGATAAACGCCGCCATTGATCGGATCCGTGAGACAAACCCTGCGGTATCGGCAGAACTTTCCGCCCTGGGAATAAGCTGTGGCGGTCCCCTGGATCCTACGGAAGGGCTGGTCCTTTCCCCTCCCAATCTTCCCGGTTGGGACAGAATACCCATAGTACAGAGCTTGCATGAAACAACCGGTCTTCCCTGTTTTCTGGAAAACGACGCTAACGCCTGTGCGCTGGCGGAATGGCGCTGGGGAGCGGGGAAGGGTTACAGGGATATGGCCTTTCTCACCTTTGGAACCGGCCTGGGCTGCGGCTTGATACTCAATGGCCAATTATACCGGGGGGCCGGGGACCTTGCCGGAGAGATTGGGCATATAAGAATTGCCGAAGACGGCCCCGAAGGATACGGCAAACGGGGATCCTGGGAGGGTTTTTGCAGCGGCAGCGGCCTCGGCAAGCGCTATGCCGAGGCAACGGGACGGCGCGAAACGGGAAAATACATCTGTGACGCCGCGGCGCAGGGAGAAGCAGATGCCCTGAGGGTCGTCGAGGAATGCGCCTTTTATCTGGGCCGAGGAATAGCCCTCTTAATTGACATCCTCAATCCCCGGTGCATTGTCCTGGGAAGTATCTTTGTACGGAGGGAGGGGCTTTTCCGCCGGATCATGGAATCGGTTATTGCCGAGGAAGCCCTGGAAGCCTCCCGGAGACAATGCATCATACGCCCTGCGCTTCTGGGGGAAACGTTGGGGGACAAAGCGGCCTTAGGGGTAGCCATTAACGGCCTTCTGTCTCATAGGTGTTAGGCGGGAGCAGCGGACCACAGGAACCGCAGCTTCGCCGTTTAGAAGCGCCCTTTTGTACCATAC
>JAITRH010000026.1 GCA_031288495.1 Treponema sp. | reverse complement strand
TGACCGCCCAACAGGCCGCCCGGATTGCCGCGGCAGCTCAGGTGAAAAAGCTCGCCCTGATTCACTACAGCCCCCGGTATACCGAGTACAATCTGAAACAGCTTCTGCAAGAAGCCCAGGCCATTTTCCCGGATACCCTGCTCTCCCGGGATCGCTTGGTATTTCCTATTGCATATAGGGACTAAACCGAAACCCCGAAGCGTGGTTCCCACGGTCAACAGGGTAAGGGGCGAGAAAACAAAAGAGGTCCCCTCGGACTGCGATTACCCAGATTACACTGCTGGTTCGTCCAAAACATCCGCTTCACCGGTATGGGGCTTTAGGGTGTCGAAGGTTAGTTCGCACGCAGGGGACACAATTCCGTAACCTGTTGACGGTGCCGCTGCTTCCCCCGCCCCTATCCTCTTAATCTGTAGCAATCAGCCTAATCTCAGGGCTTTAGTCCGGGGACAACGGTGCTTACCCTGTTGACCGTGTTTCGGCTCCCCCCCATAAAGAAGGGGCCCCGCCCCGGAGAAAGCCCGCCCCTGTCTGAGGAGGTCTTTACCGGGCTTGAGCATTGAGGGTATACTGCATTAAAATACCTTTGAGGCCGGTTCAAAGGGAACCTGTTGAACCGGCCTCCCGTATTAAAGAGGTAAACCAATGACAGGACCCGTATTAGTTGTTTTAGCTGCAGGTATGGGGAGCCGCTACGGCGGCCTTAAACAGGTGGACCGCATCGGCCGGGAAGGAGAGGCGCTTCTGGACTATTCGGTCTTTGACGCCCTCAGATCGGGGTTTGCAAAGGTCCTATTCGTCATCCGCCGTGCTATTGAAAGGGATTTCAGGAACCTGATACTCTGCCGCATGGCCGCTGTTCCCTATGAGCTGTGTTTTCAGGAACTGGACAGCCTCATTCCCGAGGAGGTCTTAAGCCGGGCAAAACAGGCAGGGAGAACCAAGCCCTGGGGTACAAGTCATGCCCTGCTCTGCGCCGCCCCTATGATTGACGCCCCTTTTGCGGTGATCAATGCGGATGATTTCTATGGCCTTAGGGCTTTTAAGATAATGGGATCCTACCTGACTTCCCCCCAGGTTAGCGAAGGGGCTATCGTCCCCTATCGGTTGGAAAAAACCCTGAGCCCCCAGGGTACGGTTACCCGGGGGGTCTGTAGGATACAGGAGGGGTATCTCGCATCGGTACAAGAGCTGACGGCGATTGCCCGGGAAGGCAGCCGGATTGTCAATACCTCAGCGGAGGGGGTAAAGCAGGAACTTACCCCGGATACGCCGGTATCCATGAACTTCTGGGGCTTTCCCACGGGGATCTTCCCGGATCTGCGCCGTTATTTCCATGAGTTTCTCAAGACCGCCGCAGGGCAGCCGAAGCAGGAGTGTTACCTTCCCATGGCCGCGGATTGGTTCATCAAAAACAAGCTGCTTAAGATCCGGGTCCTCCCTGCAGATTCGGACTGGTTTGGGGTTACCTACCAGGAAGACCGGAGCGTAGCGGTGAACCGTATCCTCGAATTGACCGCCCGGGGCGTATACCCTGCCTCCCTCTGGACCGCTTCATGAGCTCTCGCCCTCCAAGACCTCAGGACCTAGGCAGATGCTCCCTGCTTAGGCCGGTCTCAAAAGGGGGTCGGTTCTTGAGAGCCTTTACCCCCGGCAGGCTGGTACTGCCCTGGGTGGCGGTCAGCATCCTGTCTTGCCGCTTCTTTGAACCGACGACCGCAATCCTGTGGACCGATAGGCCCGAATTCGCCCTCTATGCGGAATATTTTAATTCCAGCCAAGAACCGTATAAGATTGAAACCCGGTACCATGCATTCCCCGCGCAGAAATTGACCGAATCCGCCGACTCCCCAGATATTGTGGTGGGAAACTGGCTGAAAAGCCTCTCGACCCGCCGCTTGTTCACCCCCCTCAATCGTTTTTTTACCCGGCAGCAGGTGTCAAAAACCGCTTTTTATCCCCGGCTCCTGGCCCTCGGCAATATTGAAAATAACCAGTACCTCCTTCCGGTAGCCTTCAATATCCCTGCCATTGTATTTGCCCGGGTTAACGGGTCATTACTCTCAAACCCCTTTACGGTTACCTTTGAGGAACTCAAAGCCTTGGGGATCGGGTACAATATGGAGCAAAGCGGCAGCTATTCCCGGATGGGCTTTTCCCCTGCGTGGAACGATGAATTCCTTTTTGTGGCGGCTACCCTTTTTAATGCCTCTTTTAGGGAGGCGGATCCCCTTGCCTGGGATCCGGAAGCCTTGGAGCAGGCCATCACCTACCTGCGGAACTGGACCCGGGAGGCCAATACCGGTATCCAGGCGGAGGATGAGTTTGTCTTCAAATACTGCTATGATCCCCCGGCCAAACTCGCCGCCTCAGGGCGGATCCTATTCACCTACATGAACAGCACGGACTTTTTTACCCTGACCCAGGAGAGCCGGGCCATTCTTGACTTTCGCTGGATCGCAGAACAAGATACCATACCCCTCTTTGAAGAGACCGTATATTACGGAATTTATAAGCAGGGAAAGGCAAAGAAGGCCGCTGCCGCCTTTACCCAATGGTTTTTTCAGGCTGAGACCCAGCGCCTGCTCCTGGAAATCAGCAGGAATCAAGGGATCCATGAGACCCTTTTTGGTATCGGCAGCGGTTTTTCTGCCCTGCGAACCGTTACGGAACAGATTTTTCCCCAGTTTTATCCCAGTCTCTTGGGACATACCCCTCCCGATGATTTCATGGCTCCCCCTCAGATCCTTCCCCAGCATTGGAACAGCCTCAAGGAACAGGTCATCCTTCCCTATCTCCGGGACCGGATCCGGCAAACCGGGGAAGCCCTCCCGCGCTCCCTGGAAAGACGGGTCAACGATTGGTATCGGATCAATAATTTTTCCCCTACCCGGTAGGGGGCGGTTTAGGCCCAGGCCAATCATATAAAACTACTTATTTTCTTATTATTTTTCTGGTAAAACTGCCTCGGGTGGATTATGGTGAAACCAGGGGGAAATAAGATGATCCATACTGTTGTACATACAAACGCTATTGCCAGTACCGGCTATGTAATCGGTAAGTCCAGAGATGAAAAAATGTTCCTACCCGTAGCTCCCGTACAGTATATCTATGCTCAATTTAAGCATGTTTCCGGGGTACAGGCTCCGGAAGGGGTTAAGGGGATCCCCATCACTAAACTGAAAATTCTCGATTGCCTTATAGAGCAGTTAAGTGAAAGGAAGCACAGGAAAGAACCCTTACCGGATCTCCGTAGCGATGAGCATATAGATGCTTTGATCGAGCAATACGAACGGCAGCTTTATCAGAGCCGGAGGGCAGGCATGGTTCCCCTCCCCTACCGGCAGGTTCCGGTAGTTCCCGGGGGTATGATTGTTGAGCTTGTAGCATAGGGGTCTCGGTAGTATAGGGTACCTTGGCAGAGAGGATCAGCTACCATTTTTCTCCGATAACTCTTAAAAAAGACGCTCATTTATATAATTTGTACTTTATTATAATTGACAGTATATTTGAAGCGTTTTATAGTACTGTATAATGAATGCGTTGAGTAGGCAACAGATCATAACCTATTATGAACGTTATAAAACCAATGAAGTAATCTTTAATAAAGAAATACTTGAGGTTACAGGGCTCTTAACCAAGAAAGTGTGCCTGAAATGTATGGGGAAGTTATGGCCCTGTATTATTTATGCCGCTTCTCTGCAGCGGGTGAAGGTCTTGGTGAATACCAAATCAGGGTTCCTGCAAAGCCTGCAAGAGGCTAACAATGGGGCGAATATTCAGTTTTGCTTTAAAGGCAACGAAGGAGCGGATCCGGTAATCTTCTTTGTGGCGGTCCGATCCGTAGGGTATATTCCGTATGGCAATTCGAAAGACACCGCTATGGTGACGCTGCAATTTGTCCAGCAAGCCCCGGATTATTTAATCGGCGTGCTGGGACGGATTCTGGATACCACCGCAAACACCCAGAGTACTTCTAAGCGCCGCGGTGAGCGGATCATTATTACCAATGAAACCCAGCGTATGCTCGGTATCCTCTCAAGGGAGACGGCTGTTTCGGTTCAGGGGGTGCCGCGGCAGTGTATATTACGGGATATTTCGTTCTATGGCGCTAAAATCATCATCATGGGGCTTGCCAATTTCTTGAATGATCGAGAGGCGGTGCTCCGTATAGACTTTGAGGAACCCCGGGAAAGTTATTTCTTAAAAGGGAAATTTCTCCATTCGGAAACCGTCGAAGGCCGAAAGGACCTGGTGGCCATGGGCATGTCTTTTTATGATGATCTTATCCCCATGAAATATAAAATACGAATCAATACGTATATTACCCAGGTACGGGCGGTTAATCGGACCGACTCAAGCACGGTGCTGGTCCAGGGGGATTCGCAAGAAGCCTCTCCCGGTGATCCTTAAATTGTTCAGGATAGGAAGACTCACGTCTGATAAACCGAGTGTTCCGTAAAGGATCAAGCATCTCCTGCAAGCTTCAGGGTAAGGAAATGCCATACAATCGTTTCTTGCAAAACCACCGCAGCA
This sequence comes from Treponema sp., assembly GCA_031288495.1. Taxonomy (GTDB): domain Bacteria; phylum Spirochaetota; class Spirochaetia; order Treponematales; family Breznakiellaceae; genus JAIRLU01. The sequence continues at coordinate 28,236 of JAITRH010000026.1, read as the reverse complement.
ATGTGGGGAATCTTAGATCCGGTAAAGCATGGGAAACCTGAGCATTGAATCGGCGGTTTATATACACTACACTTATCAACGAAGTTATTTCCTCTATGGATAGGCTTAAGGCTAAGGCCCTATTAAGGAGGAAGACCATGAGGATGCCTGATTTTATATGAACAGAGAAAAACCGCTTGAGACCCGATCCGTTTTAAACCGTAAAGAAAAGATCGTGTTTTTATCGGTCCCTGAGTCTTTAAGGGGATCGATTGAAACCCTATCCTCAGGACCTGCCGGGGAGGGGTTCTCCATCGATCCGGCCATACCGATTCCCGTAGAACTGGCGCCGGGGGTAGAGGTCTTGAATCTGGAGGAACTATCCTGGGAGATGATCCTCGCCGGCATGATACGGGTAGTGGCGGAGGATCCTGAAGGAAGGAATGCCCGGTACTACCGAGGTTTTGTCCTGGCGGTTAAGCCGGATATTTTGGCCGAATTTACCACGGCGGCCCTGCTCAAGGCGCATAATGGCGATTATGCGCTGGCCCTTGAAATTATAGGCCTATTGGAAGGGCTTTTTCCCGGCTTACCGGCGCTGCTTCTCAACCGGGCGCTGATTCTGGAAGAACAGGCCCATACCCGGACAGGCCTTGCCGGAGCGCAGGATTTAGCCTATAAAGCCTACCAAGCCCTCCTGGATCTCCACCCTCCCTTTCCCCAGGGGATCTTTAAGGCAGGTTTTTTCTTTATGAAGCACCGGTACTTTGAAGAGGCCCGGGAATGTTTTCAGGCCTATCTGCGGCTGGGAGATGAGCCTGAAAAACAGGAACAGGCGAGGCTTATGGTGGAGGCAATTCAAACCTATAACCTGGATGATGCCATGTTCCGGGAGGCCTATGATTGTATTCGGGAAGATAAGGCGGCTCAGGGGATTGCTAAGATTGGCAATTTTCTTGAACGCCATCCTCAGGTCTGGAACGGCTGGTTTCTCCTGGGCTGGGGCCTGAGAAAGCTGGGCCGTTGGCATGATGGGATCGGGGCCTTTAGAAAAGCCATTGAGCTGGGGGGCGATACGAGCGATACCAGGAACGAACTGGCCCTCTGCTTGATGGAAAGCGGAGAGTGGGTAGGAGCCCGGAAAGAGCTGGAAACCGCCCTTTGGGAAGAGCCTGAAAACATCAAGATCATTTCCAATCTGGGGATCCTCGCCCTTAAAACCGGAAACCCCCAGGAGGCTGCAGGATTTTTCCGCACGGTCCTGGAACTAGACCCCCACGATCCGGTGGCCCGGACGTATGTTCAAGGGTGATGGGGGTGCGGCATTTTTTGGAAAGGTCCTTAAGGGATTCAGGGCGCTTTTGAGAGGGCCAATACGTACTTCCTCCGGGATACGACCAGGGATTGGAGTTCCGCTAACATGGACTTGTCCACTTCTTCAGCGATGGGAAAAATGTACTTGACCGTTTCTTCGGTGTATCGGTCGATAAATGCGGTGTTCACCACAAACCCCAGGGCTATCATATTGGAGATCCGATCCGCTACCTTGAGGGTCTTGGCGTACCGGGAGCCGCTTTCCAGGATCCGGGTGAGAAACTCAGCCTTTGTTTCACCCTGGAAACGGGTTACTTCCAGGACGAGGTCATACACCGTAGGACTTTCATAATCCACGGATAAGAGGAGGTTATGGTTGAAATCCGGTACATCCTCAAGAAGATCATGGACAATCGACGCCTTGAGGAGCACTGAATCCACATACCCATAGTCGATGAGGGTGGCCATGGTATCCAGTTGGTGCCTGAACATATTTCCCCCGCCTTCCCGTACTTTACCGATCAGGGCGGTGGCAAGCTGCATATAAGGGGCAAGGTGGGTTCCATTAAGCCGCAGCATCTCCTCGGTGGTCATGGCAGGGGCTCCTCAGCCGGTGTAGGCTGGGGTATATCCTCAAAAAGATCCCGCATATAGGATACCAGTTTTTCAGTCCGCTGCAAGGCATCCGCGAGTTTCCCCTGTTCCCCCTTCACCAGATCCGGGGGGGCATTCTTCAAGAAATGGTCATTGGCAAGTTTTGCCTGAAGACCGGCGATAAAGGCACGGTCTTTTGCCAGGTCTTTGGTAAAGGTACGCTTCAAAACCTCCCTATCCACTGCCTCGGCAACATACACAAAGGCTTCAAACCCGGAACCCACAAGGCCAATAGCACCGGAGGGCCTTGTAAGGGCAGGTCCGGGTTCTTCCATGGTGAGGTCCCCTATACCGGCTAACAGCTGCATCAATTCCATATTTTCTTTAAGAAAACACCCGGAAGCGCCGCTCGAACTGAGGCGAACCACAACCGGGATTTTCTTTTCCCGGGGAATCGTACATTCGCTTCGCAAGGTACGGACCATACGCACCAGCTCTTGCAGCAGGGCAATGTTCTGTTCCGTATCAGGAGCATTCCGGTCTTCCGCATATACCGGATAGGGGCTCGTTATGAGCATCCCCTGGGTATGAGGGATGTACTCGTAAATGGCTTCGGTGATAAAAGGAAGCAGCGGGTGGAGGAGCCTTAAGGATTCGGCGAGCACCTCCAAAAGCACGGTGGCGGCCCGATCCTTCTCGGCGTCCTCTCCGGTGTGGAGGGATAGTTTCGTTGCCTCTACATACCAGTCGCAGAAGTCGTTCCAGAAATAGTCATACGCCGCAGTAGCCGCGTCATTAAAACGGTATGAGAGGAAGGCTTCGGTCATGGTCTTGGCCGCCCGGTTGAGCCGGGCATAAATCCACCGGTCCATAGGCTTGAGCCGGGGCTCCTCAACCAGGATCCGGTTCTCCAGGTTCATAAGGATGTACCGGCTGGCATTCCATATTTTATTGGCAAATTTTGAGCCTAATTTAAAGGATTCTTTATCCACCAGAAGGTCCTGCCCCTGGGCGCATAAAAAGGCCAAGGTGAACTTCAAGGCATCTGCGCCGAACTGGTCTACCAGTTCCAAGGGGTCAAGGCCGTTTCCCAGGGTCTTGCTCATCTTCCGGCCCTGTTTATCCCGCAATAAGCCGTGGATATAGATGTCCCTGAAGGGAACCGTTCCGGTAAACTCAAGGCCTGCCATGATCATCCGGGAAACCCAGAAGAAAATGATGTCATAGGCGGTTACCAGGGAGGAGGTTGGATAAAACCGATGAAAATCATTGGTTTTATCCGCTTCATCCAGCGCCGCCAAAGGCCAGCCCAGGGTACTGAACGGCCACAGCCAGCTTGAGAACCAGGTATCCAGCACGTCTGGATCCTGCTTGAGGTTTTCATCCCCACAGGAGGGACAGGCGGAGGGATCCTCCCGGGCCACGATAGAGGTACCGCAGGAAGGGCAGTACCACGCAGGAATCCGATGGCCCCACCAGAGCTGGCGGCTGATACACCAGTCCCGGATGTTTTCCAGCCAGTGCCGATAGGTGTTTTCCCATTTGCGCGGGTAAAAGACGAGTTCCCCCCGCCGCCACGCAGCCAGGGCCTTTTCCGCCAAAGGCTGCATCCGTACAAACCACTGCTCTGAAAGAAAAGGTTCAATCACCGTATGGCAGCGGTAACAATGGCCCACCCTATGGGTGATGACCCGCTCCGTTACCAGAAATCCCCCTGCCTTGAGGTCACGCAAGACCGCTTCCCGGGCGGCTTTTACCGGAAGCCCCCGGTATGGCTCAGGAACCTGATCGTTAAGCCTGCCGTCGGGATTGAGAATGGAGATGGCCGGAAGCTTGTGGCGTTTCGCCACTTCCCAGTCATGGGGATCATGCGCCGGGGTAATCTTCAGCGCGCCGGTACCAAAGGCCCGGTCCACATAGGTATCGGCCACCACGGGGATCCGGCGATCCGTGAGGGGGAGGAGCAGGGATGTTCCGATGAGCCCCTGGTACCGGGGATCTTCCGGGTGGACCGCCACTGCGGTATCTCCCAGCATGGTTTCGGGCCGGGTGGTGGCCACTTCTATAAACCCCCTTTCAGCCTCTCCAGAGGGGTATCGGATATGGTACAGCTTCCCTTCCAGGTCCTCATGCTCCACCTCATCATCCGAGAGGGCGGTACCGCAGGAGGTACACCAATTAACCAGGTAATTTCCCTTATACAAGAGGTCTCGTTCATACAGGGACACAAAGACCTCCCGCACCGCCTGAGAAAGCCCCGCATCCAGGGTAAACCGTTCCCGGGACCAGTCCACGCTGGCCCCCATCCGGGTGATCTGCCGGGAAATAATCTCGTGGTATGCGGCTTTGACTTCCCAGGTTTTCTGTACAAATGCGTCCCGGTCCAGATCATGCCGGCTCTTTCCCTGAGCCTTGAGCTGCTTCTCTACGACGTTCTGGGTGGCAATCCCCGCATGATCCGTACCGGGCACCCACAATACAGGCACCCCCCGCATACGATGAAACCGGATGAGGATGTCCTGGAGGCTTATATTGAGCCCATGCCCCAGATGCAGCATCCCCGTAACATTAGGAGGAGGAATAACCATCACATAGGGGGTTCCGCTTCCTGCTTTAGGCTTAAAGGCCCCCTGTTCTTGCCACTGCGTATAGATCCGGCCTTCAAAAGACCGGGGATTAAAGGACTTTTCCAGTTCAACCTTATGCAGTTTAAGCCCTTTCATGTCATTGCCCTCATGGTAACCTCATGGTAACTGCCTATCATCAGGTATGTTCCCCTGATGATGCGGGATTTTTATATTACAGATAATACTTGATTGCCTAAGGCTGTGCAACAAGCCCAAAAGAGAGCGTTCCATAAGGCAAGGGCCGGTATCTACAGCTTACCCCGCTATGCATCGATTACGGCGGGGGGTTAGCGCGAAAAATCCGGGTAATCCGTGGAGCCTCCATTCAGGATAAGGCGAAGGGCTGCAATAGCGTATGCCCGCTTCCTGGCTGGGGCTCCGTCCGAGCCCTGACCTAAGCCGGGTCAGACGCCGCAGGGGCTGCTTGGTTTTTGGGGGATGATCCCGGGCCTCCGCGCTTTACCGGTATAGGCGAGGGGCTTGCCCCGGCAGTACCAAGGTTTCCCCTTTCCGCCGCCGGGAGGAGGGTATCCGGTTCATATAGCCCTACAGACACCCGTTCAATACCTCTTGGGGAGCATACATCGGTCGTACCATGGTATTCCGCTGTCGCCGGCCGCAACCCAACGCCGCCATATTGAGGCTGTTGCTATACGCTTCTATGACCCGTACTGAATTGTTGTCCGTTATGTAATCGTCTATGCAATCCGGCAGCATTATTATCTGTTCCCGGTTTTCCCCTCAATGCACGGGACCTGTTCCAAAAGCCGCAGCTTTGGAACAGCCTCAGGGGGGCTTTGGCGGAGGGCCTTTCCCCCGCGCGGCGCCCATGAGGGCGGCCCCTATTCCGGCGGAACCCCTTGGGTATACCCTTTTGCGGGGTAAACACGCCCCCTGCTCGCCTCGCCCTGTCCACAGGGTGCGGAATGGTGTCCACCGATTACCCGGATTGCGGGCTAAAGCCCCACACCGATTACGGGGATTCTTGGACGAACAAGCGGGGTAATCTCGGACCAAAGGTCCGGCGGATCTCTGGTCCGACGGAGCTCTGGTCCGACGGACCTTTGGTCCGAAGGGACCGCTTTTGTTTTTTAGCCCCTTACCGGTTGCCCCTGTCCCTCTTCACCCCTTCGTGGGCGCTCAGGGAATGACCGTCGAGGCCACAGGCCCCCACTGGCCGACGTCCCCCTTCTGGTTCTCGTAGCGGCAGCAGACATAGGCCGTCATTCCCCGGTCCTCCGCGTCGAAGAGGAGCTTCTCCTTCCGCCGCCGGGTGAACCGGTAGTGCCCCAGGCTGTTCCCGTCCTCCGGGGCCTTCATGAGGTAGTGTTTTTCCGACGCCGCCTGCTCCAGGGTCGCCCCGCCTGCGGGCATGATCCCCAGGTAGATCGCGTAGCCGTAGTCGCTGTCCGCGTCCAGTTCCCGCGTACCCGCGAGGGGCCCAAGATGGGCCGTCAGCGCGTGAGGACCCCCGGGGTAGCTCAAAGACGCCGCGGGAACCCCTGCAGGCGGGGGTATCGGCGTTGGATGCCCGCTCTTCTGACGGAAGCCCAGGGCCGCCCAGTCCCCCTCGGTGAGGGGGGGAATCTTGAAATACCGGTCCCGGAAGAAGCGCATCTTCTCCTTCAGGGCCGCGAACGCGGCCTGACACTCCACGGTAATCACATGGGTCCGCTCCGCCTCGTCCATAGCCTTCTGAAGGAGCCCCTGAGCGTTCCCAAAGAGGGTTTGCAGCGCCGCGAACTCATCCGGGGGGACTCCCCAGGCGGCGCGCACGCTCTCGGTCATGTAGGCGATCCAGTTCCGGCACATCCCCAGAATGAGCGCCCGGGTCGAGGGCAGCCAATCGTTACTCTTTGCCATTTTTTCCCAACCTCCTGTGTGTTGTGCTAACCATATACAGCGCGGATTCCAAATCAGAATCCACGGATTCCAAATCAGAATCCATGGATTCCAGGTCAGAATCCACGGATTTCAAGTCAGAATCCACGGATTCTAAGTCAGAATCCACGGATTCCAGGTCAAAATCCATGGATTCCAGGTCAAAATCCATGGATTCTAAGTCAAAATCCACGGATTCTGAGTCAAAATCCACGGATTTTAAAATGGCCTCTAGGGAGGTCAAACTAAAGTCCGCGGATTGCAAGTCGGCATCCATGGATTCCAAAACGGCCTCTAGGGAGGTCAAACTAAAGTCCGCGGATTGCAAAGGGGCGGCCCCGGACGCGGGTTCGCCCGCACATACCGGCGATACCGGAGGGCCCTTGCCTTGTATGCGGGGGGCTATGGCGCCGGTACCGGCGATACCGCCACCCCTAGCCGGACGCGGCCAAGACCCTGGGGCGGTATGGGCCCCGTAATAGGGTATGTTCATGCTTTAGTAACCCTCCTTTTGCCTATATATGCCGTTTTAAAACAAGAGTATACATCAATAGGGTGGTTCATGGTAATACCTTCCCCCAGGATCTTTTGTACACCCTATCATGGTCCCCCGTCTATGAGCAGGGGCGGGTACCCGCGCCGGCGTATTGGCATGGCTTCCCCCATAAGGGCTGTCACCCGGGGCATCCGCCACGGGGTCTTGTAAGGAAGCCCCGGTTCCCTCCGCCGCCGGCAGCCTGAAATGCTCCTCCTTCCCGTTCAGAACCGGGGGGCTGGGGGAGAACCATTTCCTTAAGGGGGCGGCGGTTTTTTTTGAAGATGGCCCCTGAGAAGGGTGAAAAGGCCTTGTCCCCCTCCCGGCAGGGGCAGGCAGGCTCGCCGTGGCAGGGGACCCGGAAACAGCCGTCGATTGCCTCCCTGGAGAATCGGGCCTGGAACTCGAAAAAGCTCATGGTCCGCTCCTGATACCAGGCTGCATAGGTCCTGTGCCTTATAGCAGATGAGCCCCAAGGGTTTCACCATTGGGGGTCCGGGGATAATGCGAAAGGATAGGGCCTATCCTGGGGATTGACCTGCAGGGCATCGGGAGGAGCCTGTTTCCGTATGGTGCAAGGGAAGTCCATGCTGTTGCCCTGCAGCCATAAGGATAGTCTTTGACAAACCGGTATACCCGGGGTATGATAATGTCTATATTGTTCATTTTCTGGAGGAACTATGAAAACAGTAGGGGTATTTTGTGTGGCCCTGTTGCTCGGGGCGGCCGCGGTGTATGCCGGAGGGAAGACCGATACGGGTACGACCCTGCGTTTTTCCTGGTGGGGCGGCGACTCCCGGCATCAGGCGACGCTCAAGGTTATTGAACTGTATCAGCGGAAGAATCCGGGGGTCAAAATCGAGGCGGAATACGGCGGATGGGATGGGTACCGGGAGAAACTCGTTACCCAGATCGCCGGCGGCACCGCCCCCGACATCATGCAGATCGATCAGCCCTGGCTTTTTGAACTGAGCTCCATGGGGGAAGTTTTTCTGACGATTGATAAGAGCGTAGCCATTGATACGTCCAGGTTTGATCAGACCTTTCTGAACAGCTACTGCCTGTTTGAAAAACAGTTGAAGGGGCTTCCCACCGGTCTTAACGGTGAGACCTTCCTCGTGAATACCGCGCTGCTCAAGCAAGCCGGTATTGATCCAAATACCGAGTGGAACTGGGATAATCTCTTTTCTGAGGGTAAAAAAGTCTCCGCCCTGGGCCCGAATCAATATCTCTTGGCGCTGGATCCCGCGCTGACCCGCTTTCTCTTTCAGAAGTATATGAATCAAATTGCCGGCGGCATGATTGACGAGAACAAGAAGGTGCTGTTTACCGAACAAGAGGCCGAAAGAGGCTTGACGCTTTTTAAACGGCTGCTTGACGAAAAGGTGCTTATCCCCTACAGCGAAAGTTCGCTCTACTATCAGAAACCCGAGGAAAACCCCGAATGGGTACAGGGCAATCTCGGTCTCATGCACTCCTGGGTGAGCAATCAGGATCGTTCCGGCGGCGGTTTATCGGGGCTTACGGTTAAATCCCTGCCCTTGATGCCGGACGCGAAAGATTCAGGGATTCTCGTCCGGCCTTCTCAGATTCTTGTCATCAACAAAGCCTCAAAAAACACCGCGGCGGCGGTACAATTCGTGGACTTCTTCTTTAACGATCCCGAGGCCGCGGAGATTCTGGGCATCCAGCGTGGTATCCCGCCGACAACGACGGCCCGGGAAGGGCTTGCCTCAAAAAAATTGATCCACCCCATGGTTGAAGAAGGCACCACTATCGCGCTTGCCCACATGGGTAAACCCCAGACCGTGTGGGAGATGAACAGCGAGATCGTGGATATTATGGAAGACTGCATCGGGAAAATGGCCTTCGGCCAGATTTCTCCGGCTCAGGCGGCAAAAGAGCTGCGGGACCGCATCAGCGCAAAGCTGGCGTCGTTGTAAGAAGCCCCACTGCCGGGGCTTAAGGCGCTCCGCTGAGTTGGGGTAAGGCAGCGCGGAAAGGGGGATAGGCTGAACCCAACAGGTTCAGCCGCGGGGCCGGCTACTGAAAGCCGCCTCGCATTCCCCCGTACATTAAAGGGAAAAAATGAGGGCAAAACAAAACATATCTTATACCGGTTTACTCTATATTCTCCCCTGGCTTGGGGGTTTCTTGATCCTGCAATTCGTGCCGCTGGTTAATTCGCTGTGGTATTCGGTTACCAATTTTCAACTGATAGGTTCCACGAAATTTGTGGGATTTAAAAATTTTATAGATATTTTTACCACAGACGCGCAGTTTTGGAATTCCTTAAAAGTAACGTTTCTCTTTGTCCTTATCGCCGTGCCGCTGAAGATCCTCTTCGCCCTGATTATTGCGGTTATGCTCAATCAAAAATGGGGGGGGATTAATTTTTTCCGTACCGTGTATTATATGCCCTCCATTCTCGGCGGCAGTATCGCCATCTCGGTTTTGTGGCGTTTCCTGTTTATGAAGCAGGGCGTGGTAAATCAGATGATTGCTGTTATCGGCATGCCGGCGCTTGACTGGCTCGGCAACCCGAAAATCGCGCTTTTTACCGTGAGCCTGGTTACCGTATGGCAGTTCGGTTCGTCCATGGTGCTCTTTCTCGCGGGGTTAAAGCAGATCCCAGAATCCCTCTACGAGGCGGCGCGCATCGACGGCGCGGGCCCTATGAGAATTTTTTTCCGCATCACCCTTCCCATGCTCACGCCCATTGTGTTTTTTAATTTAATTATGCAGATGATTAACGCCTTTCAGGAATTTACGACGGCCTTTGTCATAACCCAGGGAGGCCCGCTTAAATCCACCTACCTCTACGGTCTCATGCTTTACGAGCAGGGGTTTAAGTTTTTTAAAATGGGCTATGCCTCCGCCCTATCGTGGATTCTCTTTGGGATTATCTTTTTCTTTACGAGCCTTACCTTCAAGTCTTCGGAATCCTGGGTACACTACGGAGATACCGTATGAAAAAACATAAAAGGCTCCGCATCATAACCGCGTATGCGGTATTGCTGCTTCTGGGATATGCTATGGTATATCCCCTGTTCTGGATGTTCGGCGCATCATTCAAGAGCAACGCCGAAATATTCGGCAGCGTAAACATCATCCCGAAAACCCCGGTTTTTGACGCTTTTGCGAATGGCTGGAAAGGTTCAGGTCAGTATACCTTCGGTACCTTTCTCTTGAACACCTTTTATCTTGTGGTGCCGACCGTTTTTTTTACGGTCCTTTCAAGCCTGCTTGTGGGGTATGGTTTTGCGCGGTTCCGTTTTCCCTTTAAAAAAATGCTTTTTCAGATCATGCTCTCTACCCTCATGCTGCCGGCTACGGTCATTGTCATCCCGCGGTATATCTTCTTCAAAAATATGGGCGTCCTTAATTCCTACTGGCCTTTTATCATTCCCGCCATCCTCGGGGCGTTTCCCTTTTTTAACTTTATGATGGTACAGTTTTTTCGGGGTATTCCGATGGAGCTTGACGAGTCCGCCAAAATGGACGGCTGTAACAGCTTCACCACCCTGACGCGCATCCTGGTCCCGCTCTGCAAACCGGCGGTCTTTTCGGTTATTGTTTTTCAATTCGTCTGGACCTGGAACGATTTTTTTAACGCCCTGATCTACATCAGCAGCGTGAACAAATATCCGGTGGCCCTCGGACTCCGCATGGGCATCGACATCTCCGCCAACATAAGCTGGAACCAAATCCTTGCCATGTCCACCCTGTCCATTCTGCCGCCGGTATTGCTGTTTTTCCTCGCCCAGAATTATTTTGTAGAAGGCATTGCAACCACCGGTATCAAAGATTAAGCAGGGAAGTCTTTCCCCTTACCATAAAGCCGCAGGCGAGACCATCTACGCTTGGGTTATAGGGGCTGTTTCAAAATGTCGGCTTTTAAACCTCCATTTCCGGGGGATGATCCTGGGACTTCGCGCTTCTCAAGGCTTGAAAGATCGGTCCCGGCTAGGGGCGCCGCAGGACAACAGGAAGCGTTTCAACCGCAGGACCGCTAAAAACGGCTTCTCGGCATATCGCTAGATGTACTTGTTTTCTATACCCACGGGTTTCACCCGTACCCCTGGGGTTTACTCTGCCGCGTCCTTGCGGGGGGCATCGGCCGCTGTGCCGGGCAAAAAGGTCTTCCGGTACGAAAACCGGGGAGGGCTTTTCTGGTATTCCGTATATGCCTGCTGGACCGGGGAGGTATCGGCCTTCGACGGCGCCTGCCTGTCCTCAGGGGACCGGGCTTGATTGGCCTGGGTTACGCCCCGGTTTTCTGTTTCCAGCCGGCTTATCCGTTTTTCCAGAGCGGCTATCTGGTTTTGGACGCTTTCCTGCATCCTTTGCTGGTCCTCGAGAAGCCGGGCGATTGCCCCATCCTTCTCCGCCAACTGATCCTGGAGCTCTTCCGCCATACCGGCCTCTTGTTCGTACTGGTCCTGCAAGGCCATGATGCCGGAAAGCCAGACTTGGGTTTGAGCCTGAGAGAACCCCATAGCGGTTCCGGCCCTTTTATAGGCTTCCAGGGCTTCGGTCCACTCATGCTGCAGGGCCCAGGTTTTGGCCCGCTCTAGTTCCGTGAGGGCCGCTGCCACATGAACCGCATCATCCGGTGTTTCCGAGGGAAGACGCACCCGAAAAGAACGGACGGGAGAAACCGGAGAATCGATCCCCTCCTTATCGGTATAGACCATACCCCAAAAATACTCCCCCTCCCCGAGGAGGTTTTCCTGGGGCTGGTATATAAAATAGTTGCCGGTAACGGATCCCAGGATAAGGGGATCCTGTAAATCCGGGGATGTTCCAATCTGCACGGTGTAGGTATCGGCTTCAGCTAGGGCTTTCCAGGAGAAGAACCATCCCGTGCCTGACCGGTCAAGCTCAAAAACACTTCCCTCAAGGGGTACTAAGAGTTCCGGGGCGTTTACCGCGTCGCTCTTGACAATGCTGAAAGGAAGGGGCTCCGTGGCAAATTCCGGCGCTCCCGTAAGGATCCCCGTAAAAACCGGTTTTACCTGCCAATACCAGGTTCCCGCCGCAAGTCCCCCATGCAGCAGGGAGGTCTCCGCTACGGTACCGGTATACACCGGCCCTTCCATGCGGGGATTATCCGCCACGAGCACCTGGTAAGCCAGATTCTCCTGGGAAGGGCTGTCCCAGCTAAAGGTAATAAGAGGCTCCCTTACCCGATAGGTAAAGATTTGCTGCGCCGCAGGGCTTATGGGCGTAAGCTCCGGGGGATCCAGGATCAGGATCGTATCGTTGATCGTGAATTCAGGGGTATCCCCGCTCCGGCTTAGGGGGTATATCCGCCAATACCAGGTACCCGACGGCAGATCAACGCTGAGAGCCGAACTATCGGTACTATCAAAGGACGTATGTATCTGGGTAAAGGTACGGTCCTGAGCTATGTCGAGCCGGATTCGTTCATCCTGCAGCAAATCAACGGCTTTCCATACAAAAGACACCGGCACAAGCCCTCCGTGGGGGTTTACAATACGGACCGAGGGTTTAGGCTGCAGGACCGCTATCTGAAGGCTCCGTAAGACCCCCGCATCACTTATGGTTACCGCGGTTCCTGCTTCGGCGTTTTGCCGAGTCCCATTACGGGTGGTAATATTCGCGGTTCCCTCAAGCACCCGGACATATAAACTCTCATCCCCTTCAATTCCCGCGCTGATTAAGCTCCCTGAATCAAGGACAAGTGCATGGCCTGCGGCAATAAGGGTCAAAGGGGCTTGGCCGGATTCGGAGGTTTGAATGTTGATGTTCCCGCCGTTTAAGTTCAAACAGGTGCCCTGGGCATTCACGGTAATCTGGACAATACTGTTTTCCCGTAGTTCAAACCGGTCCCCCGCGGAAAAGAGGACCCCTGCTTCCGAAAGGTCGCCGGTGTGGATAATGTCGTGGTTGTAAATCGGGGAATTATGTTTCAGGGTATCCCAGGCGGTCCGGTCTCCAAACCGGCGCTGGGCAATACGCTCTTTGAACAGGATAGAACCCACGGGCGCTTCATTTTGTTTGGTCATGGTGAGGGTAAGGTTTTGCCAAAATAAAAACACCGAAATCCCCGCGCCGAGAAGGCAAACCGTACAAACCATCCCATACTCAAACAGCTCATGTCGTGGCTTCTGCATTAAGGGTATACTTCTTTTCTTCTTCATCCGTATTCACCTTGCTTAAATCAGGAGGGGCTATCCCCAGGAGGCTGCGGACTTCTGCTAAGGTCTGCGGCCCTTCGGGTCCTACACATCGCCGGCTTATTTTCGGGATGTTTCTCGGCATGGCATCCAAACAGCGTAACAGATCCTCCGTTTCATCAAGGTCCGCCAGGTTGACCACCGCAAACATCCGCACCTTTTTACCCTTTTCGGTAACCTGGGGCATCTCTTCGGTAATCAGGTGTTCCCCGCAGAGTTTCCAGGTGTTTTCACTTATCAATATCTCCGTACCAAAAGGTTTATTAAAGGTTTCGGTTCTATCGGCAAAACTCACCGCGTCCCCGATGACCGTGTATTCAAGCCGTTCATCGGAGCCGATTTGTCCTGCCACAAGGTTACCGGAGTTGATACCGCACCCTATCTTGATGAGGGGTTTCTTGTCCCCGCCCCGCCCCTGATTAAAGGCCATAAGGGAGGCTCGCATCATCAAGGCTGATTTGACGCAATGCAAGGCATCCTGTTGGGGGCTTCCCGAAGATTCCAAGGCCCCCCAATGGGCCATCACCGCATCTCCGATAAATTTATCCACCATCCCGCCGCTTGCCCGCACACAGGCTACCATCCGTTCCATATAATCGTTCAGGAATTCGACGATTTCGTGGGCTTGGAGCTTTTCCGACAGGGCGGTGAAACCCCGGATATCTGAAAAAAACAGGGTGGCTTTTCGGTCGGTTCCGCCAATCACCAGTTTACCGCTTCGGGCCAAGTTCGTCAGTTTTTTGTTGGTGAATTGTTCAAAGCTGATAAGGCCGCGGCTCATACTGATAAAACTGGCGCCTAAAATTCCAATCTCGTCCTTTCTTGCGGCAAAGGTGATGGTCTGTTCTATCCGGTAGGTTCCCTCCTCAATCATCCCTGCGGCCCGAGTCAAGGCTTTAAGGGGTTTCCTCAGATGTCTCCGGGCAAACAGCAGGATGCAGAAGATTGACCCGAGGAGCACGCCCAGAGACACGCATATGTTGCGCCCGGTGGTAGCCAGGATCCCCTGAAACACAGTTTTTGCCGGAATCACCGTCACCACAACGGCGCTGCCTAAGGAGAGCCGTTCATAGGCCACAAAGTTTCTCTTTCCCTCTGCATCCCGGTAGGCGGTTTGTAGATTCCGGGCGGTCCCTTCAAGGATCTGTTTGATAAAGGCGTGGTTTCTTACGTTTACCCCGGCCCGGATCAATGCAGGTTCCGGATCAATTAACAGATCCCCGGCTCCGTTTATGATGAACGAGCGATTCACCGTATCGGAAAAGAGCGTTTTGAGGCTGTCTATGGAGAAAAAAACCATGACCGCGGTGTCTATATCTCCATTCTTCCAGGGAAAGAGCAGTTCCAGAAGCTCCATCTCAAAAAAAGGGCTTACGTTGAGCAGGAACACCATACCCTCCCGGGCTAAACTAATGGCTTCGGTTTGGGTGTGCAGAAAGGCTTCAATACGGGAAGCGGTAAGCCGGTTTGCCACCATAAAGTATCTATTGACGAACAATTCGCTTCCGTGGACCCCTTGGTTTATCGTATTACTGACCCCAATTGCCCCAATAGCCTGGTTCTGCTGGTAGAAGTAATCCACTGCGAGCGGCCCTTTTTGTTCCAGCATGTGGATGCTGTTCAACGCAGTCAAGGTGTTCAAGAGCAGCAGCGCATCATCATACACCCCCGTAATCCGGCGGCCCGCAGAGAGGGCGGTCCGCCTGTTGATACTGAAGTTGGCCTCTTCTGCGGTAATCTGTACATCTTTATTGATCATCATCGTGGCAATGACGGTCATACTCCCCAAAGAGACAATCATAAGCACCGAAATGATGCTGACCAATTTTGCCCCCAGAGAAAAGCGCACCTTCATGACAGGCCGGTTTAGGGTATCCATCGTTCCCTCACTTCCCCTAAGGTGGCCGGCCCTTCAGGTCCGACACAAGGTCTTGCAAGGAGCATATCCGCTGGCAGGAGGTCTTCCATGAGGGAGAGCAGGGCCTGGTTTTCCTGAGCCGCTTCTGCTCCCTGTTTCATATTGACCACCGCAAACACCCGAACGGGCTTTTCCTTGCCCTTTACCGCAAACCCAGGCATCTCTTCGGTGATGAGGTAGGTTCCCACCCGGTTCCAGGTATCTTCGGTAATCAGAATATCCGTATCAAAGGCATCATTCGGGCCTTCAACCCGGGCGGCAAAGTTAACCGTATCCCCTATCACCGTGTATTCCATGCGGTCATTGCTGCCTATTTGGCCTGCAACCAGTTCTCCCGTATTAATACCGCAGCCCATCTTGATACTGGGCTTTCCCTGGTGCTGCCGTTTATGGTTTAACACCCGTAGGGAAGCCCGCATCAATAAAGCCGCCTTGATACTGTTGAGGGCATCCTGTTCCGGTCCTGCGGACTCTAAGGTACCCCACAGGGCCATGATTATCACCCCTCCTTGGGTTAAAAACTTATCCACTTCCCCCCGGGTTTTGCTGATACAGGGAACCATGCGTTTCAGA
Organism: Treponema sp.; assembly: GCA_031288495.1. Classification (GTDB taxonomy): domain Bacteria; phylum Spirochaetota; class Spirochaetia; order Treponematales; family Breznakiellaceae; genus JAIRLU01. The sequence continues at coordinate 12,612 of JAITRH010000026.1, read as the reverse complement.
TACGCATTCACGAAGGCCACGGTTTCATGGGCATCGAACTGTTCGGCCATTTTAGAAAAATCCCGAATAAAGGCAAAACAGACGGTACCTGTTTTAGTCGTCCCTCCAAGGGTGAGCTTTCCTTTACGGGCCATGGCGACAATGGCCTTATTGGTGAAGCGCTCAAAGTTTTCTAAGGCCTGTCCCATGCTGATAAAGCTGCCGGTAAGGACGCCGGTTTCATCTCTGGTTCTTACCCTGAGTTTGAGGTCGTACTGTCCTGCTTCTATCTTAAAGGCCGCGTGGGAGAGTTGCTGCAGGGGGCTGCTTATGGTCTTAGAAAAGCAATAAATGAAAAGTATGGCGAGAAACAGGACCGCTAAAGACAGGTAGATATTCCGCCAGGTGGTCCGCCGGATACCCTCAAACACCACCTCTTCTGGGATGACGGTGATCACCGTGGCATTGCTGAAATTACTTCCCATCCTCACCGGCTGAAACGCCGCAAAGCATGGCCCGTCCTGTTCATCCACATAGGGAGGATAGGTATTCCGGGTCCGGTAAGGGCTCGTGCGGAGGATATACCGGATAAATGCATGGTTTTGCAGGGTTGCACTCCCTTTCATGAGGGCGTGGTCGGTATGGAGCAGGATAGCCCCCTCATGGTTTATCATAAACGTAGTATTTGCACCGGAACCAAAGGTCTCGGTGAGATGTTCCGCGGAGAACAAGACCGCCCCCACCCTGGTTCCGGCTTCCTCGGTGAGGGGAAAGAACATCCCCAAGAGGGGAACCGAAAAAAGGGGCCCTCCCTCCTGCAGAACCCCTTGTCCTGACCGGGCCCGGATCACCGATCCGTCCTGGGCTGCCATAAAGCGGTGGATCGATGGAGGCTCCAGTTCATGGTGGGCCAAAAACCTGTGATTGATGAAGGCGGTATACCCGGTATGGGCTGCATCCTTTTCCGCTTCTCTCGGGATAAGGAAGATAGCCGCAATATCCGGGCGTTGCTGAAAGAAGGAGGTTTCGAGGTTCCGGCGTATGGTTTCATGGCTTATGCCGCCGGGTAATTCGGCCTGCCGCAAAGGGGCGGCATCGGAGACTCCTTCGGCTAAAAGATTTTCAGTGGTATAGAGGAACATCTGCACATCTCCCCGCAGGGTTCCCAACAGGGCCTCTACACCGGCGGTGTTTCTTTGATTAATGCTACGGTTGTTGTTTTCCGCAGTACTGCGGATATCTTGGGTAACCAGCCAGGACATTACGGCAGTGAGCAGCCCCAGGGAAAGGACCGTCATCCCGGTGATGATGCCGATTAAGGTGAGGCTTATCGGTACCCCTACCTGGGGGATGGCGGCAAAGGCATCGGGATTTTTGGGTAAACGATGCGGGTTCCCCATCATGCCGTACACAATCCTTTATTAAACATTCCCTGTGGACCTTAGTGAGGAACCGCGGTCATCCCTGATTTCCCACTTCCCGAGGGGGACCCGTATGCCCAGCCTGAACCGGGGTAGTTCAAGATACCCCGCATCCCCCAGGGTAAGCTGCAAGAGATTGCCCCTATCCGCGGAGACAAAGCCCTTCTCCAGGAAGAACCCAAGGCCCACCTCGGCGAATAACCTGAATCCCCCGGGGATTTCCCAGTCATAGCCCAGGCTCAACAGGGCGCTTCCCAAGCGCACACCCAAGACGCCTGAAGTATCATACCATCTCCCCAGCAAGGCTGCCGCAACAAACAACTGGGGTCCGGACTCGTGTATAGGCAGCCGGTATGCCCCCTCGACCCCCGGGAGCCACAGGGAACGCCTATCGATTTCCGGGGAATCCGCAAAACTAAAATACCCGAACCCGAGAACCTGCTGCTGTAAACCAAGCCTCAGCCGCCACCCATGGTAGTTCGGCTGCCAAGAAAACCAGAGCTCTGGAGAACGACCCTGCACCAATCCGAGGTCCAGGGAGAACGGATAAAACCGCCGCTGCTTTAGTTCCAAGACCGGCTGTTCCGGCCTCGCAAGCAGGACCCCCTCTAAAGGTACATACTGCTTATGGAGGGCTTTCCAGCTAAAGGTACCGGGCATGGGGACTGCAAGGAAGAGAGAACCGGACTCAGGGATCTCCTGGGGGGATGGGGTAAAACCGGACACCACGGTACCCTTTCGGCCCCGAATTTCCACCATGGGCTTTAAGACCCTCAGGGCAAAGGTATCCAGTTCCCCGGCAATGGGTAGCCAGAAATAGGCAAAGAGATCCTCCTGCTGGGGAATGGTATGGCTAAACTGGCCGCGGATTGCCCCCACTTCGGTAAAGGTTTCCCTGATCCGGTAGGCTATGGAAACCTCAGCATTTTCAATGGAACCGCCGACCTGGATTTCCAGGATCAGGGGGACCCCTAGCTCCACCCCTAAACGAATAGGATCCACCTGAGGATCGAGCCGAAGGGCTTGGGCAATCCGGGGCATGTTGCTCAAGGCGGCCTCGAGGGAAAGATACCACGCTTCCTCAGCCCCGATAGGACCCACCGAGTCTCCCCAGAGATAGGGGCCTGCGGTTTGAGCAATAAAATAAAAATCTTCATCAAAGATGATACGGTACAACACATTGACCTCATTGGGTACGGTCTCTGGCTGGATTCCCTCCTCGGCAGCAAGGGAAGCCAGCGAAAGCAAGGCCAGCAGCAGCACCCAGGACCCCCGAGGGAACACCGCCTTCACGTATCCTCTTACCATTTGAGCTGTATCCCCAGTAAGCCATAAGAGTTAAAGCCGCTTGTATCCGGTTCATATATATCCCGCCGATACCCCAGAATTTCCGAGAGACGGAATTCCAGTTTCAATGCCCAATGGGGGAAATGGTATTCCCCTCCCAGCCATAAGGGATCCGCCAAGGTGAGCACTGCCCCGGAAGCGGTAACCAGGGATAGGCCGGTCCCGGCATAGAGCCGGAAAACCGCATCCCTGCCGGGCTGCATATACACCCCGGTGCCCACCCGGTACTCTTGGTGCTGGGCCCGCACTGCTTTGGATAACCGGGTGGTATCGTTCCAGATACCCCACTCGGCCTTGAGAAACAGCCGGTCCGGGAGGATATGAAACCGGTATTCCACATCAAGACAGGCAAAGAGGTCTCCCCGGAATTCATAGCCCACCCCGATACTATGCCGAACCTTTCGCTGCAACGGGGGAAGGGCCACGATCCTATCGGTAATACCCTCGGGTAAAACAAAGGACCCGGGCCAGTACCGATCCTTTACCGCCTTCCCATACAGGGGAAGCCCTTCAGTAAAGGGATAAAAAGTCGAAGTAAGGACCCCGTCCATCAGGATGCCTCCCTCAAGAAAATGGTCTTGAGAACCAAACAGGACCCGTACCCCGTCCTGTTTCCCGATAAACCGCTGCCCCTGGGTAACCGCTAACCTTCCGTCAAAACCCCGGCTGGACAGGGAATCATGCCAATTTTTAGCGAGCTTTTGGGCGGAACGGTCTATGACGGGGATGGAAAAAACCCCTGCCCGTACTTGGACAGAAAAGAAATCATAACCTCGAAAAAAATGCTGTTCCCCATCGTAGACGGCGAAATGCCAGAAAAACTGATCATCCTTCAAGGAGGTGATGGCAATGATTCCCCACCGAGCTCCTTCCATCCGGCACAAGGCGGCAATCCTTTCAAAGGTAAGCCCGCTTGAAACATCAATGGTCTTATGGTTTTTTATAGCAAACTGGGCAAAGGCTTGTTCCAGGGCGCTTAGGGCATAGGTCGAATAGTCCCGTTCCAGAAGCAGGGACTCTTCCTGATCCTCCTGGACTTGATGCCCGGCTAAGAAGATCCCCCGGGAACTATTCAAGGGGGCCCGCTCTTGCTCAGGCCCCTCGGCCCGACCAGGAAGCACCCATCCCAAGGCGCTTCCCAGAAACCATAGGCCGAAAAAAAACAGCTTATTGGTATTCATCTTTCATCTCTTCACCACAAGTGCAACGCCGAACCGAGGAGCAGCCCATACCGCCGCCGGTCATTGCGCGCCGATTTGCTATGTTCTTTATTTTTTATCAAACCTTCCTTAAAATGCAAGCCCTCCCCGGTTCCAAGAGGCAATCTGCCACAATGCCCGCTCATTCCATCAGCCGTCGATATGAGGGAAAGGGTAACATGCCCGCCCAGAGTTGCCGCCCCTGTTTTAAAGACGGACCCCTCCCCGAAGGCCAACGCCAAACACAAAGGGATACCCTCCCCGTACATAGGGTTCCACATAGTAATCCTGGTACTTGAAAGCATAGCGGAAACCCAGGGATACTCCCCCCAGAAAGGCTGGAGTAAACTCAAAGTTATCCGAGGTAAGGCGTATCCCCATATCTTCCTGAAGAAAAAGCCCACCTCCCGGAATCCCCATAGCAAGAAAATACCAGCGGCCAAAAACTTCCGGTTCCATGCTGGTGAAGGTACCGAAATCCGTGCTCATGGTGAATATGAAGCCCAGTCCAAAGGAGGTGAACAGTTGTTTATCGTAACCTATCGAATGGCCAAAGATCATCCTATTCCTGATATTGATATTGCCCTCCACCCCAAGGCCCAAATGCGCCTGTTTCTGAGGTCCCGGCGCAGTCTGCGCCTCGCTCTCCACAAGAGCCGCAACACAAAACAGCCACAAGACCAGCCCCAGGCTTATCCATTGGATTCTTTTTCTGATGCGCATAGAAAACTAGCGACCTCCTTATCTCTGAAACTAGTCTGAGAAGAAACCCCTTTTTCTCTTGGATACTTTCACAACCCCCTGCCCTGCACCCGGCATGATCCTATCAGCTCGTACTAAAGGGTATACCCTCGGGTTTGAATAAACGGCCCGAGAAACGGGAGCCTCGCCTTTTCCTGCCGGGTCTTGAGACATGACACTGATGTATAATACACTTTTTAACCGTAGAACTGGTCTTTGATCCCTGGTCCGGGCTATCCTACCCCCTAGCCCATAACCATTCCTCTGATTCTTATAAAGGAGACACCTCACCTTGTCAAGTGTTAGATGAAACCACTTTTTTATGGGTACCCTTTCATCGGACCTGGAGTTTCCACAGACCTGTAGTCCGCCCTAACCGGAGACCTGCGTCGATCTTCCCTCGATCCTGAGGGTCCGCAAATGAACGCGGATTTTCCCGAAGGAACCCCCCAAAAGCGCGTTATTTCGGGTAAGAGGCGGACTTTTTCTTTTCCATCAACGACCCATAATCCTGAGAAACCGCCCCATGATTTTGAAACCTGGCTTCGCCCGCATCAATACCGGAGGTTTTTGCCCGAGGCCGGACTATGAACTCCGGAACGCTGCCGCTTCATTCCGCATGTCCCGCAGGATTAGCCGGCTCTCGCTATGGGGAGAAAACCCGCGAGCCCTATGCCATGGCTGCCCGCCGTTCCCGGACCCGCTGCAAGCGCTGTTCCAGTTCTTGACCTGCTCCCTGGGCGATAGCGCTTTTCAGCCTATCGAGGCTTCCCTCAAACTGTTCGATCCGCCGTAACAGTTCCTTCCGGTTTTCAATAAAAAGCTCCGTCCACATAGGGGCGTTGAGCATGGCAATCCGGGTGAGATCCTCAAAGCTCCCTCCGCCGAAGCGGGTAATTTCCGTATCCGCTTCACAATCAATGAGGGCTGCGGCGATGACATGGCAGAGCTGGGAGGTAAAGGCGATCTTCCGGTCATGCTCCTGGGCGCTGGTCTCGGTAATACGGCGAAACCCCATGCGATAGATCAGGGTTTTAAGCACCGCCAGATTTTCCGGTTTGTTCCGTTTAAGGGGGGTGAGGATATAATTCTTCCCGTGAAACCTACAGGTTCTTGCATGTACAAAACCTCCCAGCTCACCGCCTGCCATAGGGTGCCCTGGTATGAAGTCCAGATCCTCCCTGAGGGTGTGTTCCATGGCGGCAACAATGCTTCCCTTGGTTCCCGCTATATCGGTGATCAGGGTTCCCGCCGGGAAAGCCGCCATCTGGCTTTCCATAAAACGCAGTATCCCCCTCGGGGTGAGGCAGAGGAAGACCAGGTCGCAATGCCCCAGCATTGCCTCAGGGGAGATCATCCCTGCATCAATGACGCCTTCGGCCTGGGCTGCGGCCAGGGTATCCGGGTTACGGTCATAGGCTAGAATACGGCCTGGGGTACGGATGATCCCTTCTGAGCGCAAGGCCAAGGCAATGGCCCCACCCATAAGCCCGAGTCCCACCATACCCACGGTGTAGGTTTCAAGGGGTTTCATGGTCTTCCTCGGGTAAGATCCGGCCTTCGATCGCGGCATAGCGCCGTAGGGTTTTCATGAGCTTTGCAAACATATCGGGCGTGATGGACTGTTCGCCGTCACAGAGGGCTTCCTCGGGGTTTGCGTGCACCTCCAGGATGAGGCCGTCTGCTCCGGCTGCTATGGCGGCCTTAGCCATGGCAGGAACCATCCAACTGAGGCCCGTGGCATGGCTGGGATCCACGATCACCGGGAGATGGCTCTGTTTTTTTAAGATTGGAACCGCAGACAGATCCAGGGTATTACGGGTATAGGACGCAAAGGTCCGGATTCCCCGTTCGCAGAGGATGATCCGGTCGTTGCCTCCAGCCATGATATATTCTGCGGCCATGAGTAGTTCGGTTATGGTGGCCGCATACCCCCGTTTAAGGAGTATGGGTTTACGGCAGTTGCCGAGCTCTTTGAGGAGGGTGAAATTCTGCATGTTCCTTGCCCCCACCTGGATGATGTCCACGGTATCGAACAGTTCAAGCTGATGAATGGCCATAAGCTCGGTTACAATCGGAAGGCCGGTAACCCTTTTAGCTTCTATGAGGAGGGAGAGCCCCTCACAGCCGAGGCCTTGAAAGCTATAGGGGCTGGTCCGAGGTTTGAAAGCCCCGCCCCGGAGAAAGCCCGCCCCTGCCTGTTTCACCGATTGCGCCACTGAGCTGATCTGTTCCCGGGTCTCTACTGAGCAGGGACCGGCAATGATCCCCAAATACCCTGCTCCGATATGCCGGGTCTTACCGTCAAGGCCGCAGACCGTAATCCGGGTATCATCGGGGTGAAAAAGCCGGTTTGCCCTTTTATACGGCTCTTGTACCCGGATGACCTTCTCCACCAGCTGATGGGCCAATAAACTTTTCTCTTGAATCCCCGTGGTATCCCCCACAAGGCCAAGAACCATTTGGGAATCCCCTTCGGAACGGTGGACCTTGAACCCCTGTTTCTCAAGCAAGGCGGTGAAGCCCCGCACCGATTCCGCGGCGGCCCCTCGTTTTATTACGATAATCATACTATCCCCCTGATACGGTATAGACAGCCGGTTTCCCTCGCTACCGCTTATGAAACCGCCGGTCCATAAAAATAAAAGGGAGGCCCCTTTCGGAACCTCCCTGATTAACCAGGTAATCGCCTATCCCTTTAAGCTGATAGGCGGCGGCTCCCTTGGAATGAGGACCAGATAGTAATCATAAACAGCACGGGAGAAACTCCTATCTGTCTTATCACCCACGGAGTATTGCACGGCATTACCTTTCATATTGGTAGCACTATACCTCCGCTGCAAAAATCCTGTCAATCCCCCGTCAGGATACTTTTCAGAGGTACCCAAGGGATGACGCAGATTTTTCGCCCTAAAACCCGCGTTATCGGTGAACAGCCGGGTACTCTCGGACCAAAGTCCGGTGGATAAAATTACCTAAACTGTTGGCGGCGGGAATAAACCCTCCGGTTTTTAACCCCGCTGTTCTGGCTAGGGGGCTGCACCTATCTTCCAAGGAATCATAAAATATCCCAAATCTCCGCATAATCCCTCGATCTCGCGGTCAAGCCCTGCGTTCCTCCCGATTCTGCGTGCAGACTGCTTATCTTTTAGGGAGCAATTGACGATAAAAAGAACATGATCGGTCCCAGATGGTTTGTATCTTTGGTCGGGTTCGTGTTGATAACGATAAGCCTATCGTGTACGACCCAAGACCCCCCCCAGGAACTGCCCCTTCCCGAAAGAATCCCCCCATCGAGGGTGCTTACCGCTCCTCAGATAGAAAAGGCTGCACCGGTTCAGGAAGCGGCTCCCCAGATACAGGTGGTTTTTGATCATCTGGAAGCGAAAACCACGGAGCATATCACCCTCTATTTTGTCTTACAGGTTGATAATCCGCGGTCCATGCCGGCGTCCATAGCAATCAGGGGATGGCAGTTTATGGTAAACGGGCTGCCCCAGCATGAGGGGACCAAGCTCTTCTTTACGGAGGAGGAGCCTAGGGTAGACGCGCGTACTTCCGCCCAATTCCCCTTGGGCCTTGCCGTGGATTTGAGCCGATGTTCCGGTTTGGAGGAAGCCGAGCTTGATATCTGCTATGCGAAGCTTGAGACCGATACGGTATGTACCTTTACGGGAGAAGAGCATACCGCCTCCCTTGTAAGCGCGGAAGTGGCCTTTCCCCGGATACGGGAGCCGAAATTTACCGTTACCACGATTGTGGTGCATCAAGGGGAGCTCATCAATACCCGGCTAAAGGTGGGGCTTCGGATCGATAATCCCAATAGGTTCCCCTTAGAGCTTTCCTCCCTGGCTTATGAGTTCTATGGAGATGACCAGTTCTGGGCAGATGGAACCGACCCGGTGATACGGTCTATTCCCGCACAGAGTTCCGCCCAGGCCCAGGTTCTCATGGTGATGAACTTTATTGACATGAACCGGAAACTGCTTGAGGATATCCTCGCGGCAAAGCAGGTCTATTACCGCTTCACCGGCGAAGCGGCGGTCCTCACCACCATTGAATACCTCCCCCGATTCTCCGTGGGCTTTGATCTTTCGGGGAACTCGGTGGTGGTGAAATGAAGGGCCTCCTATGGAAGGAGTACCATGACCCGTAAGTCTTCCATTGCCCTGGGATTAGTCGGTACCCTTGCAGTCCTCGCAATGGGCCAAGATGGTAATCGGGAGGTCAATCCGGGAATCACCCTCACGGTGGAAGGCTCTTACCTGCAAGAATCGATAGATCTCATGATTATCCGGCAGCAGAGCCGGGCTGAAAGCCGGGAAATGAAGTTCCATGCCTTGAAGAATATCAGAACCGCCATTGACCAGGGTAGTACCGGCGGGGAGGTCCTCCACGCCCTGGAATATATGGCCCTTGAGGGAACGGTGAACAAGACCATATACAACAACCGGATACGCAATAATTACCCGGATATCCGGGGTAAAGCCGCGGCCTATCTCGGGGATCTCGGCAGCCCTGAGGCGTATACGATCTTATTAAAGATGATCCAAGCGGAATATGAGCCTATGATATTAACCGAAGTGATTAAATCGTTAACCAAAATCGGGATTAATCATACTGATGAAACGATACGCATGATTACCAAACGGCTTAAGGCCTTTGATGTCCTGGTCCCGGATAATCTGCTTGCCCTTGCCGCCTTGGAAGCCTATGAAACCTTTGCCTCCACAGACGGCGGCACCTTGGATGCCTCCACGGTACAGGTCATCCGGCGCATTTCCGAAGGACGCTATCACGGCGCTATTCGGGAACGGGCAAGGCAGCTCCTGACCCTGCTGCATACCTATTCCCCCGCTCCCCGGCCTGAGGACCTGTCGGAATAACCACGAAACAGCCTCTATGGAACCTGCCCCAGGGCCTATACAACAGACGTGCCCCAAGAAGCCCCCGCCTTCCCGCCCTGGAAGCGCCCCCTTACCCCTGGATAGGGCCTCTCTACCCAGGAGTTTCTCGGTCCGAACCCCATCCCCAGGCATCATTATCGATTCCGCCGTTCTTCCGCGGTCTTACATTCTATACACATCAGCGCATAGGGAATCGCTTCAAGCCTATCCTGGGGGATACGCTTGCCGCATTTCATGCACAGACCGTATTTTCCCTGCTGAATCCTGGTAAGCGCCGAATCTATCAACTTAAGGCGTTTTAATTCTTGAGAGCCGATTGCTTCAATCCTCTTGCGGTCTATGTCATCAGAAGCGCTATCTACCAAATCCTTGGGATCCATACCCTCTACAATTTCCTTAAAATCCTTATTGCTCACGATGAGCTTTGAAATGATCTCCATTTTCAGATCCATGAGGGATTTCTTGATTCGTTCTACGAAGTTCTGCTCCATGGGGGACCTCCCTATTTACTTCCTAAAGATTATACCTAATACAGGAACCTGCCTGGTAGTTTCTATATGTAATTATGAAAATATACTAATTAGTTTGGTAGAGTGCCGTATGCCGGTACTTTTGTCAAGGCTCTAGGGGGTTTTTATTTTTTTTCTGTGATGCGGCCTTCCCGCAGGCCCCCGGGTCCGCATAAGGGGGTTTTGGGATAGTCCCGGGAGAAACCTACTGACCGGAACAAGCGCCTCTGGAAAAAGCCCCTGAGTTTTCCAAAAGACCTCCGCATCTTTTGTAAAAGACCTCCGCATCTCTTCCAAAAGACTTCCGCATCTCTTCTAAAAGACTTCCGTATCTTTTCTAAAAGACTTCCGCATCTCTTCTAAAAGATCTCTGTATCTTTTCCAAAAGACCTCCGCATCTTTTCAAAAAGACCTCCGCATCTCTTCTAAAAGACCTCCGCATCTTTTGTAAAAGACTTCTGCATCTCTTCTAAAAGACCTCCGTATCTTTTGTAAAAGATTTCTGCATCTCTTCTAAAAGACCTCTGTAGCTCTTCTAAAAGACTTCCGTAGCTCTTCTAAAAGACCTCTTCAGCTCTTCAAAAAACTTCTTCAGCTCTTCTAAAAGACCTCTGTATCTTTTCCAAAAGACCTCTGTAGCTCTTTAAAAAAACTCCCTCTCTTTGGGGAAACCGATCCCGATGACGGGGGTAAAAGGGTATGGTATAAAGGAGCAATCCCCGGGGAAGTATGGGGACGGCCTTGCGGGGCATTCGGGGCGCGCCCTCTTTCGGCGGAAGCTCCCTAAGGGAGAGCCTTGCAAGACCCCCTGGATCTTAGGTTTACCCCCAGGGTACCCCTGCCGGCAGCTTGTAAGCGGAGGCTTCTTCAGGGTACGCTTCCAACAAGGCAGGCGTACAGGCCTTGCCAACATACGGAGGTCTTATCCATGCAATTTGGGGGAAACGAAAAAACCTATGCCTTAGCTGCCGTGGACAGCACTAATGAATACGCAAAAGCCCTGGCAAAAAAAGGAGCCCCCAGCGGAACCGTGGTATGGGCTCACCGGCAGACTACGGGGAAGGGAACCCGAAACCGGACATGGGAATCGCCGGAGGGCAATGTCTATTGGTCCGGTATCATACAATCCAAAGATATAGGGGAAGCCTCCTTTACCGAATTGGTGTATGTGAACGCCCTCGCGGTGTATCATGCCATTACCCAGTATATGCCTGAAGCATCCCAGGCGGCTATTAAGTGGCCCAACGATATTGTGGTAGCTGAAAAGAAAATAGCCGGTTCTTTGCTGGAATGCGGCGCCTTTGATTCGGCGGGAAAACCGGGATGGATTGTAATAGGGAATGGAATCAATGTCTTAAGGAGTCCCGGTGGGCATCCCGCTATGCTCTATCCTCCTACCTCACTAAAAGAATGCGGGTGTGACGTAAGCCGAGAGGAGCTCGTAGCGGCATTGCACACCCGGCTCGGTGAGTACATAGCCCTGTGGCTGGAGCATGGGTTTAGCGCCCTGCGGAAGGCCTATTTAGCCAAGGCCTTCAGATTGCATAAGGACATAAGCCTCGGAATCAGCGCGGATAAAGGGGAGTATGTTACCGGACGCTATGACGGTATCGATGAAAAAGGATATATCATCCTAAGCTGTGCGGATAAAACAATCAAAAAATTTCATTCCGGTGATGTATTCGTGCGTTCATAGGCATACAAGGCAGGTCCTGTACTGTTGTGGGGTACCGGTATTTTACACAAAGGGTATAAGGCGTAAGGGTTTTCGTGGACTTGGCGTAACAGACTCCCTTCACCGGCGGCGCTGTTTTTCTTCATACCGGGCAGATCGCCTCCCGCAATGCATTCTTTGAAGGTAGTGGACAGCCAGCCTCTTGCACACATTATGCACAGCAGCGATACGCTTCCCATGGTTTTGACGCCGACGGCCACAAACGATTCCGTCCTCGCCCGCAGTTTGGCTTCGCAAAACTGCGAGACAATTTCGCTTGGCAGAATTGCCCGCTCATGGCTTATGGGGCGGTGGAGACCTGCCTCACCGGACGGTATGAGCTGGGGATAAGGCTTTTCTATGGTGACGGCGATCCGCAGGACCCCGCACACAAGGGCTTTCCCATCTGGTACAAGGTAATGTGTGCAGGGGAAGCGTGCCTTCCGGCCCGGAAGAGCTTATCAGATCGTTTTACACGAAGCGGAAGAAGGGCGTGATGGAGTTTGGCTTCGGGGACAGCGTATTTTGCGATTCAGTCGAGAACGAGGGGAAGAAGGGAGCCCGAGGGGCCGTCAGGCCCCGATGCGTATACAGGCCTGTTGAGGCTGTCGGAAAAGTAGTCAAATAACAAAAATTATGCTACACTCCACCTGTTATGGCCCGGTATAAATACTTTGACAAGTCCCAAGGATTATTCCTTACCCTCTGCCTCGACCGGCAGCTCATCCCCGGCTCCTTCGAACACACCGTGAACTACCTCATCGATCAGGGAGACCTGAGCGCTTTCGACGCGGC
>JAITRH010000156.1 GCA_031288495.1 Treponema sp. | reverse complement strand
CTTTTTCTACCCGGATCCGGTATTCCTGAAACTGTTCGGGGGTCCCGCTTTTTGCGTACTGGTCCACCCAGATCAGGGCATCAAACAGGTCATCCACCTCCGCAAAGTTTATCCGCCATGCGGTATTGCCAGTCCTCGACCGCTCAAAACCGGCCGCTCTGTCCTGGGCGTAGTATTCATTGGCATAGGTTTCCGCGTTTTCCGGGCTAATCCGGGTAAGGCGGCCGCCGGCTTCCACAAAGAAGACCCCCACCCCCTGTTCCAGGTTTGCCTCCACCTCAAGACCCACCTCCACGGTTCTTGGTTCCTTGTCCGGCTCCCTTATGGTCAGGGTAAAGGCCCGTTACCCGCCGTCCAGGATCAGGGCGGTATCCACGGTAAAGAGGGCGAGCTCCGGCCCAGCCACGGAGCCGTCCGCTTCCCCTCCCTCCGGCGCCTGGGATACCCAGGCCGCGGCAGAGCCCCCGACGTCGATGCTCTGGGCCGCCATCTTGCGGACGGTGAAGGACACGGAGCCCTGTTCAAGCACCGCGATGCGCCAGTGTTCCCCTGCCTCCTCCAGGGTCCATGCGTCCAGATCAAAGTATACGTCGGCGCTGTTGTCCCCGGTCGGGGCAAAGCTCACCGCCGTGGTCCGGGGGTCCGGGCTTATTACGGGTTCTTCGGGCTCCTCATCGGATCCGGGGCTGTCGCAGCCCCCCAGGGCCAGGGCGCAGAGCAGGATGATACAAACCGGGGGTTTTTTCATGGGGGCTCCTTCAGGCTTCTTCCGCGGCGCTTTGGGCGGCCAGAGCAGCCTGCCGGGCCTTGCTGGGCGAGATGGTGGAGGTGGTGATGCCGGTGATGATGGCGGTGGCGGATGAGTTTCAGGGTACGCTGCTCCAGGGCGATCCGCTCCAGGGTTGCCTCGGTAAAATCAATGGAGTTGGCGTTTATATTACCTATCTCGCCGGCACCGCTTCCCTTTCCAAAGGTTACGTTGTTTCCCCCAAATGCCGGCTCCGGATTGTCTGCGTCCATGATCACCATAGCGGAGCCTTTTATGAATACCAGGCGGCCTCCTCCCGCCATGATACTCCAGTAGTAGCCGGGGTCAGAGGTCTCGCTCCCGATTGGATGGAGGGGTCCCTCTTCTATCACCGCGCTGATGGGGGTTTCCTCCGGCATAGCCAGCAAGTTGCCGGCGTCTATCCAGTACAGGGCCCAGTTAAAACCGGTGTAATGCTCGCTAAAATAACCGGTAAGGATGCACACTTTCTCGTTGTCGTTGCCGTCTTTGTACATGGCAAGGCCGCGGAAATCGCCGATGTCATCCCCGGTTAGTAAGGTGGTGGGAGTCAAGGTGGGTAAAAAAAGGCCGGACACCTTGCTTATCCTGGAGTTCACATCGCTGGTAGCGTCCGCCTTCTGAGACCCCCCGATGGCCGAGATAAGGATCGCCATCGGCTTTCCCTGGGCGTCGTTCACCACATCCATGTCTACGGCGTTAGGACCGACCGGTACCACGTCCATAGCCCCCCCTGTGGTCCCGGAAACCTTTATCCTGACCAACTGGCTGTCCAGGTATGGTTCGGGCGGGGCATTCGGGGTTGGTACGTTATTAGAAACAATGAACAAGGCAAACAGATACCAGTCCTTGTTCTCATCTTGGAGGGCGACGATCCCGTTGCCGTGGTATTGGTAGGCCTCGGTTGGAGAAGACGGCGGAAGACGGGGCAGCACAGTCCCTATGGGGATGTCGATGGGAGCGTTTGCAAGGGTTAAGGTACTACCTCCCGCACCTGCAAGCTCTTCGTTGCCAAGCAGCCAGATTTTGGTGCTGTCGTAGTCCACAATATAGAGCATATCCTCTATCTGGGCAAAGCCGTGGGGATCCGTCGCCGCCGGGGTGTTGCTCCCTCGTTCCACCAGGGTAATATCCGAAAAATCTCCTACCACTTCCCAGGAGTCATCCAGTTCCGTGTAGACACAGGTTTCGGAAGTCTGTCCCCATTTGGACGGTAGAGTGGTTATCTTTCCCACCAGAAAGCGCAGCGAATTCCTGCCGCTGCCGCTGTAGGAATGGACGACCACGTCCTGGCTGGGTACCTCCGGTTCCGGGTCCGTATTCTTGTCCACCGGGTCCTGAATACCCCCAAGAACGTCGGGGTCTTCGTCGTCCCGGTCGATGTGATACAGTTTCGTGTCTTGGAAGTCTATGTCCGTAACGGTGTAGGTGAACAGTGTCTGTATTGCCATAAAAAATCTCCTTAAAAAAATCTCTCTATAATAATCCCTCGTTTCCTGGGAATTGCCCCCTGCTATTCTTGAATAAATGTCTTTGCGCCCGCAATGAAAAACAACTTCCCGTCGAAGATGTAAACCTTATTGATGGCGGTGCCAGGTTTCAAATCCACGGATATCCACGTATTCTTATCCGTTGAATAGGAAAAGCTAAAATCATTACCACTACCTATAACAGCGAAAATTTTTCCATTAATCCCTAACTCCGCCCAAATTTACTATGCCTAATCGAAGAAATCATCGTAACTCTTGATATTACTTGACTTTATATGAAAAATAGACTTATACGATAGGTAGTATAACGTGAGTTCGACGGGAAGAAGAAACCCCTGCCCGGATATGGTATAATGGGATAAGCAAAACTCATTATGCAGGAAACGGGAGGGGTTTCTTATGAATAACGACGGTATAACCCGGATTTTTTGTGATGTCGACGACTTCTGTACCAAACTCGAGGGCTATTGCAAAACCCATTTGTTACCGACCGATACCGGTGGGGCGTGGTTTCCCTACAGCCGCCTGACCCTCAGCGAGGTGATGACTATCGCCATACTCTTTCACCTCAGCGGCTCCCGGTGTTTCAAATGGTATTACAAGGAGTACGTCGGCAAACAGATTTCAGGCTATTTCCCCCATCCGGTCGGTTACAACCGGTTTGTGAAACTCATGAGCTACAGCACCCTGCCTCCGGCGCTGTATACCCAGCTCTTCCGGCGGGGGAAGCCAAGGGGTATCGGTTTTATCGACTCAACACCGGTGAAAGTATGCCATAACCGGCGTATTTATCAGCATAAAGTGTTTAAAGGGTATGCGGAACGGGGAAAAAGCTCGACCGGCTGGTTTTACGGGTTTAAACTCCATCTGATAATCAACGATCGGGGGGAGATATGCGCCTTTTATCTGAGCCGTGGCAATGTGGATGACCGGAATCCCGCGGTCATAGACCATCTCTGCCGCGAATTATGGGGAAAACTCTGTGGAGACCGGGGGTATATATCACGGGAACTGTTTGAGCGATTGTACCGGCGTGGGATAAAACTGATAACGCGGTTGAGAAGGGACATCGCGGAATTTTTTCTGAAGTGCGAATTTTATGGCGAAAATACCTCGTAAGGGGTCAGGTA
>JAITRH010000147.1 GCA_031288495.1 Treponema sp. | reverse complement strand
GAGGCTGTTCCAAAACTTCAGCTTTTGGAACAGCTACCTTGAATTTAGGGGAAAAACCGGGTTCTCGACCGGTTTTTCCAAGAGCTTGTTCAAAACCAACCGGGTTTTGGAACAAGCTCTCAAGATTAAAAAAAACGAGCTTAAACCCTGGCAAAACAAGGAGTGGTGTATCCCCCCTGAAAGGAATGCGGAGTTTGTAGCCGGTATGGAGGACATACTTGATGTATAACCCAGGAAGGGGATGAAAAACGTCCGTTGGTGTGTATGGACGAATGCCCGAAACCGGTGATAGGGGAAACGAGGATTCCATTACCGGTTACTAATTTTTTCATAACTAGCTACATACCTATCATTCGCTAATTCCTTATAATACAACGAATTAGAGTGACTGAATAGAGTATATTCAAATGAAGAGATTAGTAAGTCGGGACAGGCGGCATGTTATGACAGGGAATATGTGAGAAATGGAACAAAAGATATTTTTATGTTTGTGGCTCCACATGAGGGGTGGAGGCGTGGGGAAGTAACGGAGAAGCGGCCGAGGAAGGACTGGGCGGAGCGAATCAGGAAATTGGTAAGAAGAGGATTTTCCATTGGCGGAAAAGATTATACTGGTGATGGACAATGCGAACCAAAGGTTCGAGAACACGCACAATATAGCGTCACTATATGAAACATATCCGGCGGAAGAAGCGAAGCGGATAAAAGATAGGCTTGAACTGCATTACACGCCGAAACACGGCAGTTGGTTAAACATGGCGGAGATAGAGCTGAGTGTGATAAACAATCAGGGGTTGCCTGCACGGGTAGGGACACAGGAAGAGATGGGGCAGAGAGTGCGGGTGTGGAACGAAGCAGGGAATGGAAAAGGCTGTAAGATCACCTGGCGGTTTAGGACTGCCGATGTCCGAATAAAACTGAAATGTCTTTACCCTCAGTTTAATTCTTGACTGCCTACTAGGTGGCCCAAACCTCTGGGCCTAGTTCACCCCGACCCCTTGGGGCTAGGTGGAACCGCCCCCGATTGCTCGATGGTTACGGTCTGTTCCTTGATACACCCCGCCCCATCGGCAGACCCGGCTCATAGCAAAGGCTTAGGTGCGGCTCCCCTATAGCCGCTGTGCGGGGCCGGATACAGGCTATAGGGTCCCGGGTTTCATCATGAAAATCCCTATACCTTTATCCTGCGGAAGCCCCGGATTAAGCGGTTAAACCTTTTACCCCCGAACTAAAGGCCGGGGGGCCACCTTTTGGGTT
The DNA here is from genome assembly GCA_031288495.1 of Treponema sp. GTDB lineage: Bacteria > Spirochaetota > Spirochaetia > Treponematales > Breznakiellaceae > JAIRLU01. The sequence continues at coordinate 1,592 of JAITRH010000147.1, read as the reverse complement.
CCCCTGCCCGCCCATGCCCTGCAACGTATGCTGAAAGAGATCCCTTCCTTTACGGTATAAAAGCGGAGATACGGTATCCTTTGCGGATCCCCGCCCCGCTTTCTTATAGGGGAGCCTTTTCCAGAATCGGACCGGGCGAAAAAGGCTCTTGGCTTGTTTTCTCTGTACCCCATCGAATACGAAACCCTGAAGCATCCATCAGCTCATAAGCCAAACAGACCACCAATGGCCGACGGCTCCAACCAGCACAAATACGTGCCAGATAACATGGGCTCCCCGGCGGGTAGGCTTGCTATACCAGATGACTCCCAGGGTATAGGCAAGTCCTCCTCCCATAAGGAGCAGGAGGCTTGAAACGGGAATGGCCTTGACGAGGCGGGGCCCCAAGAATACCACCGCCCACCCCATCCCAATATACACCCCCCGTTCCAGTTTCCTTAAAATCCTGCAATTAACCGCATGAAGGGTGATACCGGTGAGAGCCAAAGCCCATTCAATGCCGAAACAGATCCAGCCCACAGGCCCGTTCAAGGCAAGAAGACAGAAGGGAGTGTAGGTTCCTGCGATGAGCAGGTAGATTGCGGAATGATCGAAGATCCGAAATACCCGTTTTACCCCTTCATGCTGAATAGTATGGTACAAAGTAGAGGTAAGAAACATGGCGATCATGGCCGCCATGAAGATGCTGTAAGAACATACCGCCATTGTACCGCCTCCAGAACCTCCCAGGTATCCCTTGGCCCGAAGCACCAGTAACACTAAACCGGCTACGGCCAAGAGAACGCCCAAGCCGTGCAAAATGCCATTGGCGCGTTCTTCTCCCGGAGTTTGAAAAGGCAGCGGCTTGGGAAGAGGATATACTCCTTTTCCCTGCCCTGGGTGTATCCCCTGATGTAGTGATGTCATATCGTGCATGCCCCTCATGTAGTTTGACGCTGCTCGTTCCCCCGGGTTGCATCAGGAGGGAGTTTTCTGGGAAATTCCTTAAGGCAGACGCGGTTTCCTCAGACAGGCTCCAGGACCCTGGATTCCGTAAAAAGGGAAGCAAGCCAGAGAGGCGCTTCTAGGGCCTTTTGCAGGCCCGGGAGGCGGCGCAAGGAGGATTGTCCCCGTTTCCCGACCACGGACGGCCCCGGGACGAGTCGGACTAAAGTCCGCACTGGCCCGGCTGTGGAAAGATGTGAAGGCGCTGCGGGAGGTGGTGTGAAGCTACACTTCACTCGAAATCCTCAAAAAAGCGGCGGTCATCTTCGTGCAAACCGAACCCCGGTGATGGGGTATCAGTTCATGAAGAAACACACGGACGAATACAGCATCAGGGATCTGGCCGCCGTGTTCGGGGTGTCACCCAGCGCGTATTACCCATGGGCGAAGCAGGGGGTATCGGAAAGGCGGAGCACGGAGGACGCCGAACTGTTCGATTTCATTCGGGAGATTGGGGAACAGCATCACGGGCGGTAGGGGATGCGGGAAGCACTGCGGAACACCTAGGGGAAACGGGTCAGTCTGAAAAAAGTGGCCTGGTTAATGCGGGAACACGGATTAACCGCCCGGTGGCGGGGGAAGTGTATCCCCAGGACCACCTCGAACCA
>JAITRH010000102.1 GCA_031288495.1 Treponema sp. | reverse complement strand
GAGAAACCAAAAGAAGGCCCCTCGGACCGGAGGTCCGGGATTACCCCGCTGGTTCGTCCAAAAAATCCTCCTCATCGGTGCCGGGCTTTAGTGCGCCACCGGTGGACACCATACCTTACCTTGTGGACCCTGGGACGGCTCCCCCTGAGCTTTCAATGAAGGTAAGGCGGAATCGAAGGGGCGCTTCCAAAGCCATACCCCGGTCCTCCCGCCGCAGGGGGTAGGGACTTTTATGGAGCTGCACCGCCTTAAGGGCATCAGGCCTCCCGCACCGCTGCCGCCCTATGGGCATAGCTCATGACGGTTAGGTTCTGTATGGTGCGGCATGACGACCGGCCACCGTCGTCGTCGGGATTAGGATCCCCTCGCTTCCAGCGTGCGCCGGCCAATAGGGAAGACCCGGGGACCACACCGAGGCCCTGCTCAGGGTAGAACCGGGTATTCCCCTCAGCAGGGATCCCCGGCATGACGTATCTAACGGGGGAGATGAGCAACCATTCCTAAACTGAAGGGGATCTACAAAGGCTGATGCAAGACAAACAGCGCCGGGTGAAGGGGATTCATGAGGCCGTTGCCGGCTAGGTATGAGCCGCCCGGGAGCCTGAAGCACCGGCCATAGGCCCGGTCTTTCGGGAATAGGGGTAAATCCGGTTTTCCCCGTAAAAACGCCGAATCGACGCGGCAATGCCTTCCCCATCAAGACCGTTTATATGGAGGAGTTCTTCTCGCTTGCCGAGAGCTCCAAAGTTACCGTGCACCCCCAGCACCCGTATCTGGGCCGTACACTGCCGCCTCGAGGCTAATTCCGTGGCGTATTCCCCAAATCCCCCTTCTATGATGCCTTCTTCGATAAAAACCATGAGTTCATAGCGGTTCATAATCTCCACGAGGTAATCCTCATGCACCGGTTTAAGGAAGCGCAGGTTATAGAGATCCACCGCAATGTTGCGGGCTAAGAGACGGTCCGCAGCATCCCACACCTCCGAGTACAGACTTCCGGTAAAAGCAAGACAGACCAAAGAACCCCATGCTCGTATAAAGACCCCTTTTCCCCATTCGAGCGGGAGGGAGAAAGCAGGGATCTCATGAGGGCACAGCGCTTTAGGATACCGGATCATGGCAGGCTCGACCGTGGCCAGGGACCAATCCAGCATCCGCTTCAGTTCCAAACCTCCCGCAGGAGCCAGGATCGTCATATTCGGGATCGGCCGGAACAGGGCAATATCAAACAATCCCTGATGGGTCTCTCCATCATCACTGACAAACCCCGCCCGATCCAGGGCAAAGAGGACCGGTAACTTTTGCAGGGCCACATCGTGGATCACCTGATCCACGGCCCGCTGGATAAACGTTGAATACACCGCGACCACCGGCCGTATTCCCTGAGTTGCCAAGCCTGCGGCAAAGGTAACCGCATGTTCCTCCGCAATACCCACATCAAAAAAACGGGCGGGAAACGCGGCTTTGAAGGGAGAAAGGCCGGTTCCTTTTTCCATAGCCGCGGTAATGGCCATTACCCGGAAATCCCTGTCCCCTGCCTCAAGCATAGCCCGGTTAAAAGCGTCGGTAAAAGAACCATTTCCCCATAATTCCGGTCGGATATGTACCACCGGGCTCTTTATGGGGGATGGGGCTGTTTCTTGAGGGCTCGTATCGGGTTCCTCTGAAACCGCCTCTTTAGCCACTAAGCCGCCGCTTATGGAAAACGAGGAAACCCCATGATAGCTGCCCGGATCTTTTTCAGCGAATGTATACCCCTTACCCTTGCGGGTAATCACATGGACCACCACGGGCCTATCAAGCCGCCGTACATCCTGCAGCACCCGTTCGAGCTGCTGGATATGGTGCCCATCAATAGGCCCCACGTATTCAAAACCCAGATCCACAAAAAAATTATCCGTATAGAAGACCGCCTTCACCGCCCGTTTGAGCCGGACCACCGCATCGAAAAAGGCATCCCCTACCACAGGCAAACGCTTGGCCATAGAATCGAAGTTACGGCGAAACCACTGATACCGGGCTTTCATGGAAAGACGGCTTAAATATTTGGAAAGCCCGCCCACATTGGGACTTATGGACATCTTATTGTCGTTGAGGATAACCACCAGGGGTAAGCGGAGCTGCCCTGCATGGGATAGGGCTTCATAGGCCAGCCCTCCGGTCAAGGCGCCATCACCGATAACCGCCACCACCCGGTTTCTCCCTCCCTGGACCCACTCCCCCGCGAGGATTCCCAGGGCCGCTGAAATTGAGGTGGACGCATGGCCGGTATTAAAGATATCATGGGGACTTTCGGTCCGTTTTGGAAACCCCGCAAGTCCGCCGGATTGACGGAGGGATGGGAATTCCTCATACCTGCCGGTAAGCAGCTTATGGGTATAGCATTGATGCCCCACATCCCAGATTATCTTATCCCGGGGGGAATTAAAGACCCGGTGCAGGGCTATGGTAAGTTCCACCACCCCCAGATTAGAGGCCAAATGTCCTCCATGCTTACTCACCGTAGCCACGATACGTGTACGGATTTCAGCGGCAAGCCGGTTTAACTCGGTAAAGGAAAGGTTCTTCAGATCCTCGGGTTCATAAATGCGGGCTAACAGGGATTCAGCTTCACTCATACAATCTACTATATACCCAATGGTGGTATTTATCAGGAAAAATAGCTGCCTAAAGCCCTTAAATTTGAAAAGAACTTTAGGCATCAGGTAATACACAACCCTCCTCACAATACACTGCTAACACCGGAGGCCTAGAGCTACAGATTTGGTATAACCGGACCCTTTCATCAGCTCTGCAGCATGATTCTGGCGGAGTTTATTAAAGAAAGCTATTTGTTTTTGTGTCGATTCCTTCTGAGCTTCTTTTTACGTTTATGGGTTGCAATCTTTCGCAGTTTGCGTTTTCTTCCGCAAGGCACTTCAGCGTCTCCTTTATATAAGATAGATCCTGTAAACCCCTGCAGCTGACCTAGGGGGCAGGAAATTGATGGTAGTATGCAACAAGCCGAAAGAAAGGTCAAGCGGGCGCATTGCGCCATCATTTTTCTAAGTGAAAAGGGGTGTGCGCCACAATAAAAATCTAGCCCACAGTAAACTGGGTCTACCTGGAAACAAGGGAGAACCCCATGGGCTTAGACCTGAAAGACAAGAAAAAGTTCTGCGGGGAGATTGCCCGGCTGTACCAGGATGCAAACAAAAAGGAGCGGGGAAAACTTCTGGACGAGCATACGATAACGCTCAGGTTTAACCGGGACTATCTCGCCCATATCCGGTCAAACGGAGGTAAAACCCGGTATGTCGGGCCGGGGGATTTCTTGGGATGCCCCTTTATTGGTACATATGGATTGCCCATGGCGGCCTCCCCTCCATCCCTCAAGCAGCAGGGCTTACATTGGTTTCTTTTCGGTGCTGCGCCGCGATGCGAGGACTTGACTCTTTTTCGGCATCCTTTTAGACTGAGTTCCATGAATCAGATTCTGGCGCTTCACCTTCATCCTACGTCTGCCTTACCAGAGTCTGGCGTTTTAAGGGGCTTAAAGGCGCCGACGCCGTGGACAAGTCCACGGCTTTTTTTGGGTATGGGGAGTTTTTATGACGGATAAACTGCGTATCTTGATACCCAAGGGCCGTATGTTTGATAAGGTGGCAAGGCTTTTCGATGAGGCAGGGTTCCCCAT
>JAITRH010000101.1 GCA_031288495.1 Treponema sp. | reverse complement strand
TCGGAGGACGTGCTGTTTCTCGAAGAAGTTACGGAACCACTGGAAAGCATTTGCTATGGCCTTTTTTTATATTAATTATGGCTTTGTTTAAGACCCATCATACTTTGTGGATCACCTTCCAAACTTTTTCTCAAGGTGTGGTGAGACTATGTATTCGATGATTTCCCCGAGGCGTCCTCCCAACTCGCTTATGCGTTTGTGGCTTGCCTTTACCTGCTTGTCCGTCTCTTTCAACATGGCTTTCATTTCAAGGTCCGACTCTTTGAACATCGCTCTTGTTTCTGCTATCTGCTTATCCGTCTTTTCAAACATCGCCTGTGTTTCTTGAGACATCTTATCAATAACTGCCAATACATCCTTTATGGTTACCGTCTCTCCCATAACATACTCCTTCTATTTTTTCGGTCCCCTCTTATCTCAGGGCACAAGCACATCTTTGCCTGCTTCCCGGTAAGCTGCGGAATAAGGCCCCCCTTATTCATGGAGGGTACAGGATAATCATGCTACCTGGTTTGGCCCTGCTTCTAAGATACCCCTTTGTTTTATCTTCATGCAAGTTTGTTTACCTAATGCGGTTCTCTAGGTTGCATGAGGCCTGACCTTAATCCGCCGGACTTTAGTCCGAGATTAGGCCCATTAACGCTCATGTATCGGAATAATTCGAGGAAATTGGGCTCCTTCGTGGACCTTTACTATTTCATCGAAGGCCCGTTAATGAAAGACGGGAGAACTTTAGGGATGCCCTGGAAAAAAGGATTGAAAGCGCCTTTCAATCTCGCCGATGAGTTTGTACTCAATGGAATCTACCAGCGCGGCCCGGCTTGCGTCGATGATGTCTTCAGAAACCCCGACGGTGCTCCAGGTATGCACCCCATCCGTGGATTCGATAAGCACCCGGACTTTAGCGGCGGTGGCGTCTTTGCCGTCAATTACCCGAACCTTGTAATCCGAAAGCCTGACCTGTTCCAGTTCAGGATAAAAATGCTTCAGCGCCCGGCGGAGCGCGCCGTCCAAGGCGTGAACCGGCCCGTTTCCTTCGGCTGCGGCGATTTCATGCTGCCCTTCCACCCATACCTTGGCCCAGGCATGGGAACAGGCAAGGGCTCCTCCGCTGGGATGTTCGCTCACCACCCGATAGGCTTCGATCTTGAAGAGGGGCTTGTATTTGCCCAATTCCTGGCGAACCAAGAGTTCAAAACTGGCGTCGGCTCCCTCAAATTGCCAGCCCTCCGCTTCCAGGGTCTTGAGCCGTAAGGCTAAGGCTGCGGTAATCGGATGATCCTTGGAAATGGCCGGGTCTATTTTCTTGGCCCGTTCGGCAATGGCGGATCTGCCCCCTACCTCGCTCATAAGAAAGTGCCGCTCATTCCCCACTAAGCTGGGATCAATATGCTCAAAGGAACGGCGCACCTTGAGGATTCCATCGGCGTGCATCCCCGCTTTATGAGAAAACGCATGAGCCCCCACATACGGCATGGTATCAGGCACCGCCACATTGGCAATCTCCCCAACCCGGTGGCTCAGTTCAAAAAGCCGCTCTAATTTCCCCGCAGGAAGGCAGGGAAGCCCCAATTTCAGGGCAATGCTGGGGATTACCGCGGCGAGGCTGGTGTTGCCGCACCGCTCTCCAAACCCCAGGAGGGTTCCCTGGACATGACGGCATCCCTGCTGTACCGCCACGAGGGAACAAGCGCTGGCCATGTCCCCATCATTATGGGCGTGGATGCCTACCAAGGGACCGGTTTTACTCCCCCCCGTCAGGGCCAAGACCGCAGCAGTCCCCCGGGCAATGCAATCGGGGAAGTTTCCTCCATTGGTATCGCAGAGCACAATCCGATCCGCCCCTGCTTTCAGGGCCTCCTCCAGGGTTTTAAGGGCATAGTCAGGGTTGGCTGCCCAGCCGTCAAAGAAGTGTTCCGCATCGTAGATCACGGTCCGGCCTTTTTCCTTGAGAAAGGCCACGGTTTCGGAAATCATGGCCCGGTTCTCCTCAAGGCTTACCCCGAGAACCTCGGTTACCTGGAAATCCCAGCTTTTCCCGAAGATCACCACGGTTTCCGTGGCCGCCTCAAGAAGGCTCTTCAGGTGAGGATCGGCCTCGGGAGTAAGGCCCTTTTTCCGGGTTGAACCAAAGGCGCATAGCCGGGCATGGTTGAGTTTGAGCCCTGCCGCAAGGCGGAAGAATTCCATATCCTTGGGATTACTCCCAGGATTCCCGGCCTCAATCCAGGTGATCCCCAGTTCATCTAAAGTCTGAACCAGGGAGAGTTTGTCTTGTATAGAAAAACTGATCCCCTGTCCCTGAGCGCCGTCTCTGAGGGTGGTGTCTAATAATTCAACCTCGATGGTTTCTTCCTGGTGCACGATTCCTTCTCCTGATAAGCCAGATCCCATCGGCTCTCGTGATTAGTCCTTGATATTGTACTTTCTGCGGAATCGTTCGATACGGCCGGCAGTATCCACCAGTTTTTGTTTACCCGTAAAAAAGGGATGGCAGGCGGAACAAATTTCGATCTTGATGTCCTTAACAGTAGAACGGGTCTCGATTACATTCCCACAAGCGCAGGTAATCTTGGCCGATACATATTTAGGATGAATTTTTTCTTTCATATCCTGTCCTTAAAACAATTTAATCCATACCGGCGGTTCCGGTATTCATAGATTTGAGGAACGCTTCATTATTCTTGGTTTTCTTCATCTTGTCAACCAACAGCTCGATGATCTCGATATCTTCCATGGGGTTGATAACCTTGCGGAGGATCCAGATTTTTTGGAGTTCCTCATCGGAAAGCAAGAGTTCTTCTTTCCGGGTCCCCGACTTCTTGATGTTGATGGCCGGAAAGAGCCGCCGGTCCGAGAGCCGCCGGTCCAGGTTAATTTCCAGGTTACCGGTCCCCTTAAACTCCTCAAAGATAACCTCGTCCATACGGCTTCCGGTTTCCACCAGGGCAGTAGAAATAATGGTGAGGCTCCCCCCTTCCTCAATGTTCCGGGCCGCGCCAAAAAAGCGCTTGGGCTTGTGCAGGGCATTGGAATCCACCCCCCCGGAGAGGATCTTTCCCGAAGTCGGGATGGTCTGGTTATAGGCCCGGGCAAGGCGGGTGATGGAATCCAGCAGGATCACCACGTCCTTTTTGTGTTCCACCAGACGTTTGGCCTTTTCCAAGACCATCTCCGTTACTTGTACATGCCTTGAGGCCTGCTCATCAAAGGTGGAGGAAATGACCTCCGCCCGGACGGTTCGCTCCATGTCGGTAACTTCCTCTGGCCGCTCATCAATGAGCAGGACAATGAGGTACACCTCAGGGTGGTTCTTGGTGATGGCATTGGCGATCTTCTGCATCATGATGGTCTTCCCGGTCCGGGGAGGCGCCACGATGATGGCCCGCTGCCCTTTTCCAATAGGGCAAAAGAGATTGATAATCCGGGTGGAAACATCTTCACTCACGGTTTCCAGATCGAGTTTTTGATTGGGATACAAGGGGGTGAGATTATCAAAGGGAATCCGGTTCTGGGCTACCGAAGGGTCGTCATAGTTGACCGTCTCCACCCGGAGCATGGCAAAGAAACGCTCCTGCTCTTTGGGACTGCGGATTTGACCATAGACCGTATCTCCGGTTTTAAGGGCAAAAAGCCGGATTTGGCTGGGACTGATATAGATGTCATCCGGCCCAGGCAGATAGGAATTCTGGGGGCTCCGCAAAAAACCGTAACTATCCGGGAGTATTTCCAGCGACCCATAGGCATAGATGATGCCTCCCCGTTCCGTATGGGCCTTGAGGATGGCAAAGATGATCTCCTGCTTTTTCAGGGACATCATATCTTCATGAGAAATACTGTAACAGGCCGCTAGTTCCCGCAGATCTATCATGTTGAGCCTAATGAGTTCATTGATACAAAGCCGAGGCTTGCCGTTATCCTGATCCACCCGCGGTTCAGGCTTACCGTAAATGTCCGGCATGGAAGGCAGGTTCTTGGGTAAGGCCGGCAGAGGCAGGGCCGAAGCGGAATCAGCAGCGGCGCCGGAGCCTCCCGTAGCAGGATTACGGTTATAGGCGCTCCGCCCTCGGGTTCTCGGGGGAACCGAAGCCGTATCTGCCGCAGGGGTTTCTTCTGGGCTTCCCCCTTCAGGCGGCGCCACCGGTTCCAAACGGGTGCGGTAGCTCCGCTTAGGCTTGGCCCGTACTACTATGCGGCCGTTTGGGCGCTCCCCATTGTCTTCATCCAGAACCTCCTCGTCCCGTAATGCCTCCGAGACCAGGGGAGTTTCCCAATCCTTGATTTCCGAAACCGCCGGCTCAAGAGTAGCCCCTCCTTCGAAAGACCGGACCGGGGATTCAGCTTTTTCTGTACCATTCCTGCTGAGCAAAGAAGGTTCCCGATCAAAAGCTATTAATGCTTCCGGTTCTGTTGTTTCAACTTTCCGACTTCTCCGTACTGTTGCCATTGATATAAACCACCTATTTAATTATTTTTCCGTATCATTCGATTTTTCATCTATCTTTTTGCTTGCACCTATTTCGTTCCTAGGAGAACAAAAGAACAAGCCTTTATTGTTTATGCCCCGAGATTTTAGTGCTATTCATTTCCATAAGATTAGTAATTTCATTTGAAGGATTATAACTAGTAGTATTTTACGGATAATACAAACCCCTTGGGTATTTCATTATCCTCTGTTTCTTACTATAGTTTTGATCCCTTCTTCTGTCAATCCACCTACCATGAACGAAATACCCTGATTACCCTTTTACACGGACGAAAGGCGACGGATGAGTTCTCTTATGACAGCCCCTGCCGCAGCGCTGCGGACCGCTTGCCGGGAACCGGTATACTGAAATACCTGGGCCTCCACTCCCATTCCCCGCCCCACCGTAGCTATCCATAGGGTTCCCACAGGCACAGGGCTGCCATCCCCTTCCGGCCCTGCAAGGCCCGTTACCGCGGCGGCTATATCGGCCCGGCTCCGTTGCAGCGCGCCCTGAGCCATAGCACAGGCAGTTTCCCGGCTTACCGCCCCATATCTCCGGAGGATTTCTTCATCTAATCCCAGCATAGCGATTTTGGCGGCTCCTGTATAGGAAACATAGGAACCCCACAATACCCGGGAGGCTCCCGGAACCTGGGCTAAAAGGTCTGCTACCAATCCTGCAGTACAGGACTCTGCTAAGACTATGGTCTGGGAAGCAGCGGATAAACGGCTAATCACCTCTTCTGCATCACTCATGGATTCTCTGTAATTCCGCCTTGATCTCTTGAGTCGGCCTTGAAAATATTTCTACCTCCTCCTCTACGCGGGTCATAGTACATTGGCCTTCAAACAAGACCCCATCGGCAATCCGTAACCGGGCGGCAATAAGGTCTCCTCGGACTTCTGCTCCGGGAAACATATCGATCTTATCCTCCGCATGTACCGGGGCCACCACGGTTCCATATACCAGGAGAGAGCTTACCGAGATAGCATCCGCCTCAACCACGGCTCCCTTATCCACAATCAGGGTCCCCTGAGCTTCTATAGTGCCCTTAAATCGCCCCTTGATACAAAGGGTCTCGGTAAATTTCAAATACCCGTCAAATCGAGTGCCCACTCCAAACGTAACCAACCGGGGACCGTCTTTTCTTTTTCCTTCTGTGTTAGACATATACTACCTTTTTTACCAACGTTACAAGACCCTATGCCGTCACCGATCTCCCTGGTTCCGTAGCCACCCTGATCCTTGAAGATCCTACTGATACATAGAGCTTCGGCTCTGATTTTCCTGTGCCATAAACCCAGGGTTACTTTTTTTTATATCCTCCCACCCAAGAAGCGTTTTCTCAATACGGGCATCTAATTCGGCAATCTGTTTTCTCACCCCCTGGCTCTTGTCCCGCACCAGTTGCAACAACCGGGAGAAGTCCTGCTCAGGGATTTCAGGATGCTCCCCCTTCTGCTGGGATGAAAGCGCAAGTCCCCAGGGGGCAATCTGAGCAATCGCATCGTCTAAGGCGTTAATAGTACGTATAAAATCCGTTAAATTAGCTTTTATCTCGGCACTTAATTCTTCTGCCAGGTTCAAAGAGGACTCCCGTATCCGGATGTGGGCAAACAATTCCCGATTACGAAGCACGGCCCGGATCCGCACCAGAACCTCAGAAAAATTAAAGGGCTTGGTGATATAATCATCCACTCCCAGCTCAAAACTTTCGACCTTATCTTTCACATCATCCAACGCTGAAAGCATAATAATAGGAATTTCCTGGAATTGGGGATCCGCCTTTAAGGTTTTCGTACACTCCCACCCGGACATCCGAGGCATGATATTATCCAGAATGATAAGATCCGGATAAAAACGCCGTACCTTATCCAGTGCCTCCACCCCATCCGCGGCTTTTTCTACAATAAACCCAAGCTTGGTAAGCATGACTTCGAAGAACTCAAGATTTATAACCTCATCATCCACAATGAGTATCTTCTTATGGGAGTTCATCTCTTCCTTCCTTTAGAATAAACCTGCGGCCCTCATTTCGTTTATTTTCCTATGATGCTTATTCCATTGTCAATCCACAGGCATCTCTTTTTTGATATGTTTTAGTATACTCCCTCCTATGCCAAGTATCAACAGGATAACTGCGGCAGCAACACACCAGCGGGGTAAAAAATCCCCGTACCGGGTGTACCACGAATCCAGGGTAATCACCGGAACCTGGACAGTCAACTGGGTTTCAGTGAAAGGTTCCGCCATGGCTATAACGGCTCCATTGGGATCTATGGCGCAGGTTTGGCCTGACGCAGTGGATCGTACCATAGCCCTCCGGTTTTCCACCGCCCGAAACATGGCCATGGAAAGATGCTGCATCTGAGCCGGGAGACTGTTCGACCATGCATCATTGGAAAGGTTGACGATAAGTTCCGCCCCTTTCCGCACAAAATCCCGGGATAGGTAGCCAAAGGTATCCTCAAAACAGATGGGGCTGGAAAAACTCAAGCCCTTAACGGTAAACACCGTGGCTTCATCCCCCTGTTCCCAGAAATGGGTATCTGCATTCCGCAACGCCTCATAGATCAGGGGAAACTGTTTCTTATAGGGGAAATGCTCGGTAAAAGGTACCAGATGCAACTTGCGATACACTCCGGTAATGGTCCCCCGCTCAAAAACCATGACCGCATTATAATCAACCCGGTGATCTGCTTGAGGGTTCTTGGCCGGGTCCTTGCGGGCATCATCGTTTCCAATCACAAAGGGTACCTCCTGAGTGGATAAGTAATCCATAAGTTCTTTCACTAAACTATAGGAGGGCTGATCATCTCGATAGGTGATATGCCAGTAAATTCGAGGCACAAAAGCCGTCTCAGACCATACTACCAGATCCGGTTTGGGATCTATCTTGAGGGCCTCATCAGAGAGCCGTTTTAAGACCTCATAATTTTTCCGGTATTCCTTAATGCCTCCTCGCCAGGGATCCGTATTATGCTGAATCAAGGCTATCCGTACCAAGGGAGCATCGGCATAATCTACTTGGGCGGTATATCCATAAACCAGGGTGCCCATTAAAGCCCCAAGCCACAGGAACCCCCATACCCGCTCCTGCCGCCAGAATAACTTAATGCCATCCCTCCATGGCGCCCCGCCCGCCTTTTCCTTTTCTATGCGAACGATAGCCGCGGCTATCCATGCCGAGGGAAACACCACGATGAGGGAAACTCCCCAGACTCCACATATATCAGCGATCTGGATAAGCGGAATCAAGCGCCACTGGGAATATCCTGTGATACCATAGGGATACCCTAAAAAACCCTGAGTACGCAGGTATTCAAAACTCATCCATAGCAGTACGTGCAGCAGATACCCCCGCTGCGGAAAAAGGATCACCGCCACTTTAAGAAGGAGAAAAAGGATCATAAAAAACACCAGGTAAATGATCCCTACGATTACACCTGCCAGAGGATGAAAGACACTTAACCAGTAGTTAAAAAGGCCGTATGCACTATACCCGTAAAGAGCGCCCCAGAAGCAGGAACCAGCCACCCTCCCTCGATAACTCAGCCAAAATACCGGCACATAGGCAATCCATGCCAATAAGGGTAAACCCTCTTTCCATATAAGATTAGGAAACCCACCGGCAAATAACACCGCCCCCACCAGTACCGCCCCTAATGGAATAAGGCCTTTGGGCAGTATCCCCTTCCAAGCTTGAGTTCCAATCATGTAATCCTACTAAGGATACCCCTCATAGACTTCTATATCCTTAATCAGATAGCTCCTCCCCGCCTAAAGTCCACAGATCCTGCTTTAATTTTCTTCCCGGTCTGAAGGTAACTGCCCCATGAGCCTGAACCGATAAGATTGCTCCGGTTCTGGGGTTTCTTGCCTTTTCCCTGCCCTTTCTCTTTTTGAATTCAAAAGTCCCAAATCCCCGCAATTCCAAGGTCGCCTCTTCCATGAGGGCAGACTGTATCGTATTCAGGAAACACTCAATAACCGTCTGTACCTCTTTACGATCAATACCGGTGTTATGATGCACCGAATCGATCAGATCAGCCTTGGTATACTTTTTCTCTGTCATGATACGCGTATTCCCTTTCCCTCTAACCAATCATACCGCTCGGGTATGTGCACAAGGTATGCTAAAATACCTGCTTTTGCGTAGTCCCTGCCTACTGCGCTGCCGCAGCTTGGTTAATAGTATTAAAGAACCGCTGCATCCTTGATTTTTTACGGGCGGCGGTGTTTTTCTTGATAATCCCCTTCCGGGCAGCAGTATCAATCTTCTTAATCATCTCTTGGAGTGCCGCTCCCGCTTCAGCAAGCTCCTTTTTTTGAGCTAGAACCATAAATTTCTTTGTAATGGTCCTGACGGAACTTCTTACCGCCTTATTCTTGATACGCCGTTCTTCGCTCTGTCGATGCCGCTTGAAGGCGGAACTGTTTTTGCCTGTCAAAGGAAACTCCTCCCCTTACCAATTTTTTTCTCTTCCTCATACCCGCTTTTCTGCCACAGCCAGTCTGGGTTATGGGAAAATCCCCCGAAATACCTTTATTTGAAATCCGAAGGTCGCCGTTCCAAACGCTTACATTTCTCACATTCAGCCACATTTTTGACCTTACCTCTTTCAAAGAGGGTCTTCATCTTAATTTCTCCACCGCATGAACAAAAGAATTTTTGCGTCGCGCTGGATGTACGAGCATTCTTACTCTGAGCCATAGAAGCATCTCCTCGCCATTATATGACCTTTTTCCTTTACTTCCATGAGGCTTTTTCACCATTTTGGATTATGAAAAAGGCTCAAGTATTTATAAAAAATACTATAAAGGCGCGCTGATTGTCAATTGATCAATCGGTACAGATAGGATAGGAGGGTTTCTTTCCATGCTCCTGACTTGAGGATATGCGCTTTGATTCCCAAAGCCTTCAATCCGTACTGCTCGGCTTCTGAGGTATTGGATGTAAGAACAATAATCGGAACATTAGAGGTAAGGATCGTCTTTTTAATAAATTTCCACCCATTCATATCGGAAAGGACCATACCGGTAATAACCAAAGCAACATCCTTTCGGGTAATAGCTTCAAGCGCTTCGGTTCCATGGGAAAAACTTTCCCCCAGAAATCCATGCTCCACAAGAAAACTTCTCAGTACTTTTCTGAAAAACATGCTATTATCCACATGAATAATCGTTTTCATTACCTACTCCTCCTTGACAAGCATTTCTTCTAAGCCGTTATCTTACCCATAGGGTGCTGCGGTTTCCATGCCAGCCACCTTTTGAGACGAACTCAAGGACAAAAAATATCAGGGCATTTCTACCACATGCTCCACAAAGGGACTCCGTAGCTGACTGCTCGCCCTGCCGCCCCATTCACCTGCATCAAGACAACCGCTTAGAAAGCTCCAGAAACGCCTAGCAGGAATCAATTTCCCATCCCCATACAAGGCGGCTCCCAAATAATAGATGGTCCTATAGTATTCAGCCCCTTCAATATAGTCTACTAAAACCGGCCGTTTCATAACCTGAATCCACAAGTTTTCCAGGTCGGTAAAGGTAAAATCATACTGATTACGGATTACTTCCTCAATCACTATGGTATTCTGAATCAAAAAAGAAAACATCAGATGTTGCACTGCCCGGTTATGCCGTCCTGAGGTGTAGTAATATAAGCCGAGAAGCCGATGGGCCCGCTCTACCAGCGTATTGTTATACCGGTAAACCGTTAAAAAACGGCTGATTCCCTCATTTTCCAACATCCTGAGCATAACGCTTTTGGTATTTTTATTTATTTCACCGGACCACAAGGTATCCTGCTCCAGGATCTCCAGGAGCCGCTTTTCCATCTCCGTATAATTTTGTCTGATTTTAAGAATATCAACGATTTTATATAAAATTTCTATATCAAAACCAGGGTTTTCCAAAAAGGCCCGCTGTTCATGGGCCTTCTCGTACTGCATCAAAGCCACCGCCAATTCCCCCTCGACCCGGTAGCTTTCTCCTATCCAATATTCCGCCTCAGGATAATTCTTAAGACGCCCTAAAACTTCCAGTGCCTTGGCGGCAGACCCTTCCAAAGATTCCCGGGACACCCGAAAGTACACTTCCCGCAGCGCAGCCCCGGCATTCACCTGATACCGCTCGGCAATATAAGGCTCTATTTGGGCCAGGGAATCCCCGAGTAAGCGGACTTCCGGCATGGAGAGCAGATCAATGAGATCCTGTTCCATCCGGGTATACCTGGCCCGCCGATCCCGCCGGGCATCCTCAAAGGCCAAAAGGGCATTCCCATAGTCCCCTTTTCTAAATAAGGATTTTCCCCGTTCCAGGCTAAACCAATAGGGACGCTCGGTTTGTCTTTGCCCCCATCCCCAGACCTGGCAGAGAAAAAACACCAAACATCCTAAAATCCGTGCTTTTTTCATTGCTTTACTTCCCCGTGGTACAACCCTTCCAGCTCTTCCCTAAAGGCGGCATCCGCAGCATCCGCGGCAATGGTCCGCACCACCTTCCCCTGCCGGAATAGAAATACCTTGTCTCCGAGGCCCGTGATACCCAGATCCGCATGGCGCGCCTCTTCCGGGCCATTGACCGCACAACCCATAACCGCAATGGTAAGATCCTGATCTATGGCATACAAGCGATTCTGCCAACGTTCGGTAAACTCGTGGGTGTCGAAACTGTTTCTGCCGCACCGGGGACAGGAAATCAAAGTTACCCCTTTGGGGGTTTCCCTCTTTCCAGTACCCTCTCCCACGTTCCGAAGGATCTCCTTGCCGGCAATGACCTCTTTCTCCATGGTATCTGACAGAGATACCCGAATCGTATCCCCAATTCCTTCCCCCAGCAGGGCATAAAGGGCCAGGGTATTCCGAACCACCCCAGGGATAAGGGGCCCTGCTTCGGTAACCCCGATATGGAGGGGGACATCGCTCCGCTCCGCCAGAAGCCGATTGGCCTTTATAGTATCGGCAACAGAAGAGGCTTTCATTGAGACTAGGACCTGCGGAAAATCAAATTCCCGAAAGAACTCCAGTTCCCGCTCCGCTGCCTCCACTAAGGCATCTGCCCGATTAAGCCGGCCTTCTGCCACAGCACACCGTAGATCCCGAGGGAGGCTTCCCCCATTCACCCCTATCCGTATGGGTACCCCCTGGGAAGCGGCTTTAGTGAGCACCTGTTTGATCTTCTCACGACTGCCAATGTTACCGGGATTGATACGAATTTTAGCAATAGGAAAATCAAGGCATCGCAAAGCAAGGGTATGATCAAAATGGATATCCCCCACCAGAGGCATGGAAGTCATGGATGCCAGGTTTCCCAGCACCTCCGCCGCTTCCTTATCCGGTACGGCAAACCGGAGCAGACCGCACCCCATAGCTCCCAAAGCCTTAATACGGGAAAGGGTCTCATCCCCGGTACTTCCGGTGATATCTGAAAAAGAAAGGCGGTCTTTCCACATGGTCTGTATAAGCACTGGAAAAGTACCGCCCACCATGACCGGTTTAACTGCGCCAAACCCGCCAATCTTGATTATCCGTGTAGTATGACCCATCCCTTTAAACGCCTTAAAGCCCAGGGTATACCCCGATACACCGTTACAGGTTACCCGCAAGACCCAAGGAGAACACCATCACGAAGAGAGCCACCGTTTCAATAAGACCCACCACCAAGATATAGTTACCAAACCCCTGGCCAGTTTCTCCATAAGCATCCGAAGCATGGGCGCTACATTTACCTTGATATAAGGCCGAAGCGCCCATGGCCAGTCCTGCAAATACCCCGATACATAATTGTGCGCTCGGATTATCTAAGCCCACCAAGGTATTCATCAAAATGAACCCATAGATGGTTTGCGTCAAAGGCGCACCTGCAAAAGCTACCAGGATGAAAGGCACCGGTTTATTCTGGATAAAACATTTTTTCCATGCCCCGATGGCGGACATACCTGCAACACCTGCTCCCAGGACAGAGCCCAAGGCGGCAAGACCAAGACAGGCAGCAACTCCAATCAATCCAATATTCATATATACTCCTTAATTTTGATTTGTTAAATAAATAGGTTTATTTAACAAAAAATTAACCATCGGAACATCCGGATTTCTAAACTTTGTAACCGCTGGTTTAAAATTTCCGAATCGCCTCTCCTCTGGACCATATCAATTTCCGAAACCGGTTTAAAGTGCCTATTGAACCGATCTAAGCCCTTAGCATAGGCCCAATAAGCTCGTATCCCTAAACCTTAGTCCGGCCGCGCTTTCTGTTTGAGCGCAAAGGGTGAATATGTATAACCGGACCACTCCATACCAAGATGACCGGCATATTCCAATAAATTGAGCCGTATCCCATGAACCACCACGGAAAGGGCGTTCATAGCAAGGTTAAGCCCATGACCAAACAGAAGGATGAGTCCCCCTGCAATGATGCGGACCGGACCCGCGGGAAGCCCCCCGGCCATGCCGTTAAAACTGCCCGCTATGGCAGCTCCTGCAAGACCCACCGCAAAAAGACGGATATAACTGATAATATCCGAGAAACTCGATACTGCACTCAAGAAAGTGGGCAGAAAATTTGCAAAACCCTTCCCTATATTTTTGAAGAAATTTCCTCCCTTCTGTTCACAAAAGATAAAGAAAGTCCCCAGTCCGCCTCCGATAAGATACAGGGCAAAGGGGGGAATGGGAAATTCGGTTTTGGACAACACCAGATTTAATACCACAAAATAAATACCCACCACCATACAGAGCCAGCCAAGCTGAGCGATAGCAGTAAGGGAAGGCAGGGCCTTTTTGATATTCTTGAGATGGGCCAGCACAAGCTGTCCTGCCCCAACCGCAAAACAAATGTGTTTAATATTCTGCTCTGAAGCGAGGAAAGGCACCTTTAATGCCGCTAAGAACCCAGGAATATGCTGCATGGCAAACCACGAACCGGTAAGGGTCCCCCACAGGATCGTGGTCAAGGAAAGCAAGCCTAAAAGCAGTACCCCGTCAGGAACTTTCCCGGTTTGCTTTACCGATTTTATGCCAAAAATAAGCGCCGCGATAAACAAGATAGAACCGTATCCTGCATCCCCAAAGATCATGGCAAAAAAGAAACTAAAAAAGAGCAGATAGGATAGACTAATATCGTATTCCCGATACCCCGGGGTGGTTCCCAGGAGCTTAAACAGCGGCTGAATCAGCCGGGTAAAGGCATTGTTCTTTACCAAAGTCGGGGGATTATCCGTTTCGTCGGGGTCCCGCAGGGCCAAGGCCCAGCCGTTTTCCGCGGCAGCCCGCTTTAGGATCCCCACCGCCTCATCCGGCACATACCCGGTGAGCCATGAAACGGTAAGCTCCACAGGAACCGATTCTACTCGATCCATACCGGCCCGGGCGATCTCAAAGGCAATCTGTTGGCTAAGCGCTTCAAGTACCGCTTCAACATCCGCTTTCCGACGGGCAAACTCCGAAAAATGGGTCTCTATATCCTGCAGCTTCCCCTGGATCCCTTGGATGATCCTCCCCAACTCCTCAAGGGAATGTTCCGGCAGGACAAAAGGCATTTCCCCGGCAATCTTTTTACCCACACTAAGGCCATACACCACCACCTTATCTTCCGCAAGCCGGATAAATATATCCTCTTTCCCCAAGGAGGCATATACCTTACGGGGAAGTTTATAGGGAATAAGCACCACCCCCTGGTCAGCCAACTCTTTCAGCGACCCAGGGTTGAAATTACCCCAGCTTTCAATACGGCTTCGTTCTTTAGTCGTAGCAAGCAACTGTTCCTGGAGGGCCTTACGCTCATCCTCCAGCGCCAAGATCTGGTTCACCAGCTCCGCTTCAACTGCTCCCTGTTTCGGCGCACCCTGAGCCTCTCCCTGGTAGGACCGCAACAAGCCCAAGGCCCTTTCCACATCGGCCTTCCGATCCAGCAAGACAGCAAGGGTGTCTGAAGCAACAGCCCGCTTCTCCAAATGGACCACTCCCACTTCCCGGAGCTTTTCCAGGGAGGCTTCTCGGGTCTTATCCATGACCACGAGGGACACTTTCTTCATCGGTACGATCATTGTACAGCCCTCTCCATTCCCCGTTTAGCGATCTTTCCCCGGACTACTGCAGAGGTCTGCTGATCCCCCAAATAGACCCGGATCTTCTTGATATTACTCTTGGTCTCTGGAATCATGATCTTCTCAAATAAATTTACCCGCTGAGTAGTTACCCGTAACTCATGATCCAGCCGTTTCCGCTGCTCCTCAAGAACCTGGGCTTCCAAATCCAACAACAAAACCTGTTGCATTTTTACCACCGCCTTATCGAGCCACAGGGGACTTCGAGCCAAATCATAGGGGGCCGTGTAAAATTCCGCTCCATGGAAGAGGGGGATAGATACCCCCGCAATATTTCCCTGGCTCGTGGTAATGCTCCGTATCTGAAGCAACTCAGGGATAAAGAACCCGGTTTCACAAAACACCCCTATCCACGGCCTAAAGGATTCATCCACCCCTTCTTTCGCGGCCAACAATGCTTTAATACGTAACTCCGTGGTCCTGATTTCCGCCTGAAGCTGCTGCTTCTTAAGCATTAAGGTCGGAAGATACCGCTGATACATCTTAAGGGCATCTTTCTGCTTCTTAAGCTCATTTTTAGTCAGCTTGATCTTTGCCATGTCCCTATTAATCCTTCTTGGGCCAGAACTTCGCAATCAGTTCAGAACGAAGCCCCGTTTCTTCAGGACTGAAACAATCCGCCAGGATCTCCCATCCCAAATCCAGTGCCCGTTCAAGGGGAATGTTGACCGACAGATCCATCATCCCCTTTTCAAAGCGATCCCCGTACTTGAGCAGCTTATCATCCCATGGAGTCATAATAAAACCCATAGCCTTCTTTTCCAAGGTATCCTTATATGCGGAATAGAGCTTGATCATGCCGTCCATCAAAGCCCGGTGATCCGCCCGGGTTTTGCCATTGACCATCTGTTTAAGCCGGGAAAGAGAACCAAAAGGTTCAATACGGCCGTTCTTGAGGTAATACTGCCCTTCGGTGATGTACCCGGTATTATCCGGGACGGGATGAGTTACGTCATCTCCCGGCATGGTAGTAACTCCCAAGATGGTAATAGACCCTGCGGTATCGAAATCCACCGCCTTTTCATAACGGCTTGCCAGCTGACTGTACAGATCCCCTGGATACCCGCGGTTAGAGGGTACCTGCTCCTGAATGATAGAGATTTCCTTCATGGCATCGGCAAAGTTAGTCATATCCGTGAGCAACACCAGTACATCCTTACCTTGCAAGGCAAACTGTTCCGCCACTGCCAGAGACATATCGGGAATCATAAGGCACTCTACCGTAGGATCTGAGGCGGTATGCACGAACATCACGGTCCGGGAAAGGGCGCCCCCCTCTTCCAAGGCATCCTTAAAGAACAGGTAGTCGTCGTATTTAAGCCCCATACCCCCCAAAACAATGACATCCACCTCGGCCTGCATCGCAATCCGAGCCAAGAGATCGTTATAGGGTTCCCCGGAAACCGAAAAAATAGGCAGCTTCTGAGAAACCACCAGGGTATTAAACAGATCGATCATGGGAATACCCGTCCGGATCATCCTCCGGGGGATGATCCGCTGCGCGGGATTTACCGAAGGTCCTCCGATAGGGATGAGGTTTTCATGGAGCCCTGGGCCCCGATCCCGGGGATCCCCGGAACCGGAAAAAACCCGACCCATAAGATTTTCCGAAAAAGACACCTCCATGGGACGTCCCAGAAACCGCACCGTATCCCCCGTGGAAATACCCCGGCCCCCGGCAAATACCTGGAGAGAAACCAGATTACCCTCAAGGCGGTTTACCTCTGCCAAGGAGGTGCCAAATACCGTATCCACCTCTGCCAGATCTCCATACCGGATATTTTCGGCCTTGACGGTGATAACGCTCCCCGTGATGGATTCAATCTTACTATATACCTTGTTCATCGCTGATTCTCCCTCTGTACCCTACCCCAGGAATTGTTCCACAGCCTTATCAAGCCCTTGGGACCGTTCAGCCACCACAGCCTCCAGTTCCTTTTGCAGCGCTTTGAACTGCTCACTTGCCCATTCCGTACCATTGTAATCCAGGAAACGTTGTCTAAGCCGGTTAAACCAGCTGCGGGCCTCATTCTTATCCGTAAAAGTAAACTTGGAGGCCAAGATCTTGAGGATGATGGCGAAGATATGCTTCTGCCTTTCGGGAATCGCCGCACAATCCACCGGATTGAAAGAGTCCTGCTGGAAATACACCGCATCCAGGAAGTCTCCTTTGAGATAGACCACATAGTCATCCAGGCTGGTCCCTTCTTCGCCCACCACTTTCATCATCTGCTCCACCTCACTACCGCGGAACATGAATCGGTGGGCATAAGCAACCTTATCTCCCGGGATAATCCCCTTGTATTTAGACCAGGATTCCAGGGGGTGAATGGCAGGGTACTTACGGGCATCTGAACGTTCCCGGGAAAGCCCATGAAAGGCCCCTACAACTTTGAGGGTCGCCTGGGTTACCGGTTCCTCGAAGTTACCTCCCGCAGGGCTTACGGTTCCGCCTATGGTAACCGAACCTATAGAGCCGTCCCGGAGCCGTACCAACCCCGCCCGTTCATAGAAACTGGCAATGGTAGATTCCAGGTATGCGGGGAAAGCCTCTTCTCCCGGGATTTCCTCCAAGCGGCCTGACATCTCCCGCATGGCTTGCGCCCACCGGCTCGTCGAATCCGCGAGAAGCAGGATATTAAGCCCCATCTGGCGGTAGTATTCCGCCAGGGTTACCGCGGTATACACCGAAGCCTCCCGGGCCGCTACAGGCATGGAAGAAGTATTGCAGATGATTACGGTTCGTTCCATAAGGGATCGGCCGGTTCTCGGGTCGGTGAGTTCTGGAAATTCCTTGAGGGTCTCCACCACTTCCCCAGCCCGCTCACCGCAGGCCGCAAGGACCACAATATCCACATCCGCATTACGGCTGGTGATCTGCTGGAGTACGGTTTTACCCGCCCCAAAAGGTCCAGGGATACAATACGTCCCTCCTCGGGCTACCGGGAAGAAGGTGTCAATCAGCCTAACCTTGGTAACCATGGGCTCTTCCGGCTTGAGCCGTTCTTCATAGCAATCCACCGGGCGTTTTACCGGCCACCGAAAAGACATAGCTACCGGAAAACGGTTTCCTTTCTCATCTTTTAATTCCGCAATAGTCTCCCGGATGGTGTAAGACCCTGCTTCCCTGATGGACGCCACGGTATAAGAACCGTACAGATTAAAGGGAACCATGATACGATGGGTAAAAGAACCTTCGGGCACGGTTCCCAGGGTATCTGCCCGTTCCACCCGGTCCCCCGCCTTTACCGCCGGGGTAAAGGCCCAAGCCACATCTAAGGGCAGGGGATCCAGGTATACCCCCCGTTCCAGGAAATAACCCGCCTCTTGAGCCAGTTTGGGGAGGGGATTCTGGAGGCCGTCGAAGACCTGCCCTAAAAGGCCGGGTCCCACTTCTACGGCCAGCATATCCCCCGAATATTCCACTGCATCTCCTACAGTGATCCCCCGGGTAATCTCAAACACCTGGAGTTGGGATATATCCCCTCGGATGCGGATCACTTCACTCTTGAGCCGTTTATCTCCCACCTTGACATAGCCGACTTCGTTCATGGAAACCGCGCCTTCAAAACGGACGCTCACCATATTGCCGTTAACGGCGACTACTGTTCCTTTTGTTCCGGTCATTTCGGTTCTCCCGATTCAATACTGATTTCAGACACTCTTCCGCCTTCTGACGCAAGTCCACCGGCAGCCGCCATGATAGCGGTATAAAGCTCCTTATACACCGCAAACCCTTCCTCGGCGCTGAATGAAGCCCGCCGTTCCATGAGAAGCAGCCGCAGGAGATAGGCATAAATAGTATTAACGCCAAAATAATCAAACCCCTGCATACCTTCAATAGCGTTCCATCGGGCCTGGTCAAGGAAAAGTTCCGCCTCTAAAGGTGATTCTAAACCCAAGGCAGCCTTAGCAATGGCCCCTACATCCACGGGATCTTCCGGCGGATCCACCGGGGCAGCCCCTTCCTGCCCCAAAGCCTGGGCCCGGTACCGGGCAAGATTTAGCCGCAAAGCCCGCTCCCAATGCCGCCACTGATTAAGGAAGGGTGATGGGGTAGCCCTCGGCACGTCCCGATAGGAATCAAGCTTCCCCGCCCCCAGAGGCAGCACTTCCGGATCCGGGTCCAACGTACACCACTCCAACAGGGCCGCATCCTGGGGACGCAACGCGGTTTTACAAAGCGACTTGAACTGAACCGAAGACAAAGGTACTGCTTGGCCATAGATGAGATAGGGAAGCTGGGATACTAAATAATAATAAGCCACCGCCTAGTTTCCTTTTATCACTTGCTTCAGAATTTCCCCCAATCGAGGGTTAAGATATGCGGAAAGCAGCGCCCCTACGGATTCAGCGGAGAAATCATAATAAGCAGAACCGTCCTTATGGGCAATACGAAAACCTGCGGTCAGATTCCGGTTAGATTTAAGCTCAAGCCCCTGGGCCAATACCGAGGCAAGCTGGTGCTTAAAATAGGCCTCCAGGTTTTTGAGGGCCTCTTCACTGAGGATAAGATCCAGTTTATCCCCTCCTTTCGCCACCCAAGCCCGTATCAATTCAGGGAGGACCGCCTTGAGGGTATCCTCGGTATAGGATTCCTGTAACCGTTGGGCAATAATGGTATCCAAAAGCGCCTGAATTTCACCCTTAAAGGCTAAGACGAGATTTCGGGACGCTTGCTCCAGCGCTACCACACCCGCCTTTTCCAGCCGTTCCGCATCTCCTTTTCCCTTGGCAATAAGGGCGGCCGCCTCTCGCTGGGCGGCTTCGACGATACGTTTGGCTTGTTCTTCGGCCTGAGATTTCAACCGTGCCGCCTCTTCCGCAGCGGATTCGATTCCATCCTTTTTTATCTTATCAATAAGTTCCTGAAGTTGGATGTCCATAATCTCCTCTTTAATAAATAGTTCCCTCTATTTCCCCTAATCCGCCTGCGGTTCCATCGGGAAGTTCATACCCTTACCCTCTTGAGTTCATCCCAGACCGGTTATTTGAACACTAAATTTACTATTATTTTTTTATTATATTATAACCTAGTTTTTTCTACAAGCGATACTCGGGATTTTTTTCATCCTAAATTTTACCTTTTCTTCTATAATAAAATAATGTTAGAGCGTGTTCAAAGGTCCGGTTTTGAAAAAACCCGGTTACTCTTCATTCCCCGTCACCAATCAAACGCGAAGAGAGCCTGCTCATGGTAATCCCGTTCAGGACCGTAAATCGCCGACGGAAACCGGGGCTTGTTGGGAGCGTCTGGAAAATGCTGAGTTTCAAGGCAGAAGCCGCTGTGTTTGGTGTACAGAGAACTGGCTTTCCCCGGAATCATACCGATCTGATTCCCCGTATAAAACTGTACCCCCGGCTGAGTGGTAAACACCCGCAAGGATCTGCCGGAACTCCTTTCATAAACCTCTGCGCAGGGCCGCAGTTTCCCTGCCTCCCCTTGCAGGACAAAGCAATGATCATAGCCTCCAGGTACGGCATCAAAATCCTGTTTAATGGGTTTGCGGCTCCTGAAATCCCAGGGTCCCCCTGCAACCGGTACGTATTCCCCGGTGGGAATCAGGGATGCATCAACAGGCACATACGCATCCGCATGAATGGCCACTTCATGGGAAAGGATGTCCCCATTTCCTTCCCCCGCAAGGTTGAAATAGGCATGGTTGGTTAAATTCACCGGACAGGGGGCATCGACCCGGGCCTGGTAATCGGCAATCACTTCGTTCATCTTGGTAAGGCCGTAACTCACCACCGCCTTACAGGTCCCGGGAAACCCTTCATCCCCATGGGGACTGGTCAGTTCACAGCGAACAAAGACCCCATCCCGTTCTTCATAGGCATCGGCCTTCCACAGGGCCTTATCGAAACCCCGGCGGCCCCCATGAAGGGTATGGGCTCCCTCGTTCTGGTACAGGGTATACTCGGTACCCTGGAGGGAAAACCGTCCCCCTCCGATCCGGTTGGCAAAGCGGCCGACCGTAACCCCGAAATAGGGGGTATTATGGGTATAACCTTCTAGGCAGGAATACCCCAAAAGCACATCCTCCTTCCCCTGATCCCGGGAAGGAACCAAGAGAGCGGTGAGGCTTGCCCCAAAAGACGAAATGGACAGGGAGAGATCCCCTGCTTTCAGGGTATACAGGTATACCTTCTTTCCGGATGAAAGAAGGCCGAAGGTTTTTTTGCTGATTTTCATAAGACCCCCAGGATACAATCAGACTGGATGACCATACCAGTACAGTATGTTTGCAACGGCAGGGCTTCAGTCGCCCTATTCTCGGATTATACCCATACTCCCCGAGAACCGGCTAGAGGGCCAGGGTATTGGCTATACCCAGAATTTATCCATGGATTGGTAGGGTATCTCAAGGGAACCTATTTCCTTGTTTTATTAGGGAAGTAAAAAGGAAATAACGCCGCCCTGCTGAGGGTGCAAGGCCCCATCGTGTTTCTAAGCCGAACCAGGGGAAAAAGGGAATTCCTTGAGGCTCGCCCCCATAATCCCCTGTCCTGGAGGCTTCCAAGAACCACAGAGCTTCCGCAGTAAGGTAAGCAAATATCCGGAAGGGGTTCCTCCAGGCTGCGGGTTCCCCATACTATGCAGGGAAACAAAGATGCAACCTTTCCTTACCCATTGGGGAACCCCTAAAGGAAATTTTTCATACCCAAACCCTTCCGGCTCCGTGAAAATCAGCGAAATCCCTGAGTCCATTGGTACAGACGCCCTGGGACCCCTCTTTTTTTCCGTTGACTTCTTATCCTTAAATGTAGTATACCTTATAAAAATATGATTGGTAGACATTCCCGGTCTGCGTATGGTATGTATCTGCACCGAAAACAGACCTTATATACCGTTTTAGTGGCCGTTGTGGTGATCATAAGTATTGGACTCTTATTGGTATTTCTGATACCCTGGAGTAATAAAGTAGGAAACGAAAAAAACGAATTGGCACAATTGTGGGACGCCGGATCCTATGATGAAGCCTTTAGGGTAAGTGGTGAAATGCTTGAAGATAAACCCTTGGATTATTTTCTCTTAATGTTTCATGGATTTTCATCCTATCAGCTTGCCATTGCTCAGATCAACAATTTTGATACGCTGTCCTATATAGATACGTGTATATGGTCCCTGCGGAAAGCCCTCTTATCCAAAGAAAGGGGAACGGATGGCCGGGTTCAGTATGTTTTAGGAAAGGCCTATTATTATAAAGGCTTTGGTTTTGCGGATTTAGCGGTTAAATTTCTTGAGGAGGCGAGGCGGGCGTCCTATACCGCCAAGGATATCCCTGAGTATTTGGGGCTCTCCTATGCGGCCTTACAGGATTACCGGAACAGTGTGGCCGCCTTTACCCTGGCTTTGGATCCGGGAGATGAGGTGGAGATTCCAGAAGAAGCAGGTGCAGCGGGAGCATCCAAGGATATGCGCTACCCTTCAGACCTATTGCTCCTCTCCATTGCCCGATCCTACCTGGCCCTGGAGGATGTAGATACCGCCCATGCCTACCTGCAGCGCTGTGTGGATATATCCAGGGATTCCAGGACCATGGTGGTGGCCCGGCTGCTCTTGGGTTCCATCCTGAGTAAACAGGGAGATGTGAAGGGAGCGGAAGCTCAGTATATGGCCATCCTGTCCGAAGGCGGTGAAAATGCGGAAGCCCATTATCAATTAGGGGAACTGTACGCTGGCGGGGGAGACCCAATCCGGGCCCGGGCAGAATGGCGGAAAGCCTATGGTATCGATCCAAGTCATAAGCCGACCAGAGTACGGCTCAATATGTAATAAAGGTCTTTGGGCCTATGGAGGGAATATGTTTGGGAATAATTCTTCGGATATCGGCATTGATTTAGGGACCTGTAATACCCTTGTCTATATACATGGAAAAGGTATTGTGCTTAACGAGCCTTCGGTAGTGGCAGTGGAGCGGGGTACTAAGCGGGTGGTGGCGGTGGGGACCGATGCGAAACGGATGCTTTGGAAGACGCCGGGCAATATCATCGCCATTAGGCCCATGCGGGATGGGGTGATTGCGGACCTGGAATCCACCGAGAAGATGATCCGGTTTTTCATCTCCAAGGTGCTTCCCCGTTACCGTTTTGTCAAACCCCGCATGGTTATCGGTATTCCCTCCTGCATCACCGAGGTGGAACGCCGGGCGGTAGAGGAATGCGCGTATAAAGCAGGAGCCCGGGAGGTGATTGTCATTGAAGAAAGCCTCGCCGCAGCCATCGGCGCGGATATTTCCATCTTTGAACCGATGGGGCACATGATCTGCGATATAGGGGGCGGTACCACGGAGATTTCCGTTATTTCCCTGGGAGGCATGGTGGTTACCAATGCTATACGCTTAGGGGGAGATGAATTTGATGAGGCTATCATCAAGCAGGTCCGCAGCGTCCATAACCTCATCATCGGGGAACAGACCGCGGAGCGGCTTAAGATCGAAATTGGTAATGCGGCGCCAGATAAAACCATTGAAAAGGTGGAAATCAAGGGTACCGATGCCATTACCGGACTTCCCCGGAGGCTGGAGATCGATTCGGTGGAAGTCCGGGAAGCCCTCAAGGATCCCATCACCCAGATCATTGATGAAATTAAGGCCACCCTGGGGAAGACCCCGCCGGAATTAGCTGCGGATATTGTGGAACGGGGGATCGTTATGACCGGCGGGGGTTCCCTCCTCAAGGGATTGCCTAAGCTCGTTTCCAAAGAGACGGGGGTGCCGGTTATTGTGGCAGAGAGTCCCTTGGACTGCGTTGCCCTGGGGGCGGGAAAATATTTTGAATACGCGAAGAATTTCGATAATAGCCGTCAGATTTACGATACCTTAAACAACTAGGACCGAGCAATGGAAGAGGGTAAAAAGCAAAAAGGCCGTTTTTTTGCCGAGGTCTATGTATTTGTGGTCCTTACCCTCCTTTCTTTTCTGTTACTGTATTTCTCCAATAGCAGTTTTATTCTTAACTTTAAAGATCTGGGTTTATCCCTGTTTTCCGGTATCCGTATCGGGATTTATGAAGTTACCTTTTTCGTCTCCCGGACGATCCTTTCAGTGAAGGAACTGGCCACCTTGCGGCAGGAATACGCGGAATTAACCAGCCGCATGAGCCGGTATGAGCAGCTTGAACGGAGCGCGGCAGAGATCCGTCAGGAAAACCGGCGTTTGCGGGAACAGTTGGGATTTTCCGAAGCCCTTGGGTATAAGCATATTCCTGCGGAGATCTCAGGCCGGGATCCGGATAACCTTTTTTCCGCTTTTGTGATCAACAAGGGAAAACAAGCGGGGGTTGCGAAGGACATGCCGGTTATTGCCTATCAGAACGGCATCCAGGGCCTTGTGGGGCAGGTCTTGCAGGCCGGGCAGTTTGAAAGTTTGGTGATGCCCCTGTATGCGACAACGTCTTTTGTGGCCTCTCGGTTTGCGGAACTACGGTACGAAGGTATTGTAGAAGGCCAGGGAAGCCCGGAACTCCCCCTGCGCATGCGGTTTATACAGAAACGGGCCCGGAATGAAATAAGCCAGGGGGATGTGATCATCTCAAGCGGTATGGGTTTAAGCAGCGGCCGGGGCGGCGTGTATCCTCCCGGAATCACCCTGGGGCGGGTGAGCAGGGTCCTCTATCAGGAATACGAAATTTCCATGGAGGTGGAGGTAGAACCGGCCATTGATTTTTCCCGGCTTGAATATGTTTTTGTCATTGACGCCGAGACCAGGGAACCGCCTCCAGAGGAAGCGGTACGAGAAACGCCGGATGTCCCGGAGGAAGGGAATGGTTAAGCATGTGGCATGGGCCGCGGTATTTGCCTTGGCGGCAGCCATGCTCCAATCAACCCTCCTGGCGCGGCTTGCGGTGTACCGGGCAGTGCCGGATCTCGTGCTGGATATCATTGTCTATATGGCCTATATGCACGGTACCATGACCGGACAATTAACCGGTTTCTTTTCCGGCCTGATCCTGGATTTTCTGTCCGCAGCTCCCCTGGGGCTTAACGCCTTAATCCGAACCATGATCGGGGCTACCGCAGGATTCATGAAGGGCGCCTTTTTCCTGGATTCCCTGTTTCTTCCCATGGCTTTATGTGCCGGGGCGACTTTGTATAAGGCCCTGCTGCTTGCAGGACTGCACCTGCTTTTCACCCAGGAGGTGCCTACCTATTCCTTAAAAGAGCCCACCCTGTGGGTTGAGCTCGTGGGTAACAGCATTTTCGCGCCCTTGTTATTCGCCTTTCTCAAAATGTTTAAAAACCTGCTGCTTGACCGGGGGAAATCCTCATGACCTCTCGCCAATTTCCTTCGGGAGACCCCCGGCCTGAAGACCGGGTGAGCATAATCGCCCTGTTCTTTATCGCTATTTTTGTCATCTACACGTTCAAACTGTTCAGTATGCAGATTGTGCACGGTGAGGTGTACCGGCTGCGAGCCGAAAGTATCGCCCGGCGGGTTACGGTGATTCCCGCACAGCGGGGGGAGATCTTTGACCGGAACTTCACCCAGCCCCTGGTGTTTAATACCGATTCATTTGCGGTGAGTATTACCCCCGCGGAGGTGCCGGAAGGAACCATTCCGGACCTGATTAGTAAGGTGGCCCGGATCCTCGGGATGGAGCGGGATCAAATCGACAAGAAAATACCGACCCAGTACTATTACCTGTACCAGCCGGTAGAAGTGGCGGTGAATGTACCTTTTAGTACGATTGCGGCTTTAGCGGAACAGGCGGATTCCCTGCCGGGAGTCTCCTGGCAATCCAAGCCCATGCGGACCTATGGGGATATCGGAAGCCTCTCCCATATCCTGGGGTATGTGGGGGATATTACCCGGGATGAACTCACCATGCTGTACAACAAGGGCTATCAGTCAGGGGATAAGATCGGTAAGGCCGGTATAGAACGGCAGTATGATGAGCTCCTCCGGGGTAAAGAGGGAAAAGAGATCCGCACCGTGGATGTCCGGGGAAGACGGGTGGCCTCGGAGCGTACCAGCCGGGAAGCGCCGGTAACGGGCAAGAACCTGGTCCTTTCCATAGAGCGGCGGATTCAATTATTGGCAGAACAAGCCCTGGGTAAACGAATCGGCGCGGTGGTGGTTCTGCGGCCTACCACCGGTGAAATTCTCGCGATGGTTTCCTACCCTTGGTACGATCCGAATATTTTTAACCAGAATGATAACGGGGCCCTATACCAGGCCATGATCAACGACCCGAATAAACCCTTCCTCAACCGGGCCATACAGTCCAGTTATCCTCCTGCATCGACCTTTAAGATCGTTATGACCACGGGGGTCCTCAGGGAACGGGTCTTTTCCACGGAACAGACCGTGGACTGCCTTGGGGAACTCTCCTATGGGGACCGGCTATGGCGTTGTCATATCCGAAAACCCGGCCATGGCCGGCTTAACCTGCAGCAGGCCATGGCCCAATCCTGTGATATTTATTACTGGGTGGTGGGGCGGGATTACCTGGGAGTGGAGCGTATCGTGTCCTATGCCCGGGAATATGGCTATGGAGAGCTCACCGGTATCGACTTGCCTGGGGAGATTGCGGGCTTCATTCCCACTCCGCAGTGGAAGGATCGCCGTTTTCATGAACGGTGGCTTGGCGGGGACACCATGAATATGTCTATCGGTCAAGGGTATACCCTGGTTACCCCTATCCAAATGGCCAATATGGTGGCGATGACCGTGAATGAGGGGATCATCTACAAGCCCCATCTCCTCAAGGAAGTACGGGATCCCCTTACCGGAGCGGTGGAAGAAACCATAAGCCCCCAGGTACTCCATGAAAGCGATATTGATCGGAGTATTTTCAGGACGGTCCGCCGGGATATGCGGCAGGTTATCAGTGAGGGGACCGCCCGGTTCCCCCTGAATATCAAGGCTGTGGAGATTGCCGGCAAGACCGGTACCGGTGAAATAGGGTATCCCGATCGATGGCACTCCTGGTTTACCGCCTATGCGCCGTATCAGACGAACAATCCGGAAGAACGGGTGGTGGTTTCGGTGATTGTTGAAGCGGCGAATAAGTGGGAATGGTGGGCCACCTATGCATCGGCCATTATTTTTCAGGGTATTTTCGCCGATCAAAGTTATGAGGAGGCGGTTGCCGCCTTGGGGTTCCAGTATCTCATGCCTACCCAGGTCCGCCGGGACTAAACGGGGAAGGGTTTAGCCGGCCTTGCCTTCCCCGGCCGCTGAGCAGGCGCCCTATAGAGAGCAGTAAGGGAAAAGATGAAAGTTCAGGATATATTTGAGATTGATTTTTTGCTGCTATGCGCCGCCATCACCCTGACCGTATTCGGGGTGCTCTTTATTTATTCATCAGGACTCAGTTCCTCCGGGGCCCAGGGTTCCACGGAGCATTTCAAGCAGATCCTGTGGGGGGCAAGCGGGTTGTCCTTTGCCTTAGTCCTTTCCATGATCGATTACCGGCGTTTGTTCAGGCTGTCTTTCTATCTGTATCTGGGAACCCTGGGACTGCTGGTATATACCTGTATTTTTGGTCATACGGTGAACGGCGCTAAGGCATGGATAGGGATCGGCAGCTTCGGCATACAGCCCTCGGAATTTACCAAGATTACCACCATCCTGTTTCTTGCCCGGTATTTGGATGCTTCCAAGCGAAAGGCCGACTCGTTTATCCGGTTTTTAACGGCCTGTCTCATTGTGTTTATCCCTATGGCGCTGGTGCTCATCCAGCCGGATTTTGGGACATCCCTCGTCTTCATTCCCATGCTCCTGGTGATGACCTTTATCGCAGGGATTTCCATAAAGTACACCATTTTTTTAATGGCTTTTATTGGCTTAACCGGCATCTTTATGATCTTACCCCTGTGGCAGGGTTATCTTTTCGAGAAAGCCTTGCCCTCCCTTATGATGATCACCAATCTCCGGTTTATCGGGATTACCGCCCTTGCCCTGTTCCTGATTGGCGTCATCGCCATGGCGGGCTTCCTCCTCTATAAGAAAGGCTATTTTTTCTGGATAGTATACGGCGTGGGGATCGTGATCTTTTCCCTGGGGGCCTCCTATATGTCCCATAAGGTGCTCAAGGATTATCAGATCATGCGGCTCATCGTCTTTCTTAATCCTGAGGTGGATCCCCGAGGGGCAGGATGGAACATCATTCAATCCATTACCGCCATTGGTTCGGGAGGATTCTGGGGCAAGGGCTACCTGGGGGGAACCCATAGCCATTACCGGTTTTTGCCCCAGCAAAGCACGGATTTTATTTTCTCCATTTTTTCCGAAGAGTGGGGGTTTATCGGGGGGATCCTCGTGTTTATCCTGTTCCTCCTCATTTGCCTGCGGCTCGTACGGATCATGAAGACCGCGGCGGATCCCTTCGGCACCTATATTACCGCCGGCTTAGCGGCTATGTATAGTTTTCATTTTCTTATCAACGTGGGGATGACCATGGGGATCATGCCGATCACCGGCATTCCCCTGTTGTTTATGTCCTACGGCGGTTCCGCCCTCATCTCCGCTATGGCCGGCATAGGCTTAGCCTTGAGTATTTATATAAGAAGGTTTATCCGCTGAATGAGCGCCCATCCTAGGGGGAGCCCTCCGGCATCAGCGCCTCAAGCACCGGGACCGGGCGATGATTCAGGATAAACCCGGAGAATCCTGCAAGGCTCTGGGGGCCGAGCGGCCTCCATAACGCCCGGGCAGGGGTACTGCCGGCCCCTTTTCCTGGGGACCTTAGGTTCAAGGTTCCCCCGCAAAAAAGAGCCGCCCGTGCCTTGGCAAGCCCATCGGAGGTCCCCTTACCGGTTAAAAAGAAACCGGGCTTTTCGGGGATCCCCAGGCGGCTCGGCCGCCACGATCCGGTTCCGGCATCCCCCATCCCCTGTTTATCCCAATCTATCGCCCTTCTCCACCGGGCGGTCCGGGGCAATCAGCACCACCCCGTGCCTGGTATACACCCCCAACACCAACACCTCGGAACTGAACCCGGCGATCCGCCGGGGCGGGAAATTCACCACCCCCAAAACCTGCCGGCCGGTCAGTTCCTCCGGGGTGTAACAATCGGTAATCTGGGCGCTGGATTTTTTAAGGCCGATTTCAGGGCCAAAATCCACCGTTACTTGATAGGCCGGTTTTTTTGCCTCGGGAAAAGGTTCCGCCCGGACAATTTCCCCCACCCGGATGTCCAGTTTCAAAAAATCGTCAAATATCGCCATCAGTTTCTCCTCTGTTTGGTTTTACGCGCGGCGAACCGCCGGCCGAGGGCTTTTTCCGCGGCCCCGGTAGAATCCGGGGCCTATGCCGGAGATTTCCGCCAGGGCCGCGTGAGAATCCACCGCTGCGCCGGCTGCCTTCCGGCTTCTTTGCCGAGAGGCTGTCAACAAGTTAAGGAATTTTGTCCGGATTGCCCGATCCCCGCTGCCCGTACCCGAGGACAGGGCTTTCCTGTTGAACCCTGCCGGGGCGCGGTATGGAGAACGGGTAACGCGGAAATTGGGCCGTCCGGGGCGGTTAGCCGGGGCGCGGGGCGGCAGTATGAGGGGTAAGGGGTGGAGTGGGGAGGAAAAATAGCAGAAACCCGCCGGTTTCCGCCGCTTCCTCACCCAGGGGTCTGACCCCGGTGTTTTCCTCCTCCGGCGGCTCCCCTTCCACTATTTCCGACCCATACCGATCCCCCCACACATGCCCGATCCTCCGATCCATCCCGTTAAACCGCTGCGCGAATACCTGCTTCAGCCACTTCATGATATCCGGGAGTTCAAACCCGTCCGCCGGCAGAATGTAGAACGTAAGCCAGTCATCCTCAAGCCGCAGCCCGCGGACCGTGAACCGATACCGCCCTTCCGTCTGCCGGAACACCCGGGCGAACAGGGCCAGGGCGTTCCGCCGCCTGAACAAAGGTTCCCGATTGTTGATACGGGTTCGTACCTCGTACCACACACCCTGCCCAAGTAACCGTAACTTTCTCATACCCTATATATGGAACGACCGGCGGTTTTGCTTTACTCTGCAGGGAAAAACCGGGTAATCCGGGGATTCTTTTGGAGTCTCATTCCCCAACTTGTTGACGGTGGTATCCCGGCATCCCGCAAATTTGCCCGGATGTTTCTTGACAAAAACGGCCGTTTTCACGCCGATTCCTATGAACAAGACCTAATTTGACCCATGTTTTGACCCAAATATGAAAAGTGTGTCATTTTGAACCCTTTTGGTAAAATCAAGGCGGCGGCGGATTTTTTAAAAATTTTTTTTGGGCCTTTCACCGTTTCTGCTGTTTCTAATTACTTATCCTGTATAGAATTACGTTATCGGAGGACGCTCCCGGAAAATCTTGCCGCGATTCGATCTTGGCACGGTTCTTGCTATATAGTATATGACCAGTTTCAGGAGGTACACAGTGGTAACCAAAACCCTTAACGATAAGACAGCAGTTCAAAACTCAGGAAGTGATGAAAATATCCTCTCCATGTATTTAAAAGAAATCAACCGGATCCCCCTTTTAACCAGGGCCGAAGAAGAAACAACAGCCAGGGCGGCGGCAAGCGGCAGTCCGGCCGCCCGGAACAAACTGATAAACGCCAACCTGCGGTTTGTGGTCAATGTGGCAAAAAAATACCAGGGCCAGGGGCTGCCCCTTTCGGACCTTATCAGCGAAGGCAATGTCGGGCTTTTAAACGCCATAGAACGGTACGATGTGGAGAAGGGGTATCACTTCATCTCCTACGCGGTATGGTGGATCCGCCAGGCCATCCTCAAGGCGATCTGCGAAAAATCCAGGATGATCCGGCT
>JAITRH010000099.1 GCA_031288495.1 Treponema sp. | reverse complement strand
AGACAGCTTGACAAGATCGTTGATACAATCAATAATCGACCTCGCAAGGTTTTAGGCTACCTGACTCCTTACGAAGTTTTTCGCCATAAAATTCGCACTTCAGAAAAAAATCCGCAAGGCATATTTGCCGGAATATGGGGTAAGGGTACCAGGAAAAAATATACCTTTGCCCCGGGCCGGTCCGTATGGGCCTGGCACTGGGGCTCCAGGTAGAAACCTCTTAGAAAGACGGACTAAACAGGGGGGGGGGGGGGGGGGTAATAGGTTACAAAGGCTTCGTTCATTAAAAAAGATTATAGCACTATTTTTTAAAATGTCAAGGTATTTTAAGATTTTTTGCAGGGCAAGGGCATTTAAAAAATGTAATGCTTTAGATGGAAAAGTATTACGTTCCAATGGAACACTTACCTAATAGCATCTAATTCCTTACTTCATAAGGAATTACAAAAGTAAATGCGGTGCGGGGGATGCAAGAAAACCAGGGTTCCCAAGCAAGGTGGTCCACCGGACTTTAGTCCGAGATTACCCGGGTTTTCACCGATTAGCGGGGTTTGGCACAAACAATCCGCATGATGGGGGTAAGCAGTGGACCCTTTTACGCCGGCCCGCTCTTCGGTATGTTTGCCGTGGACTCGTAAGACCCTGGGATATCCCGTGAATCTTACCTATCCTGTACAGCCCCTTGACAGAACCATACTAAGCCATAATACTTTTCCCAGAAGTTTTATGCCTATAAACCGTTTCAGCCCCTCAGGGTGTCGGGTACAGAGGGACCGGCCTGCATCACAAAAAGGAATACCCCATGATCCAAGCCCCATCTTCCCCTAAGTACCAGGGCATGAAGGTACTCATCATGGGCCTTGGGCTTCATGGAGGTGGATTGGAGTCGGTCCGTTACCTTGCCCGTCACGGAGCGGAGATTACCGTTACGGATCTCCGGGACGAGCGGACCTTGGCTCCTTCCCTGGAATCCCTGAGGTGTCTCAAGCCTATCCGGTATGTACTGGGACATCATGACCAAGAGGATTTTAGAAAAGCCGATATGGTGATCAAAAATCCCGGAGTAAGGCCGGATTCTCCCTACTTAGCCCTCAGCCGGCGCATCGAGACCGATATTTCCCTGTTTTTAGCCCATGCTCCCGCCCGGCTTATAGGGGTTACCGGTTCCAAGGGTAAATCCAGCACCGCCTCAGCCATCCATTGGGTGCTTAAGGCAGCGCAAGCCCAGGGGCTGTTCCCCGGCCAAGCCTATCTGGGGGGCAATATTTCCGTATCACCCCTAAGCTTTTTAGATGCCCTGGGCGCTGAAGATACGGTGGTTCTGGAACTCTCAAGCTGGCAGATCGGGGACCTTAAAGGCCGGGTACAGGCGGGGGTTCTTGACGCGGCAGGAAAGCCTAAGGCCCTGCTCAAGCCCCGGGCCGCGGTATTTACCTCCCTGTTGCGGGATCATTTGGATCGCTACGGTACCATGGAAGCCTATATGGGGGATAAGCAGCTCCTCTACCAGGGACAAGATTCCCAAGACCTGATAGTCGCCCCGGATGATCCCTGGGGGAGGAGCTTCCTCGCCGAAAGTTTGGGCAGGCCCCTTAGGTATGCGGAAAAGCCCCTCCCCGATAATCATGCCGGCGGCTGGCTCACGGATCCCCAGGGTCCGGGCCTTGCCCGGCTTGCGGGGGCTATGCCGGTTGAAGTGGTTCCCCCACAGCTTCGCATACCCGGGTATCATCAAAAGAAAAACCTCCTTGCGGCGGCTCTGGCCCTCCTGGATCTGGGGCTTCCCCCGGGGTTTATTCGGGATACCTTGGGGAAGTTTCCGGGGATTGAGCACCGGCTGGAATGGTTTCATGAAGCAGGGGGGATTCGCTTCTATAACGATACTGCGGCCACTATCCCTGATGCTGCGGCAGCGGCGGTGAGGGCCTTTACTGCGCCGGTGGTCCTCGTAGCCGGAGGAACCGATAAAAAGCTGGACTTTACCCCCCTGGTCACCGCTGCGGTACAGGCTAAGGCGGTGATCCTCCTTGAGGGAACCGGGAGCGATAGACTGAAACCCCTGCTGGATGCGGCCGGTTGTTCCTACCAAGGACCCTTTGATGCGGTGGATCCCGCAGTCATCGCCAGTTTGGACCTTGCCCGGCCCGGGGATGTGGTGGTTTTTTCTCCCGGGTGCGCTTCCTTTGGTATGTTCTTAAACGAGTTTCACCGAGGCCGCCAATGGAAAGAGGCGGTGCGTCGCCTTACGGGAGGGGAGGCTATAAATGGATAGGGAACTGCTCTGGACCCGGGCCCGGATTATAAGGCTCATCCGCAGGTTTTTTGACGGCCGGGGCTACCTTGAGGTAGATACGCCCCTCTTGGCGCCGAACCTTATCCCCGAATCCTGCCTGGAAGTCTTTGAAACCGCGTATCTCCCGCCGCTTTTGAGCAGATCCAGAAACGCCCAGCCCTATTGGCTCATTCCCTCTCCGGAAATCTGGATGAAACGACTCATTGCCGACCATGGGGTATCCCTGTACCAGATCTGCAAGTGTTTCCGTAACGGCGAATCTCTGGGGCGCCTGCACAGCCCGGAGTTTACCATGCTGGAATACTATACCATCCATGGGGATTATACCGATTCCCTGCACGTAACCGAGGACTTGTTTCAGTTTCTCCTCCATGAGCTTGCTGAAGGCGCCCCGGAGAGCTCAAGGCTAAGCGCCCCTTTTCTGCGAATTCCTATGGAAGAAGCCTTTTCCCGCTGGGCCGGATTCAGCCTGTTTGATGCGGTAGCCCGGGGGGCCCTGGAAGGGGAAGCCCGCAGGCTTGGCCTCGAGCCGTCTCCCGGTATGGACCTGGGGGACCTGTATAATCTCATCTTTGTCCATGCGGTGGAGCCTCAGCTTCCTCAAGACAAACCGGTGGCGCTGCTCGATTACCCTGCCTTTGTCCCCTGCCTTGCCAAGACACACCCCCAGGGCAAGACCGTGGAACGGTGGGAACTCTATATCCGGGGAGTGGAGCTGGCCAACTGTTATTCTGAAGAAGGGGATCCTCAAAAGGTACAGGAGTATTGTACCGCCGAAGGGGCCCGCAAAGCCCACACCGCGCTGGTTCCCCATAGGATCGATGAGGATTACTGGAAGGTCTTTCTGCCCCGCAAGGGTAAACCCTTCCCCCCTTGTTCTGGAGTAGCCCTGGGCCTGGATCGGCTCATCATGATCCTCACCGGCAGATCCCGCATTGACGGGGTCCTTCCGTTCCCTATGGAATCCCCGGTTTGATACCTTCCCTCGTATAGGTTTGCATCATCCGCTCGTACAAGGCATCCCCTACGCATTGCCGGGCATAGGTACACCAGCGGATACATTGCTGGGTATCGTTGTAGGCAATGAATCCGCAGTGCTCGCAGGTTGCATGGGTATCAATGGAGAAAAGGTCAATCTCACCGCCGCATTGCGGACAGATCTTGGTGGTTAAGGTAGGCGTGCCGAGGAGGTGCTCTGCACCGGGACATCGATTCATCGTAAGTACCCCCTTGTTTTGTAGTATCCCGGACGCTCCCTTAAGCCCCTTTCCCGGGGCTTGGAGGATCGTCCTTTTATCCGCTTTTTAGGCGGCGTTACAGCGCCATAGGGCGTATACTATATACTATACGCTGCTAAACCAATCGAGTCGGTTGTTTTTACAACCCCTAAGGTACACCGGAACAGAATGTATGAAAAAAGCGCCCCTCTTCATGGAAATAATAAGCGGTTCTTCTCTTTTTTCGAGTATCGACGAAGCCGATGTGAGGGCTATTCTGGACTGCCTCGGGGCATACCAGCAGCACTATGCAAAAAACACCTTCGTCTTTATAGCCGATACGCCCCTTACATCGGCCATACCCGTGGGGGTCCTCCTTTCCGGGAGGGTCCATCTGATTCAGGATGATTTTTGGGGAAACCGCAGCATTATAGCTCAGGTTGAACCAGGGGGCTTATTGGGGGAGGCCTTTGCCTGTGGGGAACTCCGCCGGCTGCCCGTGAGCGCCCTGGCCGTTGAAGCGTCGGATATGCTCCTGGTGGATTATAAACGGATCCTTACCCTCTGCTCGTCGGTGTGTGTGTTTCATTCCAGGCTGATTAGCAATATGATCCACATCCTCGCGGAACACAATATCAGGCTACTTCAAAAGATTGAGCATATCACCCGCCGTACTACCCGGGAAAAACTGCGTTCCTATCTGTCAAGCCAGGCCCTGCGGGCCGGGAACAGCCGCTTTGATATCCCCTTTAACCGGCAGGAATTGGCAGATTACCTTGGGGTTGACCGAAGCGCCCTGTCCAGTGAACTGGGCAAGATGCGGGATGAGGGCTTACTGCAATTCGACCGCAATCATTTTGTGCTGGAGCCTTTTTCAAAACCCGGGTAATGCGGACCCTGGGGAACGTGAGTTCGACGGGGCCCGCAGATGCGGCGGCGTGCATAGTACCGTGGAATGGATGAGGCACCGCCGGAAAAGAAGCTGCGTCATTACAGGATTACAAGATTGGCAGATGGAGGGGTTTCCGCTTGACAAAAGATCATAGGAGTACGGGGATGGTTCATGCCAACATCCTCTTACAGCGGCGGACTTTTTTTCTTGGTCGAACTCCTGTTGGGCAGGATGAAACAGGTTCGGGGAACACCGGGCCCTGGCCCGGTGTTCCCGGATTAACTTCGCAAGAGCAACAGCGCTTCCGGGGGGATAAACAGCCGCTCCGGTATCTCCTTACATTGGTATTTGCTGTATTTCCACCAGATCTCTCCATGCTCTGCAGGGTTTGAGGCGTCCCTATTGGTAAAGAGCACAACCTGTTCAAAAGGCTCCTCAGTGCGCCGGGTCATAGCCAGGCGGACCTGGTTGTACGCTCCCGGTTCCGGGGCTTTCCAGAGAGGCCGGAAGTCATGGGCCCGGATCCCCACATGGGTAATGGAATCCTCAATGGGTACAGAGGCCCGTAAGGACAAGCCCCAATCCAGGGCGTACAGTTCCTGGGGCCCGGTCCGCCGGAGGGGAGAAATATTTTTGCACCCGGTGATCCGGGCTACCGCTACTGAACCGGGATGCTCAAACAAGGCTTTGGTGGCTCCCTGGGTCAGAACCTTGCCCCTATCCATCACCAAAAGTTCGTCACAGAGCCGATACGCCTCGTCCCGGCTATGGGTAACCATGATCGCGTCATGCCGGGATTCCAGCAGCTGCAGCAGATGGACCTGCATCTGCTCCCGCAGGTGGGTATCCAAGGCGGAGAAAGGCTCATCCAATAGGATACATTCGGGATCCCGGATAAGCATCCGGGCCAGGGCGGTCCGCTGCTGCTGTCCCCCGGAAAGCTGCCGGGGATACCGATCTTCCAGGTCCATAAGCCCAAACCGGGCTATCCAGGGCCGGGCTTTCTGAAGCTTTTCCGCTTTTGAAAGGGAAAGGGCCGCGGTAATATTCTCCAGCACCGTCATCCGGGGGAATAAGGCATAGTTCTGAAAGAGATACCCTACCCGCCGCGCTTGGGGCTTCAGGTTTATCTTGCGGCCTGAGTCAAATAAAACCCGGCCATTGACGGAAATATGCCCCGTATCGGGCGTTTCAATACCGGCGATACATTTGAGGGTCATACTTTTTCCGCAACCCGATGCCCCTAAGATGCCAAGGCAGGCCTCATCGCTGGTAAACCCGGTTTCCAGGCAGAAATGCGGGGATACCCGCTTCCGTATCGAGACCTGAATACTCATAAGCCTCCCTTATCGGGATCAAGGGACGACGCTGCCGGCGGGTCCGGGGGACGCTCATTTTGCAGGGTACCGTAATTCATCAGGGCCACGACCCCAAAGGAAAACAAGACGATAATGAGCACGTAGGTATAGGCCTGCTCCATATCTCCCGCGGCCACGGTGGAATAGATCGCCAAAGGCAAGGTCCGGGTCTTTCCCGGGATATTACCGGCGATCATGGCGGTGGCGCCGAATTCCCCTAAACCCCGGGCAAAAGCCAAGACCCCTCCCGAGGCAACCCCGGGCATCGCGGTGGGGAGGCTGACCTTCCAGAACAGTTTCCATTCGGACATGCCCAAGGTTCGGGCCGCGTAGATAAGGTTGGGGTCTACCTGCTCAAGGGCGCCCCGGGCGGATCGGTACATCAGGGGAAAGGATATGGCCACTGCCGCAAGCACCGTGGCCTCCCAGGAAAAGGCAATTTTGATGCTCCAGTACTCGAGGAAGAACCGGCCAATGGGCCCTCTCACCCCAAAAAGATACAACAGAAAAAAACCCGCCACCGTGGGGGGCAGCACCAGGGGCAGGGTGAGGATCCCGTCCAGGATCATCTTCCCTTCCTTCCGCCGGATCCCGGCAACCCCTTTAGCCGCCAGGACCCCTAAGAAAAAAGTTACCCCTATGGCGGCGGAAGCGGTTTTCATGGAAATCAAGATGGGGGAAAGGTCCATGGTACCGCTTTTTACCGGTTCGGGGAAAAGCCAAAGGCTTTAAAAATCTCCAAAGCCTCAGGAGAGGCGAGGAAATTGATAAAAAGCTGGGCTTCCTCAGGATGGGAAGAAGCCCCCAGCATCCCCACCGGGTAGATCACCTTCGTGGCCAGGAGCCCTTCGGGGAGTTCTTCGATGATCTCCACCTTTGGGCTGGAAGCCGCGTCGGTGGCGTAGACGATCCCCACTTCCGCGCTCCCTTCTCCTACCCAGTTCAGGACCTCCGTTACATTACTCCCCAGGCTCACCCTGGCGGACACCGCTTCCCAGGTACCAAGATTGCTAAAGGCTTCTTGCGCGTACTGCCCTGCCGGGGTGGTGGAGGGATCTCCGA
Source organism: Treponema sp. (assembly GCA_031288495.1). Classification (GTDB taxonomy): domain Bacteria; phylum Spirochaetota; class Spirochaetia; order Treponematales; family Breznakiellaceae; genus JAIRLU01. Next base: position 860 of record JAITRH010000099.1, on the reverse strand, counting down.
GGGCGATGATCTTAGCCTCGGTGATGTTCTTAAAACCCGTAACCGGCGTACTGGTTCCTGCGGGCTTAATCAGCACCAGCTTATTCTGCAACAGGGGCGTCACCGAGGATGGGGTAATAAGGTTTTTGTCTACCAAGGCGTCCATTTGCCGGGTTGCCGCGGACATGAAGACATCCGCCTCAAGGCCCTGTTCAATCTGGGTCTGCAACCTTCCGGAACTGTCGTAGATCCCCTGCACGGTGATCTGGGGGTAGCGCTTTTGGAACAGGGGAATGAGTTCCTGTACATAGGCATTTTCCAGACTCGCTGCGGCCGCGACTAGCAGGGTTACCGGTTCTTGTTGAGGACCCGCTTCCGGAGGGGCGCTTTGTTCTTTCCGGGAACCGGAAAAAACCGGGGTTTGCATGAGGCTGAGCAGCAGAAACACTCCCAGCAGCAATCGTCCTTGATTGGTTTTCATAGATTTCATTGTATTCCTCCAAAGGTTTAACGGGATTCATTATAGATACCTATACCTCTTTGTGCAATATAAAAACCAATGAAACCAGGGTAAACCCCTTATACGGGGCATCGGCGTTTACTTTGGTAATTCCTGGTGAAATAAGGAATTAGATTTCCCAAGCCGCCATAGCGGTCAATACGTAAATCCTTATTATATAAAGAAATATAATTTTAAACGCCGATGCCCTGCCCCTTATAAAACCGGTGCGGGAGGAACCGGGGCACCGGCAACACCGGTTGCGGGCTAAAGCCCGGCACCGGTTATCATCAGCGTAACCGGTGGACAACCATATCCGGCCCGGGACCCGCAATCTGGGGACAGGGAGAATCATACCGCCGGGCCGCCCGGAGTCTTTTCC
>JAITRH010000077.1 GCA_031288495.1 Treponema sp. | reverse complement strand
ATCTTTTGAGAAAGGCTTTCGCATCTTTTTGAGAAAGGCCTCCGCATCTTTTGAGAAAAACCTCCGTATCTTCTTGAAAAGACCCCTGTATCTTTTGGGAAAGATTCCTACATCTTTTGAGAAAGACTCCTATATCTTTTGAGAAAGACCTCCGTATCTTTTGAGAAAGATTCCCATATCTTTCTTAAAAAACGCCGTGTCTTTTTGGAGAAAGACCCTATAATTTTGGAAATGGACAGGGTATCCGGCAGCCCATGAGACAGGAACCCTGAAGCAGGGCTTTGCCCTCAAGGCGCCGGCGCGTTTTACTAAAGCGGCCCCGGCCTCCGGAAATGTTCTCGGGGCTTATCCTAAGCCGTATTCGTGGCGACTTGTCATTTATCCAGGCTTTTACTATAGTTGGAATCTATGAAACGAAGATTAATCACCTCCGCGCTGCCCTATGTCAATAACGTCCCCCACCTTGGAAACCTCATTCAGGTCTTATCCGCGGATGCCTTTGCCCGGTTTTGCCGCTTAAGAGGATATGAGACCCTCTACGTGTGCGGTACCGATGAATACGGCACCGCCACTGAAAATAAGGCCGCGGAAGAGGGGGTAAGCCCTCAAGAACTCTGCGATCGGTATCATGCCGTCCATGCGGCTATTTACCGTTGGTTTACCATTGCCTTTGATAAATTCGGGAGAACTTCTACCCCTATTCAGACTGAAATCGTCCAGGATATCTTCAAAAACCTTGATGCCCACGGCTTTATTAGAGAACATGCCATTGAGCAGCTCCATTGCGGCCCCTGCGGCCGTTTCCTGGCGGACCGGTATGTCCGGGGAACCTGTCCTCACTGCGGATATACCGACGCCCGGGGGGACCAGTGCGAGGCCTGCGGGAAACTGCTGGACCCCACGGAGCTTCGGGAACCTCGGTGCGCCGCCTGCGGTTCCACGCCGTCCCTGCAATCCACCCAGCACTTGTACATCGACCTTCCCCGAATCAAAGAGCCTCTGGAAGGGTGGATTAAAACCGCCGCGGACCGGGGGTTTTGGGCGCATAACGCGATTCAAATGACCCACGCGTGGATTCGGGACGGACTGCGGGAACGGGCCATCACCCGGGATCTGAAATGGGGCATCCCCGTACCCAAGAACGGCTATGAGCACAAGGTTTTCTACGTCTGGTTCGACGCCCCTATCGGGTATATCTCCATCACCGGGAACCTGGGGGCGGAAACCACCCCGGATTGGCATGGGTTTGTAGATTCTTGGTGGAAAAACCCGGACGCGGTGGAACTGTATCAGTTTATCGGGAAGGACAATATCCCCTTTCATACGGTGATTTTCCCCTCCAGCCTGCTTGGGTCCTCGGATCCTGCGGGGAAGGGAAAGCCCTGGACCATGTTACACCACCTATCCAGTACAGAGTACCTCAACTACGAGAGCGGCAAATTCTCCAAGTCCAAGGGAGTCGGGGTTTTTGGCACGGATGTGATGGAAACCGGTATTGCTCCCGATGTATGGCGCTTCTATATGTTTTATAACCGGCCTGAAAAGGCGGACGCCCTTTTTACCTGGAAGGACTTCCAGGAGAAGGTGAACGGCGAATTAATCGGTAATCTGGGAAACCTGGTGAACCGGACCCTGTCTTTTGTAAGCCGGTATTATGAAGGAACCGTGCCAGGCGGGGTGGGGAACCGGGATTTTTGGGAAATCGTGAAACAATACGAACAGGATAGTACCGACAAATTGGAACGGGCGGAACTTCGGGATGCCTTTAGGCTGGTCTTTGAGCTTGCTTCTTTTGCCAATAAGACCTTTCAGGATGGGGAGCCCTGGCGAAAACGGCAAAGCGATCCTCCCGCCGCAAAGGCCCTTATCCGGGACCTCTGTTATGTGGTGCGGGATATAGCGATACTGATCGAGCCGTACCTGCCTACCTCGGCGGAAAGGATCGCCTCCTTTTTTGGGCTTTCCTTTACCGGAACAGGAGCCCGCCTTTCCTGGGACCTGCTTGGCCGGGATCAGGGGCTTTCCCGGGTGGTAAAAAGCGAGGTCCTGTTCCCCAAACTGGAAGACGACCTGGTGGAAACCTTACGGGAACGGTATTCCGGGAGCCAGCAGGATAGGGCTGAACGGAAAGCCGAAGCAGGGGCGGCTTCGGTCTCTGAACCTGCGGCTCCTGGTTTTGCCCAAACCCTGGACCTGCGGGTTGCCCAAATCATCAAGGTGGAGCGGCATCCCAAGGCGGATAAGCTCTACATCGAGACCCTGGAGATAGCCGGAGAAGAGCGGGTCATCGTTTCCGGGCTGGTACCCTTTTATACCCCTGAGGAACTGCAGGGTAAGCGCATCATCCTGGCCTATAACCTCAAACCGGCGAAACTGCGGGGGGTGGAAAGCCGGGGTATGCTTCTTGCGGCTTCAGCCATGGATGCGGAAGGCCGGGAACAGGTGGAAGTGTTGGATGCGGGGGAGGCCCCCACAGGGACGGTCCTGGAGCTTGAAGGGACCGAGCCCGGAACCCCTCCGAGGGAAATTGATAGTAATACCTTTAGGGCTATTCCCCTCACCGTGCAGAACTATACCGTGGTATCCGGCGGTAAAGCCCTGCTCCTCCATGGGAAGCCCCTGCGGACAAAGGTACTGGTCTCCGGTGAGGTGCATTAGTGGCCTTCCGTGGACGTATTAAAGGGGAAGCCGTCCACGGTTCTTCCCTCCTAGGACCGTACCTAAGGAGTATCCTCCCGACGGATCTCACCCAATGTAACCGGGCGAATGCCTTTTTACAGTCAGGGTTCTGGGGCAGTTTCAAGGCCCGGTTCGGCTGGAATACCCGGGCGTTTCTTGCGGATTGGGGAGAATGGGGGATAAGGCCCCTGCTTTTGATACGGCGGCGTTTAGGGCCGGGGGTTTCCTTTGCCTATGTGCCCTGGGGGCCAGAACTGTCCGAGGATTTTCCTGCCCAGGATGAGGCCCGGAATCAGGCCTTGCAAGAACTTGCTCGGGCCTTACAGGTCTTTCTGCCGGAGAATACCGCCTTTATCCGTTTTGATCCGCCCTGGTATACCGAAGGCCTTGAGACGGCCCCGCCCAAGATATATCCCCCCTTTTCTCCCGCCGCAGTGGATGTACAGCCTGCGGATACGGTCTTAGTGGATCTTACCGGTTCGGAAGAAAGCATCCTTAAAAACATGAAAAGCAAATGGCGGTATAACATACAGCTTGCCTGTAAGCGGGGAGTCCTGGTGCGGCAGGCCGGCGAAGAGGAACTGAACCGGTTTTATGAACTCCTCACCGAAACCGCAAAACGGGACCGCATTGCCATCCATAGCAGTGAGTATTATACCAGCCTCTTTATCCATTACCGGGAGTACCTTCAAGAAGGCCAGGGCAGGGCAGGGATGGATCTCCGGCTGTACCTTGCAGAGCATGAGGGGGAACCCATCGCCGCGCTGGTGGCCCTGTTCTGGGGAAACACCGGGGTGTATCTGTACGGAGCGTCTTCGGATCATAAGCGGAATCTCATGGCCCCCTATGCCCTCCAATGGAAGGCCATGCGGGACGCCCGGGCCCAGGGTTGCAGGGTCTACGACCTGTTTGGCATACCCCCTCGGGAAGATTCGGATCATCCCATGTCCGGGCTGTACCGGTTCAAGACCGGTTTTGGGGGTCGTATTATTCACCGTCCGGGAAGCTGGGATTATACCTACCGGCCCTTTGTACGGGGTTTCTTTAACACCGCAGAGACCCTCAGGAAAGGAATACGGAAGGTGAAACGGAACGTACAGAAACTCCCGAACCGAAAAGGATCGTGAATTCTGCGGGATCGGTACAAGCACCGATTGGAAAGCCGGGCAAAAAACCCTATTCCCCGGCGATGCCTTTCGGGTTACCTTAAACGCCCGAGGGTCAGCCTCTTACGGTGCGATAATCCCAAGAGCCCCGGAAAGACAGCCCCCGGATTAGGCTGATTTTCCGATCTAAACCCCCGTAATCCGGGTCATCCCGGACTGCGGTCCGGCGGATAACCGCGCTTAACCTGTTGCCGGGGCTCCTACCCGGTCCAACCGAGTTCCTCCGAAGCTTTTTGCCCTATGGCCTTGAGATACCCAGCGATTTCGGCGATCTTATGCATATCCAGCCGGGTAACCGGTGCGGACATACTGATCCCCACCGCCACCTTGCCGGTGTAGTCCCGAACCGGAACCGCAATACAGCGGACTCCCATTTCGCATTCTTCATTATCTATCGCATAGCCCTGCTGTTGAACCCGCTCAATTTCTGTCTTAAGGGCATGCATCGTGCTTATGGTATACTTGGTATATTGCGGGAAACCGTAGGTTTGTTCCAGTTTTTGTAATTGGGCTTCGGAATAATTCATCAGGTGTAATTTACCCACCCCCGTAGCGTGCATAGGGGCGATCCTGCCAATCCGCTGGAGGGTTTGGAGCATCCGATCAGGCCCTTCTTCAATGGCAATGTATACCATCTGCATATTTTGTTCCACGCAGAGAGAGGATGATTCATAAAAGGTACCGGTGATTTGTTTGAGATATTTAAGCAGGGAATAGGGGAAGGGAAAATTATCCTTGGTTCTGAACCCCAGTTCGGTTAATTTTAAGGTAAGGTAATAACAGGAAGTGGCGGGATCCTGCTGTACATAGCCGAAATCACAGTAGGTATTCAAAAACCGCAGTACCGTACTCTGAGGCATCCCAAGGCTTTGGGCAATATCCTGCAATCGTGCGGGGGTATGGATTCTGGTCATGCCTTCCAGAATGTGGAGCGCCTTTCTGAGGGATTGATTTTTCTTAACCCCCGCGCTGTTCCTGCTCTTACCGGTAGGAGTGCCGTTTTTATACTCCATTACCGTATCATAGTGATAATGCTGGTATTGTGCAATATGAGAATCCTTTTTCAATATCCGGCCCTTTTGAAGAAGCTCTCGGCTGGGAAATTACGTGGTGACAGGGGGCTTTGTTTTGTTCAGAGCGGAACCGGTTCTCCTGGAAGGGAGCTTCCTTCAGCTTAGGATACGTTTATCCACCGCAAAACCAGCAGGGACGAAAGGAGATGCAGGATTTCGGCGATCTCTACCGCAGCGCCCAAAGCGTCTCCCGTATAGCCCCCCAGATGCTTCCGGTACAGCCGGGTAAAAAACACCGACACCAGGGGGCTTGCCAAGGGTACGGCATAGAGCAGCCCCGAAAGCCCGCGGCATGGTTCATTGATGGCAAGGAGAACCCCCATTCCCCCTATCAGGACCGTCCAGAGGAGGAGGCCCGTAACCAAGCCCGCCATTACCCGGTAAGGCCGGGCATCCTGTACCAAGGCGCCAAGGCCGCCCGGTTTGGCAGGCCCGGTCAAGGCAGGAATCAGGGCCGCGCTGAACCGTCCGCTTATCGGGTAGGCCAAGAGGGGAGCAGGAAACCGAAGCAGCCAGGGAAACAGGGTATAGAGCAACCCCGCCTTGAGACTGAGGACCCCGATACCGGCGAAAAAGCCATACACCCCGATTCGGGAATCCTTGAGCACAGTAAGACGCTTTTCCCGGTCAAAGGTGCCGAGGAATGCATCCGCTGTATCTATAAGCCCGTCCAGATGAAAAAGATTAAACCCCAGGTATTGCCCGATAAGGGTGAGGATAACCGTGAGGAGGGGACTTTTCGTCAGAAAAAAGCCCCCGCAAAGAACCAGGACCCCCAACAGGGCAGGAACTATCCCGGTAATCGGCAGATAGAAGTCACTCCGGGAAACATCGAATGGTTCTATACCGCTTCTCTTGATGGGAAACCGTGAAACCAGGCTTAAGGTGGAAAGAAATCGGTTAAACATACCAAGGGGCTGCTGGTTCAATACTTCTCTTCGACAATATCCTTCCCCGAAACCTGGGCCTGGGAGAAGGACGCCATGGTACGGGCGGTGAGGACCGCAAGCTCAATGATGTAGCCCCCGATAACGGCACCGGTACCCTCTCCCAGGTGCATATCCAGGGATACAATCGGGGATAGGCCCAGCTTATCCAATACCGGAGGGTGTCCTGAAACTTTGGATTGATGCCCCGCAAAGAGGAAGTCCTTTACCCGAGGGTTTATCATCGTGGCCAGATACGCCGCAGCCGTTACCGGAAAGCCGTCAAGGACACAGGCGATCCCCTTGCCTGCAAGACCCAGGATAAAACCGCTCATCATACCGAGGTCAAAGGATCCCACCTGTTCTATAATGGCCTCTCCGGTTTGAGCCGGCTTACGCCGGGCCACTGCTTCTCGAATGATGCGTTTCTTGTGTTCCAACCGCTCCCGATCAATACCGGTTCCCCGATCTACCATCTCATCCGGGGAAAACCCCGCGGCGATGAGCATGGCTGCGGCAGTACTGGTGTTTCCAATACCTAAGTCCCCGATGGCCACAAGGTCATAGCCCTGTTCCTTGGCATCATCGGCCAGGCTTTTACCCTGTTCCAGGGTCTTGACCGCTTCCTCTGCGCTCATGGCCTGGGTCTTATAAAAGTTCCGGCAGCCCTTCCCGATCTTGGCCCTTATAAAACGGGCGCTTGTAAGGGGGAGCTCTTCATCAGGGGGAAAGTCCCCGGCAACCCCGGCATCTACGGCAATCACCTCCCAGCCGGTACCTTTTGCCAGGGCATTGATCCCCGCCCCGCCGGAAAGCATATTCAGTACCATCTGATAGGTAACTTCCGCAGGATACAGGGATACCCCTTCTTCGGTGATACCCTGATCCCCGGCAAATACATAAATCCCTTTCTTCCTAATGTGAGGGGGAACCTGGTTCTGAATCCCTGCCATCTTGATAGCATAGGTTTCCAACTTTCCGAGGCTGCCCCGGGGCTTGGTAAGATTATCCAGATGGGCAAGCATAGCATCTTCGATGTGCTGTCTTCCTTGCAGTGCGGCGGCTTCCTCTTCAGGACTATGGGGAGAAGCTCCCGCATGATTGAAATAGGGTGTCATAATGGGATGATGATAGGGGAGCCTTGAACTCCTGTCAAGCAAGCCCAGGATAAAGGCATAGCAAATTTCCGGGGGGCCTTTCGGCCCCCTATCAACAAGGTACGGAATGGTGTCCGCCGCTTACCCCAATTGCGGGCTAAAGCCCGGCACCGGTTACGGGGATTTTTTGTACGAACAAGCGGTGTAATCCCGGACCTCCGGTCCGAGGGGTCCCCTTTTGTTTTCCAGCCCCTTAACGTGCGGACAGTGCTAGTTCACCCCGGCACCCTGGGCCTAGTTGGGTGTGCCCCTGCACCCTAGTAGGCCCCGGCCCCCTGGGGCTAGTAGCGTGTGCCCCTGCACCCTAGTAGGCCCCGACCCCCTGGGGCTAGTTGGCATAGGCTCCCTAGGACTAGTTAGCATGGACCCCCTAGGACTAATTGGCATGGACCCCCTAGGACTAATTGGCATAAACCTCCGGTTCTGTGGACCCCTTGTGTTTTCTCGCCCCTTACCGGTATACATCCTCCACCTCACGCAAAGATCCGGCTCGTTCCGCTTTTTTCTAAGAACGGCTGTTCCTGCCACCATCCTCCCCATGGCTGCGCGTGTATCCTGAGCAAGCCAGAACCCTCAATGCCCCGGGTAATCCCTAGCATATATACAAAAGATGTGCTATATACAGAGCATGAAAATTCGTTTATTGCTTTTGACCCAGCTATTCGCCGCGGGCTTCCTTTTGAGCGGCTGTAATGATGATCCGGCTTATGCTGCCCAGGTTCAGGCTATACGCAAACGGGGCATCATCCACGTCGGCACCCAGTCGGATGCGCCCCGGATCAGCTACCTCAATCCTGAGACCAACGAACTGGAAGGACTGGAGATTGATCTGGCCCGGCATATTGCGGAGGCTGTCATCGGGGATAAGGACGCGGTCTCCTTTATTCTGACCACCACCCCCCTGCGGGGACCCATGCTTGACAATGGAGAGGTCGATATGATCATCGCCGCCTATACCATCACCGAGGAGCGGAAGCGGCACTATAATTTTACCAGTCCCTATTATGTCGATCATATCGGCTTCATGGTGCGAAAAGATTCGGGCATCACCGAATTTGCAGATATGCAGGGTAAAACCATCGGGGTTGTCCGGGGGACCACCGCTAGCCAGTCCGTTACCATAGAAGCGGATATGCTCGGCATAACGGTAGCGTTTGCAGAATTTTCCAGTAATCCCCTGGTCCTCGCGGCCCTGCTGGCCGGACAGGTGGATGCCTACTCGATAGATACATCCCTCCTTATAGGGTATCTGCAAGAAGAGACCCGGTTACTGCCCGATCGCTTTGATCCTCAGGAATACGGTATTGCCACGAAACGGGAAAATGATGCATTAGTGGCTTATCTTGATACCCTGATACTGAGGATGCAACAGGACGGTACCTTGCCGGCCCTGTTGCGTAAATGGGAGCTCTAGAAGCCCCCCATAAAACCGTATAAACCTTTCACGAAGGGGAATGCTTATGCCCGGCCAAGGCCGCAAGCATGGCTCCTCTGCGTTATAGAGCACTCTCCTGTTCTGAAAGGGGGGACATATTAAGGGCAGCGTATACTTTTTTTTCGAGGATCTCCGGGGTGATGGGTTTTATGATATAATCCTTCACACTGCCGTATTTGGAAGCGTGCTTAATAAGTTCCGGGCTTGCATGGGAAGATATAAAGATAACCGGTACGTCCTGGGCATTGGGATAGTCCTTCACCTTCTCAAGGAAGTCGAAGCCGGACATGCCGGGCATTTCAATATCCAGCAGGATAAGCGCCACTCTTTCACAGTTCACGATAGTAATGGCCATCTGGCCGGATTTAGCCAAACGTACATCAAATTGTTTTTCCAATAATACCTTGATAGTCCTCAGATTCATGGACATATCATCAATGGCCAAAATAACTTTTCTTTCTCGCATAAGGTCCTCTTCTCTCGTACTCGTGCTCCGTACTAAACCCGGCCGGTTCTTTTTGAACCGCTTCCCAGGTTAGGTAGATCATTGAGGAGGCAGGTTGATAGCTTTACCGTCTTTGGTAATGTAAATATCCTGCATGTTAAGGGCAGCGTATACTTTTTTCTGCAGCACCGCGGGCTCAAAGGGCTTCATCACATAATCTTTCGCCCCCGCCTTGGAAGCCCGGGCAATTAACTCGGTGGAGGCATGGGAGGTTACAAAAATAACCGGCACATCTTTTGCCCGGTCAAGTTTCTTGAGCACTTCCAAGAACTCAAAGCCCGACATGCCGGGCATTTCAATATCCAATAAAATAAGATCCACCTTGCTTGAGCCCAATATCGATAAGGCAATCTCCCCGGATTTGGCCAAACGGACATTAAACTGTTTATCCAAGATGACTTGGATGGTCCTCAGATTCATCGACATATCGTCAACAGCTAAAATTACTTTTCTATCTTCCATAAAAAATACTCCTTTATGATGATGTGGTGGCTGATTGGTACCGGTAATGCGTATGTTTTACTAATGATAGGGTATAATATAGCAAAATACCGGCTTTTTTACAAGGGAGGAGGATTTATAAGGTTTTTAGGAACCGTATTTTTTTCTAATTCTTGGTATTTTCTTACTTTGTTTGACCTCCTCCGGCTCGAACCTGCCCCGATACCAAAGGCTGCGACGAAGTACGATGACCGGGGAACCCCGGGACCACACCGCACGCCGGCGGTATCAGGATCCCGGGCGGACCCACCAGGTATGTAAGCCTAAAGAATACCGGGGGCGGACTTCAGGTTTGAGGAGTTTGCGGTTATAGGCGACCCGGAACGTTGAGGTATGCCATTGGGGAAGCACGTAATGATTCCAGGTGAGGACCCGGTCAAGGGCCTTTCCCCAGGCCAAGAGGGCATCTTCATCTTCCTGATGGGCTATGATCCCTTCCACAAGGTAATTCAGCGCCGGATCCCGAACCCCCGCCATGTTGTAGCTCGAATCCCTATAATCGGAATGCCAGGCCAGGGCTAAAGTGGAACTCGGATAAGCCATCGCGCTAAAGCCCCGATCCAGCATGTCATAATCCCGGGAACGCAGGCGGTTCACAAACTGACTCACATCCACCATACGGATGTGCATAGCAATGCCGAAACGGGCAAGGTTCCGCTGGAGGGGGATGGCGATTTTCTCAGAATCGGGGCTGTAGATCAAAAGTTCAAACTCCATCTGCTCCCCGCCGGTCTTATGCACCAGCTTTCCCCGGCGTAATTCCCAGCCCGCCTGGTTGAACAAGGCCAGGGCTTCCCGCATCTGGGGGCGGATAAAACCGGAACCGTCGGTTACGGGAGGATTGTACTCGGCGGTGAACACCTCCGGGGGAATACGATCGCGGATAGGTTCCAGGATCTGCCGCTCTGCTTCGGACGGAAGCCCTGTGGCGGCGTATTCGGTATTTTGAAAGTAGCTCCTGGTCCGGGTGTACTGATTGTAAAAGAGGTTTTTGTTTATCCATTCAAAGTCAAGGAAATAATTCAACGCCATCCTCACCCGGCGATCCTGAAACACCGGCCGTTCCACATTGAGGTTAAACGCGCTCATGGGACGGGGAATTGCGTGGGGCACTTCTTCCTTGATGATGAGGCCGGAGGTAAAAGCCGTTCCCGAATACTGGGTGATCCATTTTTCAATGTCTCCTTCGCTGCGAATATCGTATTCCCCCGACTTAAAGGCTTCCAGGGCAATGGTATCGTCCCGGTAATAATCGAAGCGGATGGTATCAAAGTTGTACCGTCCCTTGTTGACCGGCAGGTCTTGCGCCCAGTAATCCTTGACCCGTTCCAGGATCACGTACTGCCCCATCTGATAATCCTTGACCCGGTACGGCCCCGTACCCAAAGGGGGGATTTCCAGCGGTTCGGAGAAGTTATGTTTTTCCCAAAACCGTTTGGGAAAAACCGTAAGCCCCCCTAGGGCGAGCATCTTTTCCTTGTCCCCCGGTTCGGGCAGATCAAACCTGACCCGGTTCCCCGAAAGGACCTGCACTTGTATCCCCTTATAATAGGTTCTAAACTGGGGAACCCCTTTTTCATAAAAGGTGTTGAAGGAAAAGGCCACGTCTTCTGCGGTGAGGGGATGGCCCTCCTGATCCCTTGCCCGGGGATGAATCGAGAAGATGATGAAGGAATAATCCGCGGCGTATTCCAGGCTTTCCGCGATGAGGGGATAGAGGACCTCAGCTTCATCCTCAGAATCAGTCATAAGGGAATCGTAAAACTCCTGCCATCCTTCGACAACGCTTCCCCGCAGGGCATACGCGTGAAAGTTGTCATAGGTACCGATGGCATGACGGGTAAGGGTTCCTCCTTTGGGGGCGTCGGGGTTCACGTAATCAAAGTGGGTAAACCCGGGCCGGTATTTCGGGGTCCCTCTGAGGGATACCGCGGTGGTCTTGATGGTTTGAGGGGCCTCGGCACCGGCGTTTTGCGTATAGACGGAACCAAGGGCACTAAGCAGACAGCAAAAAACAAGGCAGCGCTTTTTCATGGATTCTCGATAGGTTTACTCTAGGGGGAAAGGGAAAAAGAGTCAATCCACAAAAGGGGGGCCCTGCGGTTTTTGACGGCTTGTCCCCCGGGGAACGCCCGCGAGGGGTTTGGGGAAGGGCTTTGGTAAGCCCCTTGCCGGAACAGGGGTTTCTGGAAAGATTCCTTGATCTCTTGGGAAAACTCCCTGAGCCGGAGCCGCGGGGCTCTTGGCCTTCCTACAGGGAGTCCCAGCCGAGGAACTAATGGGTTCCAGGCTGAGAAACCAATGCATTCCAGGTTTAGGAACCGATGCGTCCCAGGCC
>JAITRH010000236.1 GCA_031288495.1 Treponema sp. | reverse complement strand
GCCCGAATAAGGGCTTTGCGTCATCGTTCCGCAGGAACGCAGCCGGGGTTATCACCATGTGGTGGAACCATGGCATGGGAATGGAACGGTTTAGGGTAACCCGTTGCTTTGCAGCAATGTCCTATTCCTCGTCAAAAATGGGGTGTTCCTGATCAGGAATAGGGCCCCTCCGCCCTGCCCTTCCTTCAGGCGGGTTTTCCATGGCAGCCATGAGGAGGGTAACCGGGTATGATATGGCCGGTTGTACTGCCAAAGGCCGGTGAGGCGGCGAGGTATGGTGGATTTGCTTCCCGGAGATTGTTCGGGGGAACCTAACCGGTATGGGCCTCTTGCGCCGGGGGTCTCCCGGCGCGAAGGTAAGACGGACCTCCTGTCCGGCGGCTTTTGTAGGATTTCCATTGCCCCAGGGCAAGACCCCGCCTCCCCGCGGGGTCTTGCCTTTCCGCAGGCGGGCCGGTGCGGTAAAGCCCATGGGACGCAAGTCCCCTGGAGCGCCCTTGGCTTTGGTGAGTTTTTGGCTATAGGAGGGAGGGCTTTGGCAACGGGAGCACCCGCTGTCTATGGGCTTACCCCGATTGCACAGCCTTTCTTTCGGTTCCCTGGGCATTGCCCCGGTAGGCTGCGCTGCGGAATGTGCCGAAAAATAATCGCAGAAATCATAATATAATCTAATGTATTTTAGGATGTATATTTCTATATTTTAAACATAATCCTTGAGTCTATTCTGAAATCTTTATCGCGTGTATATTCCGGTACGTTTGTCTCAAGACTTACTAAGGAAAAAAGGGTAATTACCGGAGGTTTTTCACGATACCCAAGAGGGAAAGCCTCCCGTATCTTTTATACCCGAAGGATGGCTACAAGAAGGAGTAATGTATATGAGAAAACCATGGCGGCTGTTGCCCGTTTTTATATGCCTGGGTCTTTTGAATTGTTCGGATACCCCTGCGGTTAAACGCTCTGAGCATGCCCCGGCACAGTCAGAGCCGTCAAGGGAGGATAATCCGGAAGACAGTCATGGAGGGGTCTATATCGGCTTACTTTCCTTTGCCTCGGATGTACAGGATCTCACCGACGGTGCCCTGATTTATCTGGACGATGAAGGAAGAAACCAGCTCTTACAGTCCTTGTCCAAGTACAACCGGGCCGCCGGTTCAGGAACCGCTTTATATTATGCGGTTCACCACGCCTTGGGTAACCTCAGCGCCCAAGAATCCTCCTTTCCCGATAACCTCAGTTCGATTAACCTCGTTACCTTTACCGATGGCCTGGATAACAATTCCACGAGCCTTGCCCTTCCCGTACTGGAAGATCAGGATTTCAGGGGGAAATCCACCGAGTCCTATGCCTCATATATTAAACAGCAAATTGCCCAGCGGCGTATCGCCGATAAGCCGATTACCGCCTTTGCCGCGGGAGTGCAGGGGGAGGATGTGGAGGATAAAGGGGCCTTCAGAGCGACTTTGCAGTCCTTGGCCAGTACCACCGGTACCAGCACGGCTAATTTCTATGAGCTCAGCGATTTCTCGGAGTTGAACCAAAAATTTCAAGATATAGCGAATAACCTCACGATTATTAACCGGGATCTTACGTTTACTATTATTACCCCTTCTTATCAGCCCGGCACCAAGATCCGGATGACCTTTGATGTGGCAGACCACACCCTTGAGGCCTTCTCCAAGTCTACCCGGTATGTAGAGGCGGAAGTGAGTATCAAGGATGCCAAGTATGAATTGACCAATATTACCTACTCTCAGGGGGTTTCCTCTTCGTCGAAAGAACCCGTACCCGGGGCCTTGCAAGGCACCGAGGTAAGCTATGTCTTTAACGATTTTGTGGTATCCGATGCTAAATGGCAGCTCCAGCAATGGATCCTCAGTCCCGGATCTTCTACCTGGCAGCGTAACAGCGAGTATACCATGGGAGATTCCTTAAAGATTGCGGTGGAAAAACGGTCATCGGTGATATATCTCGTGCTTGATAACAGCCGGTCCCTGGTAGATACCGATGTGGCTTCCATTCGGAATGCCGCTGAAGGTTTTATTAACCTGTTATACCTGAAATTATACCCCGATTCCACGGTTTCCCAAAGCACCCAACGCCATCAAAACATCATACCCCTTAAAAACAATATCTGGCAGGAAGACGACATCGCCGCCGGGGAGTACTGCTATTACCGTTTCCGTGCACAGGCAGGCCAATCCTACCTCGTCCGGTGGAACGATTCCCTTGAAGGGGACGGTACGAAAACCGGCGATATCCTGGTTACCATATACCGGGAAGATATTAACACCTCCCTGTACTTCGGCGTAGACTCAGGATTTAAGAATCCTCCCCGGATTTCCGTAAGCGAGGACACGGATATTTTAATAGAGGTGAAAGGATATACTGCCGACCGTGAGAGGGGTACCTATGCGCTTATGTATATACACCAGGCGCCCTAGCCTGCGCGGTCTTGCTTCTATGGCTGTAGGCTAAACCCCTAAGCATTCGGCTTTGCAGGGGATCTTGATCCCCTGCATGGTTTTATCCGCGGCAACAAGCCGCCGCAACGGGGTCCTAAAAAATAAACAACCCCAGGGTTTGCCCTGGGGTGTCTTTAAGCTGCAGGGATTATGCTGATACGGAAACAGTTCGAGTGGCTTCCCTTCATATACCTATCTTCTGATAATCCTGGGGATTTCGCCCTTGATTCTTACCGTCTGCTGTTTGTGGATGATCTCGCTCGTCCTTCCAGTATATGCTTTCTTTCAGCCGCGGCAAGCGCGGGGTATGAAACCGTATAGGCTTCGCCTCATAAAAAGTATCCTGCCCTATGGGTACCAGCGGTAAGGCAGTAACGCCGAACCTTTCGAGGCTCGATTTTGGCTATGCCCGTATGGCGTGCCCTGCGGGAGGTACCGGTCCAGGACCAAGAAGGCACCCCGGATCCCATCCGCAGTTATCGGTGTACTCCCCGGCCGCTGGATGAGGAGCGATCCGGACCTGTCCTATGGGGAATGTCTTTCGGGGATAGTAAACCTCATCCTGAGCATACTCGTGGGAGAAATGGCATAGGGGCTATCAGCACGGCCTTA
>JAITRH010000225.1 GCA_031288495.1 Treponema sp. | reverse complement strand
AGTCCCCAGGGCCAAACCAATAATACAAAGCGCCGCTAACTTCTTCATGTAAAAACCTCCGAAAATCCTTAATCAAGCGTATAGTTGTTGTACACTATATTTTTAATACCCTGTTTAGTCAACAACAGAAGGATGGTTTTCTTGCAAGCTTTTGTATATACATAAGCTAAAGCGTTCCCGGGGATTACCCTGCGCGGCCTGCCTTGCGCATGCCAAACCCTGCGGCCTCGGTGAACGGGGAAGGGGCTTGGGAACCCGGAACCATCGGCAATAGCAGCGGCCCCCGGCTTTTCATTTGTAATAAAATGCAATATAGTCAGGTATAGAAAAAACCCATAAGCGAAAGAGAGGAAAGGGGGTATTTTGTAATGCGGATTACCACACGGGGCCGGTATGCGCTGCGGGCATCCTTGGCACTGGCAAAAATGGGAAAAGACGGCGCCCCGGTTTCCATCAATCATTTATCGGAACAGGAGCATATTTCATCGGTATTTTTGGAGCAGATCTTTTTTAAGCTCCGCAAGGCGGGGATTGTTTCATCCGTCCGGGGGCCGGGAGGGGGCTTTTATTTTGCCCAACCCCTGGATAAACTCACGATCAAGGCGATTTTGGATGCCGCGGGAGAAGATTTGGAGAGTATCTCCTGCGATAAGCACCAGGAAACCTGCGACCGCATAGGGGACTGTCCCAGCCATTGGGTATGGACGGATGTAACCAGTCTGGTGAATGATTTTTTTAAGAATGTTACCTTGGCGTCGATTCTGGAAAAAGATTCCCTGCAGGAAAAGGCCGAAGCCGAGCCCTCGGGCCGGGAACAGGATAGTGTGGATAACCGGGAAGTTCCAGAGAGTTTTTCTAAAACCCCGGGTCCTGGGGACTAAAAGGAGCCCTCATGTCTATTAAGAGGAGTAATATCCATGGGATATACTAAAACCGTTTTTTCGTTCTCTATAAAGGATAAGGCCGCATACCGGAAGATCACCGAGGCCTTCAAAAAGCAGCGGAAAGGCGCCACCGTAGCGGATATCGCGGCTCGAACAGCCTTACCGCTGAACACGATCCGGGAACTGGTCCCGGTGGCGGCGGATGAGTATTCAGGCCGGCTTGAAGTAACCGAATCCGGGGAAATCCTCTATTCCTTTCCCCAGGGTTTTACCAGTAAATACCGGGGTTTCCGGGCGGGCCTTCGGCGATTCACCGGCAAGGTCCTTGAGGGCATGAAAATTGCGGGTACGGTGCTCTTTAAGGTCTGGATCATGGTGATGCTGGTAGGGTACTTTGTCCTTTTCATGCTCATTGCCTTGGCTGCTTTGGCGGTTTCAGTGGCTTCCAACTCCTCCAATTCGAATAGCCGTTCGGAAAGCCGCGGCGGCGGCGGCTTGTTCCTCGCGGGAAGCGTCTTCGACCTCATCATCCGGATCTGGTTTTACTCGGAATTAACCAAGGCCATGGACCGTTCCTTTAACGGGCCCTCCTATACCGCAAGGAACTCCCGGCCTAAAGGCAAACCCCTGTACAAGGGGATCTTCTCCTTTGTTTTCGGAGACGGAGACCCTAATGGGGATTGGACCGCTCAGGAAAAGCAGGCCCTCATCGCCTATATCCAGGCCAACCAGGGGGTCATATCCCTCCCGGAATACATGATCCTCACCGGACGCCCTCCAACGGAAGCGGAGCAGGGCCTCAGCGCCTGTTGTGTGGAATTCGGCGGACTTCCCGAAGTTACCGAAGAGGGAACCCTGGTATACCGGTTCAAGGACCTCCTCCTCAGGGCCGACCGGCGGGATCGTTCTTTCGGCGGTTCTGCTCCCGTAAAACGGCTCAAGCCTTTCTCCTCCAACTCGCAAAAGATGAACCTGTGGTTCAGCGTCATCAATGGGGTAAACCTGATCTTCGGAGGGTATTTCCTGTTCAATGCCCTGAGTACCGGCCTCATCACCACGCGAGGGCAATTCGATGCGGCTTCATACCTGTACAAAATCACCTATACCTTATCAGGGGCCTTCGTGGATAATCCCCTTCCGCTCATCCTGGTGGGCTTAGGGTTTGTTCCCCTGATCTTTTCCCTGCTGTTTTGGCTCATTCCGGGTCTGCGGTACGTCTTTACCAAACAAGAGAATGAAACCATTAAACAGGAGAACCTGCGCAAGATAGGGTACGGGGTTATATGGTCAAAGCCCCAGGGGATTACCGGTACCGACATCAAGGCGGACAGGCCCGAGTGCCGGCCCAAGAACCTCGGCGCCGCCCGGAACCAGGTGATCAAGGAGATGGGTTCCTATTCGATTCCTGAGGTAGGCCTTGATACCGGGGGAAACCCGGTCTATACCTTCCCTGAACTGGAACGGGAACAGCAGGCCCTGAGCCGGTACCGGGCTTCTATACGCCCGGAAGACTCTTCCCTGGGGAGTACGGTCTTCGACAGCAATGCCTAGGAGGGTCTGCGCCGGCGCGTAAGGTCTGAGGCGCCGCCTGTACAAGGTCCTAGTATATACGCTCAAGCCTAGAGGGTTTCCCGCACCTACCGTTTGGGAAACCCTATTTTTTTGAGGAACCCCCGCGGTTTTTCGTTATCCTGTACCGGGGAAAAGGGTCCCGCATGCCGGAGCTAGGTGGCATAGGCCCTCTGGGGCTAGGAGGCCCCGGCCCC
>JAITRH010000190.1 GCA_031288495.1 Treponema sp. | reverse complement strand
TCCCGGCGGGCGGCGAGGGAACATTTTGGGGAATTGGTACCATTCGACGGCAGTCATCACGATTGGTTTGAAGGGAGAAGCGGCCGTTGCTGCCTTATCACCCTGATCGATGACGCAACCAAGACCCGGCGGTCCCCGTTTTTTGAGGAAGAGACCATGTTTGGAGCCATGACCGTACTCAAGATGTGGATAGAAACGTATGGAATACCGGAATCCCTGTATTGCTGTGGATTAATGCATCGTCTCCGCCTTCCAGATAACGCCGGTAGACCCGCTTCGCCTGCCGGTAACTCATCCCCATTTCCAGTGAGGCCGCCTTCAAGGTCTTTTGCCCCTGCTTCACCATTTCCATGATCTTGCCACGGAACCGTTCGCTCCTTTTCGGTAGTCTGTTTGCCATTTTTTCTCCCGGCTTATTCTACGAAATGGGGACATTTCTATTGAACGGCGACAAATAATTCATAAAACGATTGACAAAATTATGAAAAAATATACTATTAAATCTATGGACAATAAATCAAAAGATGAGATTTTAATGATAAAACCTTCTTTGATGGCAAAAATAGGTGAAAATCCGGATCGGTCCGTCGGTTGGACGGCTTCCCGGTATTGCCGTGGATTAATGCATCGTCTCCGCCTTCCAGACCCGCTTCGCCTGCCGGTAACTCATTCCCAATTCCAGTGAGGCCGCTTTCAAGGTCTTTTGCCCCTGCTTCACCATTTCCATGATCTTGCCACGGAACCGTTCGCTCCTGTTCGGTAGTCTGTTTGCCATTTTTCCTCCTGCCTTATTCTACGAAAAGGGGATATTTCTATTGAACGCAGGGGACATTTCTACTGAACGGCGACACTCCCTAATCTACCCTTGACCCGCAGCATCCCGTGATCCCGGTATGCCCCGGGATTATCCCTGCATACGCCCTCCATATCCCGCCTCGTAAGCCCGGGAAAACCGCTCTACACTCCGGTTTCCGAATCCCGGTACTGTGGCGGCTCATGGTTAGCTCCATACGCTGCGGTGAGGCCAAGAGCGGAAACCCCACCGGACCGATACCCGGATTGCGAACCAACCTTCACTGGGGATTACGCGGATTGGGGAAGGAAGACCCGGTGGACCTTTTTGGCGTCCCATCGAATGGTAAGGGGCAGGCAGCTCCTGTAATAAGGAAGCAAACCGGTTCCTCACGCCGTTCCGGTTCCCTGGTTTCACGGTCCGGTATTTTGAAAAAGCCCAAGATACCCCGGTTTACAATAGCTTTGCAGGAATACTTTTACGTATACTTTAACTAGCGATAGTCTCAGGCAGGGCTATAGGTATAGAAGGATAGCGCGTGACGGAAGCCTCGAATCAAGAAACCGGTAAAGATAAAAAAAGCATACCCTTTTCCTGGATAGTACACAGGAGTATTGAAATTCTCGTCTTTATGGTTTTAGTAGTCATCACCACGCTGCTCTTGCAACCCCTGCAGGAGCTTATGAAAAACCGCATGATGGAACTCAGGAACAGCCTGATAAGCCGTCTTGAAGCGGTTCTGGGACGGAACATACGGTACGACACCTGGGGGCCTTCCCTTTTGGGAACCCTGGATATACGAAACATCCGCGTCTACGGAGCGGATTCAGCGCCGGTCTTAACCATTGCGCGGGTCCGGGTTTCCTATTCCCTCATCGCCCTTATGAGCGCGGGTATTCCCCAGGCCATCCGGTCGGTACAACTGGATCGGCCGCTTATCTCCGTAGATATGCAGCGGGACGCGGATGTACTCGGGTTTTTTTCCGCTTTCACCGGCAAAGGCCCGGCCTCCGTAAGCCTTGCGGAGATGCTGAACCGGCAGGTCCGGCTTAAGATACGAAATGGGTCCTGGGAGATTATCACCGGAACCGAGCGGTATACCTTGAACGGGCTTGGGCTTGAGGCTTCCTTTGACCAGGGGCTGCTCCGGTTTCAGGGTCACTGGAACGCCGCCGCGGTGATGGGCAGCCTGTTCCCCGAACCTATCACCGCCCAGATGGACTGCCGGATTACCGGAACCGCTACCGGGGATTTTACGGAGGGCAGCGCCAATCTGCATCTGAGTTCCATTTCAGGATCCCTCGGCTCCTTGGAACCGGGTTCCGGGGAGCGGCGCTTTCGGATCCGGCCGGTAGCCTTTACCCTGGCCTTGACGGAACAAGGGCTCGTCCTTAAAAAGTTGGCGGATCAAGCCCCCTTTGACCTTGCCGCGGACTATGATTTCCGCTCGGGCCGGATCTCCGGGGCCCTAGGGTGCGAAAACCTTTCTCCCCAAGAACTCCTTGCGCTGGAAGGTCCCTGGAAGGCCTATAAGCGGTGGCTGGACCTCGGCGTCTCAGGGAAGGCTTCCTTTGTGCTGGATACCCCGCCGGAAACCGGGGGAATACGCTATGACCTGAGCCTGGTGGGCCAGATTCCCCCGGCTCTGCTGCCTATGGGTAAGGGTTCATTCAGCATACAGGGCAGCGGTACCGGAACCGGCCTCACCGTGAGGACCCTATCCGTGCAGTTTCCCCAGGGGGGCCTGCGGTATCAGGGGAAGCTCGGATTTACCCCCTTTGCTCCCCAGGGGACGCTCTCTCTGGTCAATCTCAGCCTTTCTGGGGCCGATGCCGTGGCAGGGGATATCCAGGTCTTTACCCGGAATCGGGAAATCGGGTTTCAGGGAACCGGGATTACCTTTGGGGCGGTACCGCTTGCGTCCTTACAGGGCGCGGTCCTGCTGGAAGAGCAGGGGCTTAAGTTTTCCCTATCCCTTGAGGGTTTGGGGAACCGGGATACCGAAGCGCTCGAGGTCCCCGCCGCTGAAGGGGAAACGGAAGCCCCTTCAGCGGTGCCCTATCCTGACGGCCTGGTATCGGCGGAAGGTTTTTTAGATTATGCGCCTTCCTATGGAGAGATACACCTGATCCTGGATTCCTTTTCTGTTGCGGATATCCTCGCGCTGGTCCGGCCTTTTAAAGCCATACCCGAGGTGTCCGGTATGGTACGCCCTGGGGTATCCGGTACTCAAGGAGGGGTTCATCCCATGGACCGTATCAGGGTAAGTACCGAAGTGTTTGGGGCTACTGATTTTGGGCGCTTCTCCTATCATGCCCCCCGTTTTATGGTTACCTACGCAGACCAGGGAACGGTCTTTACCGGAGTCATAGCCGGCACCAACCGGCATGTGGAATGTACGGAAGGACAAATCCGGTTTGCGGAAGATCCGATCATCCTATCCGGGTATGCGGACTTAAGGAGCCTCGAGGATGTATCCTTCTCCCTGAACGCGTCCTATCAGGACAGGCCCTACTACCTTGAAGGAATGATCTTGGATCGCCATTCCCTGAGCATGCAGGGTTCATACGGCTTCAAAGCCTATATCAACAGGACCGATTTTGGGGGCTATTCAGGGTATATTGAAGCGGAAAACATTCCCATTCCCTACCAGGGACAGTTTGCCCGGCTCAGCCTGATGAGCTCCCTCCGGTACGACACCCCGGACTTCTGGTATTTCGACCTGGATCACCTGGAGCTGGCGGATGTGAACACGCCCCTCGCTCCCCGAACCGCCTTACGAATCTCCGGCAGAGCGGATCCGGAGGGCGCCTCTTTCCCGGGGCTGTTGTTTGATGACGGCCGGGGAGCCCTGAGCGGCAACCTGTCCCTGAGGTGGAACCGGTATTTTTCCGAGATCTCCGGGACCATGCGCCTGGGCACCGAGACGGGGGAAGAACAGTACGATCTGGAAGCCTTGTTCAAGGATAAACGGCTGCGCTTGTACCTCTCCGGTTCAAATATGCAGCTCCTGCGGTTTGTAAACAATCCCTATACTATAGTGGCTTCCGGGGACCTGCAGGTTTCCTGGGATTCGATGGAGTCTTTTTCCGGGGAGGTCCGACTGGACTCCCTCTCCGCGGTGATTGCGGAGACCCCACTCGAGATGAGCGGGTCTGGAACGATTACCCCCGAGGCAATGACCCTCAAGACGGTGGGTATCCAGTATAGAGACCTGGAACTCCAGATGCCCTTTTTCCAGATAAGCCTCCCGGAACAACGGGCGGCAGGGGAAGCGCAGATCCGGATGCGCGCTCCCGGGAGAGATGTGGATATGTCCTTTACCGTAGGCATTGATTTTAAGCCTCTGGATTCATGGTTTCGCCTAGGAACGGTAGCCAATGCCTTTACCGGGGTGATCCATGTGGAACAGGTGCGGTTTAATACGTTTAAGGAGGATGCCCCTTTTGACTTTATCTTTTCCCGTACCAATTCCCTTATATCCCTTTCAGGAGGCCCCCAGGATATGATCCGGGTACAGATCTCCGATACGGGAGATTTTTACGCCGGCCTTTCCCATCCCTCCCCTGTTCGGGGAACCCTGGTGGGCACCATCGGCGCCAAAACCATTGATGCCCAGGCCCCGGATGTATACGTGGATCTCGCCGCCTTGGGGGCCCTCATTCCTGCGGAAATTCAGCATATCATCACCCTTTCCGGGGGATTTGTAACGGCGTCGATACAGGTATCCGGTTCCCTCGGGGATCCGGATTTTTTCGGGATTGCCCAGGGGTACAGCGTCCGCCTTAAAGTTCCCCAATATGTAACCCAGGATATCCGGCCTGTTCCGATTACCGTTGTTTTGCAGGGGAATGAGATGTCCTTTGGCCCTATCCCGGCGGCAGTGGGTTCAGGTCAGGGCACGGTGGCCGGCTGGTTCCAGTTTGCCCGGTGGATCCCGAATACCTTTACCCTGTCTATCCAGGTTCCTTCGGAAAGCCCCATTCCCTTTGATTATAACAGCCTGGGCATTGTGGCTGAAGGCGCTACCTGGGGAACCCTCAAACTGTCCATGCAGGATTTTGTGTTTTCCATCCACGGGGATCTGGCGGCCCAGGATACGGAGATAACCCTGAATCCGGAAAAACTCGCCGCGGGATCCGGCGAGCGGGAACTCAATACCCCCTTCATCACGTCGATTGTAACGGATATCACCTTACATGCCGGCCGCAAGGTGGAATTTATATGGCCTACCAAGGAATTTCCCATTTTACAGGCCTATGCAGACCAGGGATCGAGTCTCCATATCACGAGCGATTCCGCCACTAATCACTACGCCCTTACCGGGGATGTGAACCTGCGGAGCGGAGAAATATTCTATTTTGAACGGAGTTTCTACCTGAGGGAAGGACTCCTCTCGTTTAATGAAAATGAAGTACAATTTGATCCCACCATCTCCGCCCGGGCGGAAGTCCGGGACCAAACCGGCGAAGGGCCGGTAACTATTTCCATGATAGTCGATAACGCCCCGCTACAGTCCTTCACCGCCCGGTTTGAATCCAGCCCACCCCTTTCTCAGATAGAAATCTTCTCCATGCTTGGCCAGACTATGGTAGGCGCCCCTACAGAAGGCAGTGATAAGGTCCAGTACGCCTTTCTTGCCTCTACGGCGGATATTCTCGCCCAGACCCAGGTATTCAGACACGTTCAACGGCAAATTCGGGATTTCCTGTTCCTGGATATGTTCTCGTTCCGTACCCAGTTCCTGCAGAATATAGTCTCCCAGTCCATCATGCGGCAAGATAATACCAATAGCAGCGTATTGGGTAACTCTATTGATAATACCGCTGTTTTCTTAGGTAAATATATCGGACCCGATGTGTTTTTACAGGTCATCACCTCCTTACGGTACAATGAATACCGAAGGGATCTGGAAAGTTTTAGCCCGGGAAGCTTAAATATAAACGGGTATACCATAGAACCGGATATCGGTATGGAATTACACGGCCCGTTGTTTGATATCCGGGTGAATCTGGTTCCCCGGCATCTGGAAACCATGTTTGTCAATGATGTTTCCTGTACCTTGACCTGGCGGCGTTCGGTGTTTTCCTTAGGTGATTTGTTTAAGTAAGGGTTAAGGAGCATAGGAGGGGTGTCCCTCGCCGGGGGCGGTTCCCGTGGAACGAGCCGGACCAGTATGCCCCTCCGGGGTACCGGGAGGCTTCCCAAAGCCCCGGAAGGTTTCTATGGGTGTATCCTCGTGAGAATCTGCGGGTTTTATACCCTACGATTGGGAGTGTGGAGGCCGCTCTCCGCCCACCTGCGGGGCGCTCCATGAAGCGCCCCGCAGGTGGGTTTAATCCCGGCTTGGTTTTCAGGTATAATACATAAGGAGTATACATGCGCATAGGGGCGATAGTGGTTTTGTGGGGGATCCTTATTTTTCCCGGATGGTCCCAGGAATCGGTTGAATGGTATCAGGGAAAGCCTATCAAAGATATTATGTTTACCGGTCTTAAACATGTCAGTGCCGCTGAACTGGAAGGGATCGTGGAATCCTACAAGGGTCAGCTCTTTACCGACGATCTCTTCTGGGAACTTCAGGGACGCCTCTATGCGCTTGAATATTTTGAGCTTATCACCCCCAGCGCGGTACCTGCCAATAGTTCCGGCTCGGAGCTTATCATCCGGCTTACCGTTACCGAACGGCCCATCGTATCCAAGATCCAGTTCTTTGGGAATAATCATCTGCGGCGCAGCGAATTACGGGAGACAATTTCCTTAAAAGTGCACGAGGTGGTTAATCAGATCAAGCTGCAGGCAGATGAAAGAGCCCTGATCAATAAATACCTGGAAAAAGGGTTCCCGGATATCAAGGTCCGTTCTGAAACCCAGACAGACAAGGACGCCTCCCTTATAGTGAACTTTTTTATTGAGGAAGGGGAGCGGGTAGCCCTTGAGGCCTTGCTCTTTGAAGGGAATGGGATTTTTTCAACCAGGACCCTCCGGGGCCAGCTTTCCTTAAAGATCAAGGGCCTCCTAAACGACGGCGCCTTTCAGGAAGCAAAACTCATAGCCGACCGGAATACCATCACCCAGTACTACCACGACCGGGGGTATATTGACGCGGCGGTTACCGATGTGGTCCAGACTGCCAGAAAAGACGAAAAGGGCAATACCCTGATGACCATTACCTTCAGCATCTATGAGGGAAAGATATACACCTTCGGGGGGGTGCGCTTTACGGGAAACCAGATTATGACCACCGAGCAATTAGCCGACCAGATCTCTTCTAAGCCGGGAACCGTGGTCAATGCCCGGCGGGTGGAGGCGGATCTCCAGCGGGTGGCGGATCTCTATTATGAAAACGGCTACATCTTTAACACCATAAGCCGGGAAGAACTGCGGGATACCGAGAAAGGGGTCATCATCTACCAAATCACCATTGTGGAACAGGGCCGGGCGCATATTGAAAATATCCTCATCAAGGGCAACAAAAAAACCAAGACTCAGGTCATACTCAGGGAGATTCCCCTGGAAAGCGGGGATGTTTTTTCCAAGACCAAGGTCATAGAGGGAGTACGCAACCTCTATAATCTGCAATACTTTTCTGTGGTGGCTCCTGAACCATCCCCGGGAAGCACCGACAACCTGATGGACCTGGTTTTTACCGTGGAAGAACAGCCCACCACGGATCTGCAGTTGGGGCTGACCTTTTCAGGAACCTCGGATCCCGACCAGTTCCCCGTGTCCCTGCTGTTCAAATGGAACGACCGTAACTTCCTTGGGTATGGAAACATGGTCAGCGCCGAACTCAACGCGTCCCCTGAGACCCAGAGTATCGGCCTTGGATACACTCATCGATGGCTCTTCGGGCTTCCCCTATCCGGCAGCTTTGATCTTACCACCCAGCATAGCCGCCGGCGGGCGGCTATGGATATGATGGCTCCCTATTTCAACGGGGATGAAACCTATGCCTACCCCGATGGATTTACCTCCTATGGGGAGTATTCCAATGCCAGTAAGATTCCTCCCAATGAATTTCTCATGTACTACGATCAGTGGCGCATCTCCCTGGGCTTTTCCTCGGGATACCGTTTTAGCACCTTCTTGGGTAACCTTGGGATTGGAGGAGGGGTCCGTACGGGGTTTATTTTTAATTCCTACGATTCCCAGGTGTACCGGCCCTTTGATCCGACCATACGGAACCGGAATAACCTGTGGACTCCGGCCAATTCCCTGTCGTTCAGCGTCTCCTTGGATCAGCGGGATATTTATTATGATCCTTCCAAAGGGTATTATGGGGTTCAGCGTCTTGGCTACTACGGGATCTTCCCGGTTGAACTGGAACACTATGTCAAATCCGATACCAAGGCAGAGTATTTTCATACCCTGTTGAACCTCCCTGTGGGGGAGACCTGGGCGTTCAAAATCGTATTCGGTGTTCATTCGGGGCTTTCCTTCATATTCCCCCAGCCCTTCCGGGATGATTTGCCCATCGAAACGGTCAATATGCTCGCGGTAGACGGTATGTTCACCGGCCGGGGTTGGAGCAGCGAATATTACAATAAAGGGCTGGCCCTGTGGGAAAATTGGGCGGAACTGAGGCTTCCCTTGGTTCCCGGGATCCTGGCCTGGGACTTGCTGTTTTTCGATGCGGCGGTGGTTAAAGAAACCCCCTGGGCATTGTTTAACCGGTGGATGGTCGAGGATATGCGCTTTAGCCTTGGTTCAGGGCTGCGGTTTACCATACCGCAGTTTCCCTTTAGGCTGAGTTTTGCCAAACGGTTCAAAGTGGTTGATGGAACCCCTCAGTGGCAGGAGGGGGGCATTGGGGGCTTGGATTTCGTGATTTCTTTTGTGTTGTCCACCTATTAAGGGATTATATAGGAATACAAGGGCGGGAGAAAAATGAAAAGCAGGGAACAAATACAAAAATGGGGGCTTGGTTTATTCCTCTTCGGTTTAGCCGTGCAGCTTGATGCACAACAGCTCACCCGTTTTGCGGTGGTGGATCTTTCCCAGGTCTACATGGCATTTTTCCGGGATTCCCGGGCGGTCCGGGATTGGGAGGAGCGCAGCGCCCAGGTTCAGGCTGAAATTGACCGGATGAGCCGGGAAATTCAGGACTTGAAGAATTCCCAGTTGAACGCGGAAAACAGGGGGGATCGGGAACAGGCCCTTCGTTTTGAGCATGAGGTATACCGGAAATCGGAATACCTGCGGGAGTATTATAAAATAAAAACCGCTGAATTAGAGGAGCAAAAGAATAAACTTACCCAATCGGGGGCCTTCTTGAATCAGGTCAACAATGAGATCCGCCTTATTGCCGAAAGCGAAGGGTACAGCATGGTGCTCAATTTAAAAGAGAATACCGGCATCCTCTGGTACAGTCCAACCGTGGATATTACGGATAAACTCATTCAAAGCCTGCGTTCTAAGGTAGGCCGGTAACACCGCGGAGGGCCGGTAGGGATAATCCCGAGTCCTCACAAGGAGGAGCTATCAGTTCTGTCCAAACCAGTCCAATGCTGGAGCAATACAGGCGAATCAAAGGGGAACATCAGGGAGAGGTGCTCTTTTTTCGCCTTGGCGACTTTTATGAAATGTTTTCCGATGACGCTCTCGAAGTTTCCACGTTGCTTAATCTCACCCTCACCAGCCGCAATGGGCTTCCGATGTGCGGCATTCCCTATCATGCGGCGCGCTCCTATATTGCCCGGCTCTTAAAACTCGGGAAAAAAATAGCGATTTGCGAACAAGTCGCGGAAGCGGCCAGGGGAAAAGCCTTGATTGACCGGCAGGTGGTGGAAGTCATCACCCCAGGCACCACGGTGGAAGAGGATTACCTGGATAAGGGGAGCCCCAACTACCTGGCGAGCCTTGCAGTAACCGAAAAAAACGAACTTTCCTTTGCCTATATAGACCTGTCTACCGGAGATTTTCATGTTACCGCATTTCCCCTGGAGGAGGGAGCAGAGCAGCTCCGTCAGGAACTGGAACGGCTCCAGATAAAAGAGCTGATCCTCCAGGAGTCCCTCCTTGAAGAGGATGGCGCTATTGAAGGGGCCGTGGCGGATAGAACCGGCTTAGTGGTGAACCGCTGGGCAGATTGGCTCTTTGATCGGGAGCGGAGCCGAAAACGGCTGGAAAAGCAGTTCGGCACATCCAATCTGAAAGGGTTCGGATTGGTTGAAGGGATGCCTGAAATCATCGCCGCCGGGGCCCTGCTCTATTACCTGGATGATACCGCCAAAACCCTTATCCCTCATGTACGGGCCCTCCGGGTATACCGGGATACGGAATATGTGGGGATCGATGAATCCACCCAGCGTAATTTGGAGCTCCTCAGAAATGTCCGGGATGGGGATGTCCGGTTTTCCCTCTTTGAGGTGTTGGATGAGACCCGGACCCCCATGGGACGGCGGCTGCTCAAACGCCGGCTCCTGCACCCGCTACGGAACGTGGGGCTTATCAATAAACGGCTGGACATGGCGGAAGCCATATACCGGGATCAGCGGCGCCTGGGGGCCTTCCGGGAGTTTTTAGGGCGAACCCCGGACCTGGAACGGCTCAGTTCCCGCCTTGCCATGGACCGGGCCCACGGCAAGGATATGCTGGCCATTAAGAACGCCCTGGCGCTGTTTCAAGCTATACGAGCGGTGGAGGAAGAACTGACCTTCCATGACCTGCCTTTTACCTTTGAATCCGAGGAAGCGGCTTCCCTGGATGCTCCCGGATTTGCCCGGCTCATGGAACTGCGGGACCTGCTGGAAGCGGGACTTACGGAGGATCCTTCCATACTGCTCACCGAGGGCAAGCTTATCCGTCAGGGGTACAGCCCGAAACTGGATACCCTGTGCCGGCTCAGGGATGACGGGCGCCAGCTTTTGGAGGAGTACCTGGAAGAAGAACGGGAAACCACGGGGATTTCCAGTCTCAAGATCCGGTACAACCGCCTCATCGGGTATTTCTTTGAGGTTACGAAGGCGCATCTTGCCAAGGTGCCTCCCCATTTTATCCGGCGCCAGGGTATTGTGGGAGGAGAACGGTTCACTACCGACCGGCTCGCAGAGCTGGAATCAGCTATTAACGGTGCCTCTGAGCAGGTTATCGAGCTTGAGAAAAAGCTCTTCCTGGAATTACGGGATAAGGCTAAAGCCTGTTTAGGGGTCTTAGCCGCTGCAGGGCGGCGCATCGCGGAACTGGACTTTGCCCAATCCCTGGCACGGGCAGCAACCATTCGGGGGTGGGTACGGCCGGTAGTGGATGAGGAGAACCGGCTTAGGATCCTTGAGGGCCGGCACCCGGTGGTAGAAGCCCATATACCCAACGGAGAATTCATCCCCAATGATATAGTGCTTGATGGGGAGGGGGTTTCCTTTGCCCTGATCACCGGGCCCAATATGGCGGGTAAGTCAACCTATCTCCGGCAAGCGGCGGTGCTTACCATTATGGCTCAGATGGGCAGTTTTGTTCCCGCCCGGGAGGCCCTTATCGGCATGGTGGATCGGATTTACTGCCGGGTAGGGGCTTCGGATAACCTTGCCCGGGGGGAATCAACCTTTCTTGTGGAGATGAACGAGACGGCCTATATCCTGCATACCGCCACCGAGCGGAGTTTGGTGATCATGGACGAGGTGGGACGAGGAACCGGAACCAATGACGGCCTTGCCATTGCCTGGGCCGTGAGCGAAGAACTGCTGGACCATATTAAATGCAGAACCCTGTTTGCCACCCATTTTCATGAACTGGCCCTCATATCCCACAAACGGCTGGCGAACCGTTCTATGGAAGTGCTGAATCAGGGCGGGGAGATTATCTTCTTACGAAAACTCAAAGAAGGGCCTGCGGAAGAATCCTATGGGCTGCATGTGGCCCGCCTTGCGGGCCTCGGTGAAGGGGTTCTCCGCCGGGCAAGCCGTATCCTCGTGCGCTTGGAAGAAAGCGGTAAGGCCCTGCAAGAGGCCCTGCCCCGGGGAGAGGATCCGCCCCTTAAGGCGCCGTTGAAACCCCTTCCCGCGCTACCGGAGGAGCCTCCTCATACCGGACCGGATGAGGGCAACGTACTGCGATTGATTAAGCAGCTTGTTTCCCTTGATCCGGACAGGATAAGTCCCCTGGAAGCCCTGCAGGTGCTCCATACCTGGAAACAGTGGTTTACCGGCGTTCCTCCCAGCCCCCATAAGGCCCGCAGGCCGGCCGTGCAAGAACCCTCTCTCTTTGAATCTTTTTAAGGCGCATAAGGTGTCCTGCCCTGAATCGAAGGTTTGGCCTATCCCCGCCTCCTCGGGGTTTGTTGCGTTTTGCCCATAAAACCGTATAAGCTGCTTCAGGAATGGGCATTGTTATACCCTATAAACACCGAAAGCAGGGCCGTTTATCGGGATTTTTGGTATGCCCATACCAAAAATCCACCGGTACCCCGGGCTGCCGGGCTCTGGGGCTCATAGGGACAGGGCATTCCGAAGCAACCTTCTCTTTTTTAGTGGTCATACGCATGATTCCGTGGTATAGTGTTTATCATAAGGATGAATTGTATGCTTTGGAAACCAACACAAGATGCGGCGAGGCGGCGCCGGAGCGCGGCTTCGTTCTATTGAGGCGCGGGCCTGCTGTTCCTGGGGCTCCTTTTCTCAGGCTGCCCTTCTGATGAGTCTTACCGTGTGTATTATGAAGGCAACGGCCATACCCAGGGCTTTCCCCCGGTGGATTCAAAGATCTATTTTCCCGGGGATACGGCGGTGGTGCTTGCCAAACCGGAAGATCTGAAAAAGGGTAATCTGAATTTCCTGGGATGGCGGCGCTCCGGCAGCGAGACCCCCCTGCAGGCGGAGGACAAGATAAGCATAGGCTATGAGCATATCTGGCTCTACGCGTGGTGGGAGGACGATCCGAACCGGCTTCCCTATGTATACGCCCCGGATCCCCGGACCGGCGGGATGATCATTACCAAATACCTCGCATATAACGAATACGGCCCGGTGCTGGCCATTCCCGACGAACTGGAGGGCAAACCGGTTACGGCTATCGGGGAGGGGGCCTTTGCCGGCGCTTCTTTACAGGATATCCTGCTGCCCAAGCAATTGGCGCTTATCGGGAGCAAGGCCTTTGCCGGGAACTGGCTTGACGCCATAGTCATCCCGGATAGGGTAACATCCATCGGCAAATTGGCCTTTCAGAACTGTTCCCTGGAAACCCTCAGCCTGGGAAGCGGCCTTGAATCCATAGCGGATTATGCCTTTGAAGAGAACCACCTGACGGCTCTGTTCCTGCCGGCAGGGGTCAAAACCCTGGGAGAGGGCGCGTTTTACGGCAACGCCCTGGTATCCATAAAAATAGGCGGCCAGGTGGCCATTGAAAGCGACACGTCCCTTGGAACCGAGGGCGCTTCCTTCCGGGCGTATTACGAAAGCAAGAATTCCCGGGCCGGGGTCTATCTCTACGATTCCGGCGCCTGGAAGGGTCCCTATACGGAGTGGGCCTGGGCTCAGGCAGTCTGTCCCATGGGGGGCCTGGGTGAAGTGGGGCCAGCTCCTGTTTGGCGGTCCCTCGTGGCTTAGGTTAGGGGCTTTTCCGGCAGCCCGGAACGGTATAGCCCACCCGGGTTAAAGCCACGGTTGGCGAAGTCCAAAAGGCGGGTGAGGGCGCTATAAAAAAGCGTTGATCATTAAGCGCGGGGTACTTGCTTTGATTTCGGTATGTCTTGGAACAGCCTGTCCTGGGTTGGTTTCTTTTTTACCTACCCATCGTGTTTTGCTCCATGCCGCTCAAGTACTGCGCCAAGGGCGGTACTTTTTTGAATAAGTGCTGTTCTTTTCACCCTGTCTTCAAGGTGCCATGATGAAGCACAAAAGAAAAGTCCCCTGCCTGTATATCTTCGTATAGAGAACGCAGCATATCTTCAAATTCCTCAAGGGTTTCCCCCTGGGT
>JAITRH010000166.1 GCA_031288495.1 Treponema sp. | reverse complement strand
AATAAACAGGGCCGTACCGTAAAAGGGCAGCCCTCAGCATTAATCCCTATCATTGTTTAGACGCCAAATATGATGAAAGGCATGACAAAAGAGCTTCCGTTTTGACCGTACCATTAAGGGAATCGAAACCCGAGACCGGCGCAGGCCTTGCCTCCTCGTGAAAGCTCCCCGGGGGTAACGCTTCCACCCCCAAGGGTAACGCTTTCACCCTCAGGGGTAATACTTTCACCCTCAGGGGTAATACTTTCACCCCCAGGGGTAATACTTTCACCCCTGGGGGTAATGCTTTCACCCCCGGGGGTAACGCTTCCACCCCCGAGGGTAATTCTTTTACCCCCAGGGGTAATGCTTTCGCCCCTAGGGGTAATGCTTCCACCCCCAAAGGTAATTGCTTTACCCCCAAAAGATTCCGGTCTGACCGGACCGGCAGCTATGTATGGCAAGGTCTGTGGGATAGCGGAGAAATCCTCCATCCAGGAGGCGGGTACCAACGCGGCAAATAGGGCAGGTAGTAAACTCCGGTACGCCGCGTTTACATACCGGTTCCCTAACCGCCCAGATAGGCCTTTTTCACATCCCGGTTGGCCGCGAGCTCTTCCGAAGAACCTGCCGCAATGATCTCCCCGGTTTTCAGCACATACCCCCGGCCCGCAAAATCCAGGGCAACCTTGGCGTTTTGTTCCACCACCAAAATGGTAATATGTTTCACAAAATTAAGCTGCTTTAAAGCCCGGAACATCTCATACATGAGCTTAGGGGCAAGCCCCATAGAAGGTTCATCCAGCATGATCACCTTACTGCCTGTCATGAGCGCCCTGCCTACGGCCAACATCTGCTGTTCTCCGCCGCTTAACAGTTCTCCCCGCTGTTTCCGCCGCTCATAGAGCCGGGGAAACAGCGTATATACCAATTCAAGGATCTCTCCGGTAATCACCGCCCGGTTAATATCCCGGCGGTGCGGATAGGCGGCTATCTGCAGATTTTCCTCCACCGAGAGGTTCCCAAAAATATGCCGCCCCTCAGGAACCAGCACCAGCATCTTGTTCTGAATAAGGATGTGGGCTTCGGTTTTAAGGAGACTCGCCCCTTCATACACAATGTCTCCCCCGGAAACTACAGGCGCTTCAGGCCGGGGAAGCCGGGCAAGGCTCAAGAGGGTCGAGGTCTTCCCCGCTCCATTAGCGCCTATGAGGGTAACGATCTCCCCCCTATCAATCGCAAAGGAAATACCATGCAATGCTTCGATATTTCCATAGGCCGCCCTCAGGTTTTTAACTTCAAGCAGCATGAGCCCCCCTTGGCAATCTCCTTGAGCGGACGCTTGTAGCGGCTTACCATTATATGGCCCCATCTCCCAGATAGGCTTTAATCACCTCAGGATTGGCCCGGATCTGCTCCGGGGTTCCCCAGGCTATTTCCCGGCCAAAATCAATCACCGAGATGCTCTGACAGAGACTCATGATAACCTCCATCTGGTGTTCGATCATCCAGATGGTCAGCTTAAAGGTCTCATGAATCCATTGGATATACTCAATAAGTTCGATGGTGTCTGCGGTACTGAGACCTGCGGCAGGTTCATCCAGCATGAGCAAGGCCGGTTCCAGGGACAGGGCCCGTACAATTTCTACCCGGCGCTGGATGCCATAGGGCAGGTTTTTCGGATATTCATCGGCGAGATCCGCCAGCTTGAACACCTGCAGCAGTTCCCGTGCGGTTTTGGCGATCGCCGCTTCCCGGGTCCGATACCGCTTGGTGCGAAAGAAAACATCCGCTACGGTGTACCCCAGATGATAGTGCTGAGCGATCCGGATATTATCCAGCACGGTCATTTCATTCCACAGGCGGATGTTCTGAAAGGTCCGGCCGATCTTCATGGCCGCTATCTCATGGGGCTTTTTGGCGTTGATCCGCACCCCCGCGACCAGGATATGTCCCTCCGAGGGAACATAGAAGCCGCTCACCAGATTAAAGACCGTGGTCTTCCCTGCCCCGTTGGGACCGATTAAACCGGCTATCTCCCCTTTCTTGAGGCTGAGGTTGAGATCCGTCAGAGCCTGGAGACCGCCGAAACGGTGGGTCAGGTTCTTTATTTCCACATGCTTATCCATATTTCCCTCCACAGGCTTTTTTATTATAAAGCAAACCATTGCTTTTCAGGTACCCTTTTCCCGCGTGGGGGAAGGCCGGGGTTTTCTGAGCATAGCCCCAATAAACCTCTTGCACTGCGGAAACCCATCCGAAAGTTCCCGATGCCCCAAGATGCCTTCCGGCCTGAATTGCATGAGCAGAATCAGCAGCAGGGGAATAAACACCCACTTGAGAATTTGCAGGGGCCGCAGGAGTTCCAGCAGGAACGTGAAAAACACTGCGGAAAGCACCGACCCTGAGAGAGAGCCCATTCCTCCCAGGTAAACCATGACCATCCCCTCGGTGGATTTCATGATGTTAAAGGAACTGGGATTGATGAAGCCCAGGATGTGGGCAAAAAGGCCCCCTGCAATCCCTGCAAGCCCCGATGAAAACATGAAGGCGAGAAGCTTTATCCGGTTGGTATCCACACTCATGATCTCCGCGGAAATTTCATCGTACCGGATCGCCGCAATGCCCTTGCCCAGCACCGACCCCATGAGGCGCTGGATAGCCCCTACGGAGAGGATCACAAAAACCATGATCCACAGGAGCATCCACGGCAGGGGAAGCAGATCGGTCATGGCAAACACCGCAGCCTTCATCCCCATGAGCCCCCGGCTTGCCCCCAAGATTTCCAGGTTATTAATGAGGGTCATAATAATGTAATTCGCCGCAATAGTGATAATGGCCAAGTAATCGTCCCGGGTTTTGAATGAAGGAATAGCCACGAGGAGGCCCGTACAAGCCGCGATAATACCCCCTATGATAATGACCACCGGAAACAGAAACACCGCGGTTTGGGGCGGAACCAGGGGAGCCCCCAGAAATTTATTATCCGCGAATAAGATCAGGGACAGCACCGAAGACACATACGCCCCTACCGCCATAAATCCCGCATGACCGCAAGAAAACTCCCCCATGGATCCGTTCACGATGTTGAGGCTCGAGGCAAAGATGATATTAATACCGATGGACATGAGCACACTCTGGATATATTGGTTTATCACCCCAAAAGCTGCCAGCGTCCCTATAAGCGCCATGCCTCCCAGGAGCAGGATGAGGAGGGGGAGTCCCGGTAGTTTCCCTGTATTGATTGCCGTCTCCCCGGTTTCCTCAGCCCCTACTCCCCGCGCCGGTACCGTATTTCGCCGCACTGTCATCGTAGTACTCCATTACTCGTTTGCTCTTTGATCGGGAGAAGCCTTCCGCGCTTCCGGATCAAGAGAAAAGGATACCCGGAACGGATAAAACAATCAAGTATGTTTATACGCTTCTTATACTTTTCTTCCCGCTTTCTTTGTGTTTGATGTATAATTATACGATGCGCCGATGTATCCCAGGGAATCGGCCGGCGTAAGGGCTGTGTATTCCCACCTCAAGGGCTGCACGGCCTCTTATGCGGATACATGCGGGTTACGGTACGTAATTGCGGACTCACATCCGGCGGACTCACATCCGGCGGACTTTTTTCTCTTGGTCGAGCTCCTGTTGCAGGACCACCATAGGCGGTGTTTCACTGGTATGATGGGATTATCCCTCTATGCCTCAGATAGGGTCGAAGCTCTCCCGCGGCGCAGTCCTCAAAGCCGGGCGGCCTCGAGACGGGCAAAAAAGATCCGGCTCTCGGCCTTTACCTCTTGCACAAAGGGATTGGCATCAACATGACCAAGCACGGCGTCCCGTTCCGCGTGGTTCCGGTAGGTGCTGTTGCGAAAGGGATCGAGATAATCTTTGAGCTTGGTTTTATACACCTGATCCTCAATGAAATGGCGGATCCTCCCTCCTTCATCAAGCAAGCCATTCCAGCGCTCCCCGGTGATCATCCTCCCGGGGGCCGCCGCATTCTCCGTGGGGGTTTGTAAAAACCGGAGCACCTCCAGGGCGTTCAAGGCCTTGTCCAGGGGGTATTCCTGCCAAAAACGCTCATAGACGGCGTGTATCTGATCCCAGGTAGTCAGTTTCCCTTCCCGGATAGCTTCCCGCAGGGTATCAACCTTGGTTTCCCTCACCAGTTGCCCTCCTAGATTGACCCAGGCCAAAGGGACCGCCTCAGGGTGAGCCCCTTGAAACCGGAGAAAATCCCGGGGCTCCGTATCCGCCCCATCAGGACCTGCTTCAGGCAGGGCAAAAAAGTCTATCAGGGTTTTCACCCCATAGTACAGGAGCATTTCCCGGTAGGCCTTAACCCCGTGCCGAGGCTTGATAATCGTAACGGGCCGGTTTGAACGTTCCAAGGTTCGTTTCTGTACCACGAGGGAGGCCTGGTCGGGGATCTCCTGGCCTGCCTCGCGGGCCCATCCTTGGAGGAGCTTCAAACCCTGGATGATTTCCGCCACCGTATCCGGGGCGAGGTATGCGGTTTCGATATGCTGTACCGGGTATTGCCGTTTGTCCCGGATCCGGCATTTCCAACTGTTCCGTTCCAACGCATACATATTGTACATCCACCAATACCCGGGCATCACTTCCAACTGGGTAGTACCCGTACTATGGGTAATCAGGCTGAAGGGCAGGGGAATATGCAGTTCTGCAGGATAATTCCCCTTGGCAATCAGGGTGTAACTGGCAAAACGGCTGTTATGTTTGAGGGTGCTTGAAAGCCCCGGCCAAAAGCCCCGGCCCGCAATGATTTCACCGTCGTTACCCCGGCTGTTGTGGTTAGAACCCACGGTAGCTCCAGCAGCCATATTTGACTGCCCCAGGATCATGGCGGCTATCAGGAAGGAGTTGTTGTGGTGCTGTTCATGGGCGGGAAAGACCAGGTTATTGAGGACTTCACAACAGGAGACCGTGGAATTATCCCCCAGAATTGCGTGAATCAGGCGCGCGCCGTATTTAAGATTGCAGTTATTCCCCAGCACAAACCGTACCGCCTTGCACCCGTAAAACACCCGGCACCCGTAACCGATGATACCGTTTACCAGTTCAACCCCTTCGCCAATCTGGGTCGGTTCCCGGGGATCCGATTGGATCGAAATATTCTTAAGTTTATTCGCCCCCTTGATGTAGGCCCCATCCCCAACCCGGACATCTTTGATCGTATGGCAATGTTTGATAACCGTTCCGTGACCAACGGTCCCGTAATACCCCCGCCGTGGATCTCCGGAACTCTGGGTTATTCCCTTAAAGGCCTCCATGAGCTCCCTATCTTCCCGGTACACGGTCCACAGGTACGCATCCGCACAGATCATCTTGAGAAAGGGAAGGACGCTGCGCCCTCCTGCTTCGTTTAAGGGATCGATCCACACCCGGATACCTTCATCCTCCCCGTCTTTGAGGATCCCCTCACCGAACTTAGCATGATTGGTGGTATCCATTTCATCGATTGAACTCAGGATAACCCCGTCGCCGATAATGTAATGGGACAGATACCGGCAATCGTGGATGGCAGGGCGGTCCCCAATGTCACAGGCAATGATACGGCTGTGGGTGATTCCCACGGGCAGCATATAATCATGGTAGCGCAGAAACCCCGCATCCAGGGACCCGATACGGACATAGCCTGCAAAGACACAGTGTTTGACCAAATAAGGATTAAACCCATCCCGCACCCATACATCGTGCCAGGCCGCACAGCTATTGCCTTGGGCTTCAAGGACCCGGATTTCTTCGGGTCCTACGGGACGATACTGATCCTGCCGGCAAGACCCATGCAGGGAGCCGCCGGGAGGTGGATACAAGCCTTCTAATTGCCGGTTCCGCAGGTAATATTCATCTTCCCCCGGAGGAAGGTACGCAGGGGGGATAAAATTATACCCGTACCCGGGGGCAGATCCCCCATCGCCGGGGCAAGACTCGATAAATGTCGTGTTCATTATCCCAAGCATAGCCCGCCGGCAGATGAAGGTCTACGCCTATACCCCGGGCTTGGTTCCAAAGGGACAAAGGCGGACGCCCCGTTCCAGGGCCCTTAAGCCTCCCGGGGCATGGCAGGCTCCTCCATAAGGCGCGGAGATTCCAAGACCCCTTGCTATTCCAGCAACTCCTGTTCTTTAGGGAATTCCTTGCTATATAAGGAAATAGAAACCGTTAGGGGTGTTTCTTAAAAAAATAGTAACATACCTTGACATTTTAAAAAATAGTGCTATACTTTTCTTTAATGTATGAAGTCCTTGTAATCTATATAGCCCCCCCCCCCCCCCCCCGTGAGTTTTTCTCTCTAAACCGGTTTACTCCTTTCCCGCAGGGTCCGCAGTATGCGGGGTTTTCCCGCTTCTTTTGCAGGGGTTTTCCTGTCCCCTGTACCGCGTTCAGGGTCCGTCCCCTGGCTTTGTCCCTCATACCCTTCTATGAAGCCCTCAGAGCATTCTATACATCCGTCATAGGGTTCTATGCCGTTCTTATAGACCCCTATGACCCGTTCATAGTGCCCTATAACCCATTCTTAGGGCCCTATGGCTCCCTCTTAGAACCCTATACACCGGTCATAGGATGCTATAAGAGCTTTATAGCGTTCTATATCACCCTTACAGCCCTCGATACAGGAGGTGCAAGGAGATACCCATGGAGTACTACATCCCCCAAAAAGAAGCGGAGATGATCGATTGGAGCGGCAATCTTATCGCCGTGTCCAAGGAGCACCGCACCGAATTGGGCCTGCCCGAAGACCAGCTTACGGAGCTTGAAACCCTGCATACCCGGCTCAAAGGGCTCCACGAGAAATGCCAAACCCCGGCTCATACGCCCCTGGATATACAGGCGAAGAACGAGCTTAAAACGACGTTTCTCGACAAGATAAAGCGCTTTGTCCGCTTCCATCTGCAGAACAACGAAAAGATGACGGACAACCTCAGGCGGGCCGCGGGCCTCCCCGTCCATGACTGGAAGCCCACCCACCATCCGCCGCCGGATTCTCATCCGGTCATTACGGTCCGCAGTAAAAACCCCTTTGAGCTTATCCTGCATATCCATGATTCGGTGAGCGGGAAACGGGCGAAGCCTGAACATGCCGCCGGCGCGGTGCTGTTCTGGAACGTGAGGGAGACTCCCCTTACCAATCCCGAGGACTTGAAGACGAGCCTCCTCGTAACCCGGACGCCCCATATTATGAGTTTTTCTCCCTCCGAGCGGGGAAAAATCCTGTATATCTTCGGGCGGTGGCAGACCAGGACGGGCGATAAGGGACCTCCCGGCGAGGTGATAAGCGCGGTCATCCCGTAGGTGGGGGGATGAAACCACAAAAGGTGGTTTTGTCTACAGGAAACTGTCCGTATA
>JAITRH010000122.1 GCA_031288495.1 Treponema sp. | reverse complement strand
GGGTATCCCCCTTGTGGGGCACCGCTGCATATACTCCAAGGCTGCCACGGAACTGATAGGCTTAGCCCTGGGATAGGGCGGCTTGTTCCGCATGGCCCATGGCTTTTATTCCTCATGCTTTTCCGGTATATGGGCGTGTATGTATATCCTCGTAGATGAGAGACTGATGGGTTCCCAATCGCGGTAAAGCTATTTCTTTCCCCTTCTGCAGTTCCAAGGAGATCCCTTGAGGGGTCATAGCAACCGTTTTTATGGTACTATAGGGTATAAAATCAGGATCATAAAAGTTGGTTTTTATATTCCGTATATAGAATCCCCTTTCATTACTTTCATAAAGGATGGGTATTTTTCTTATACCGATGCTCCAGTACAGGAACACCGACCAGCTGATACCCTGCATAAGGGGCTGCAGGAGAAGGGCCCGGTCTTGCTGCATGACCGCATATCCGAGCCACGGTACATGCATTGCGGGTATCCCAATCAAGACGGCCATTTTAATAGTACTTTTAATAACCATACCCATAACATTCCTTTATCATGATGCTTATGCGCATAACCAAGGTTTTTGGGCGTAACGCCTTTTCTCGAAACCTCCGCTTACGGGAGTCCTCCCGATCCCCTTGACCGCGGCAGGCTCGGGCTGTAGGAATATGGGGCCCGCCCGGTAAGAACCGTTATCCGCCGATTGCCCGCATGAGTTCGGTATCGGGGGACCCCTTTTTTCCCTTACTTAATTCGTTGCCCCTGGACGATTCCCTTTGAGGCGTCTAAAAATGATCCAGCAGGTCCTGTACTGCCTGGAGACTTTTCGCCGGCTGAATCGCTGCAAAGGATTTTGACGTAAGCAGCGCAAGAAGGCGGCTCAAAACCCACAGGTGATACTCCCGGGATAGGTTGTCCATAAGGAGCATCACGACTATGTGAACCGGCTTAAGGCTGCCGTACTCAATGCCAGCCCGGGAGAAACCCATGGCGCCGACTATACCGCCCACCACATTGCAATACCCGTGAGGCACCGCGATACCGGCCAGGATCGCGGTATTCATCCGGTTTTCCCGGGAGATTACCGCCTTGAGCATTTCATCCCGGTCATATTCCGGGTACTGTAAAGCGATGGTTTCAATAAGCTCTGCAAAAACCGCATCCTTGGTTTTGCTTTCCAAGTCCAGCTTGATGAGTTCCTGCCCGAATATGTCACTCAATGGCATCTCCTGTTCCTCCGCCTTTTGCCCGGTCTTGAAAAAACAGTTCTACCGGCACAACCACAAATCCGATTAGGCCGCACATACCTAATCCCACCACAATGGCTCCCTGTACTACCCGGTAAGCCGTTTCGACTGAACGGGAAATGAAGCCTATGAGTATCCCTACCATAATAGTCAAAAGTATCGAGATAGCAAATACTCTCCAGAAAATATACCATAATTTTTCCATACCCTTACCCTTTTCTTACGGTTTTCAAAGAAAGTTCAAAACGAGGAATTACCATGTATCAGGGCGGGAATCAAATGCGGAGTTTAAGAAGGATAGTCTGCTTAACATCAAGCCTATGGATAGATAAAGCTGCCGTCACGGGGGACTGACAAAAAGCAAGCGCCCCTTTATGGGGTTCACCGTGCATAAAAATCCGCTGCACCCCCGTTCGCCAGGGCATAAGCCGGGGGTCTTCCATGGTAAGCAGCACCGGTTCTTCTTGGGGGAACGGGATAGAACGGTCCAGGCTTCCGTCGCCGCAGCCGGCCTTTTCCGTTGCGTATTGCGCGGTCCGCAGGGGTTCCATCGCCGCAAGGCCAAGGCTTACCAGGACGGCAAAGATGGTGAAACCGGTTATGACTATACGGGGGAACCTACTCCCTTTGGGCCGGGGCATAATCTTATTATACCTATCTCTCTACATTATACAAGTAAAAATTACCGCAAACTAGGATAAATGCGTGGAATTTGCTTTATTATAGTGTATAAGGAATTACCAAACGGAACCTGTGGTCTGCCGTTTTATCTAAGCCCTTAGTATGTAAGGAAATACCAATTTTTATGCCTTTACCCTGACACGCCTTGAGTGTCCGCTGTCACTAGTCAGGGAAAATTGTACCCCCTCCCTAGGGGACCGCCGAACCGGGTTCTGTGTCATCCGCACCATAATACTTCCCGGGTAACCGCTTCGGCGCTTCCGGAAGATGTCCGGTTTTTCGGCTATTGCTGATTCCCTGAACCTCCGTCTCAGCGTACACCTTGAACCCTATCCATTCGCTGAATAAGCATAGGATTTTCTTTCTTGCAATCGGATTGTCGGTTACGACTTGAAACGTGAAGTTCTGGAAGGAGAAACAACCGTACCTGTCCGTGGTCCATTCATAGCGAACCGCCTTGCTCGGTGGCATAGGCCCCCTATTGCTAGTTGGCCCCAACCCCTTGGGGCTAGTTCACCCAGCCTTCTGGAGCTCGGTGGCCCAGCCCCCCCAATAATACGTCAAGAGCATCACGGGCATTCAGGGGAACAAAGGGGTTGTTCCCGGATTCCGGCCTGGAACATAATCCCCCTTTTTGCAGGACTTTACCGTTCTTCTCAAGAACAAGGCGCGGGCCCTCACCTGCATGTTCCCCAAGGTTTCCATGCGTTTATCCGCGCCAAGAGGGTACTTGATATTCCTGATCCCTCTATGCTAATCTTATCAATCATGTCTTTTCAAAATCCCAGGGATTTTGAAAAGACGGGGATTTTAAAAGTATCTTTTGGACTAAAAGGAAACCATGCGTATGATGTCATTTGTATTGTCACCGCTCTTAGGAGCGCCTGACGCCGCTGCCGCGGGGGCCGGGCCGGGGTCGTTTATTTCTACCCTCGTACCCTTTGCCATGATTATTGCTATTTTTTACTTTCTTATTATTCGCCCTCAGAACAAAAAGCAGAAAGAAACCCAGCAGATGCTGAGCACCCTTAAAAAAGGAGACAAGATCACCACCATCGGGGGAATTCATGGGGTGATCCAAAGCGTTAAGGAGCATTCGGTCATCGTTAAAGTTGACGATGATACCAAGATCGAATTCAGCCGTAGCGCGATTGCCGGAGTCGAAGCCTCCACAAAAGAAGATAAGAACGAAAAGCTGGAAGAAAAGAAAGAAGAAGGGGCAGAAAAGAAGGACGAAGCAGCGGAAGTATCGAAACCTAAGTTCAGTCTTTTTCGTAAGTGAGCGGGGTTTCGGTGCAATTCCGGTGCAAAAGAAGAATAGTGGAGCGAAGCTATGAGTAAAAGGTATCGGTTTATCATCATTCTGGTAACAGTGGTGATATGTTTTGTTTTCTTGTATCCTACCATACGCTGGTACTATATAGTGCCCAAGGAAGATAAAGCCCAGGCATTGAGTTCCCGGGAGCAGATTAAGATCTATGCTTCCCAGACGGCTCAGGCGGATTTGCAGCAGCTTATCGAGACAGCCCAGGCCGGCGGGGATATACCGGAAAGTTTGTCCCCGGTGGTTTCCGCGGCCAGGCAGATCCAGCGGGACGCAAAACTCCCGGCGCCCCCTCAATGGGATGCCGGGGCAGTGCTTTCTACGTTTTCCAGCAGACGCGAAGCCCTGGAGGTGATTGAAAGTAATTACCGGGAAAAAATATTTAACCTCAAGGACCTCCAGAAAAATGCGGTTCAACTGGGGCTGGATCTTTCAGGGGGGCTCAGCATCGTATTACAGGCGGATATGGACGCCCTGAAAGAGCGGCTTGGCCGGAATTTAAACGATGATGACCGGGAAGATGCGGTAAACCGGGCCTTGGAAGTGCTCAACAGCCGGATCGACCGCTTCGGCCTCACCGAGCCGGTGATCCGTCGCCAGGGAGCAGACCGGATCTACGTGGAAATTCCCGGCACCACTGATCCTGAACGGATCAATTCCATCATCATGGGTAAGGGAGGGCTTGCCTTCCATTTGGTGGATACCGAAGCAGCCGCGACCTTTAACAGCTATTATACGGCGCATCCCACCACAACCTTTGACGGCCAGGGTAATCTCCTGGATCCTACTATTGTGCCCTCGGATGTGCGTATCCTCGGAGTGTACACCAAAGACCGGTACGGCCTGGATGAATTTACCGGCTATACCGCGGTGAAAAAGGAAGT
Source organism: Treponema sp. (assembly GCA_031288495.1). Taxonomy (GTDB): domain Bacteria; phylum Spirochaetota; class Spirochaetia; order Treponematales; family Breznakiellaceae; genus JAIRLU01. The sequence goes on along the minus strand of JAITRH010000122.1, from coordinate 4,995 downwards.
GGGCCTTGATGGAAACCATATCAAGAACGCCCTGGTGGAGCGCAATAACCTGGACGGCAAGCCTGAAGTTACCTTCATGCTGGATTCCGAGGGAGGGGAACTCTTCTATAAACTCACCTCGACCAATGTGGGAAAACCCTTGGCCATTGTGCTGGATGACCGCGTGAAATCCCAGGCCACTATCCAAACCGCTATCAGGGATGCGGTACGGCTTACCGGGTTTAGCGCGGATGAGGCGAATAATATCGCCCTCACCCTCAGAACCGCGGCTCTGCCGGTGGAACTGGAAGTGGTTACCCAGCAAAGCATCGGCGCATCCTTGGGAGAAGATACGATACGCCAGGGTCTGTATGCCCTTGTGGGGGGCCTCACGGCGGTTATGATCTTCATGCTTATGTACTATAAAGGGGCGGGTATTAATGCGGTGGTTGCCCAAATCTTGAATATTTATTTCATGTTCAGTGTGCTTTCCGCCTTTAACTTTACCTTAACCCTGCCGAGTATTGCCGGATTTATCCTAACCATCGGTATGGCAGTGGATGCGAATGTGATTGTGTTCGAGCGGATGAAAGAGGAGCTGCGTTTAGGGAAGAGCCGCAAAGCCGCCATTGATGCAGGATTCGACAAGGCCTTTTGGGCCATCATGGACTCCAACATCACCACCTTTATCGCGGCCCTGTTCCTTTCCCAATTGGGTTCTGGGCCGATCCAGGGTTTTGCCGTAAGCCTTGCCATAGGGGTGTTTTCCTCGGTGTTTACCGCCCTCTTTGTTTCCCGGTTTATCTTTGATTTTGATACCGATGTCCTGGGAAGCAAGCGGCTTTCCCTCAGTTGGAGAACCAAATAATGAAACGGATCATACCATTTTCTAAGTATTTCGTCCCTGCCATGATATGCTCAGGGATATTGATTGCCCTGGGCTTAGTGGGCTACGTGCTAAAAGGGGGATTCAATCTGGGGGTTGATTTCCAGGCGGGGCTGCTCCAGGAGATTCAGTTTGCCCCTACCGCGTTTCACGTAAGCTATGACGGCCGGGGTAACGCGGCAATTTCTTTTAACCGGAACAACCTGTATATTGTGATTTCCGGTTCAGGTATTGAAGGGGTAACCCATGAGTTCCCCTTTAGTACCTTCGGAACCATGGATTCCCTGATAAGGGGGCTTTCCGGTATAGAAGGCATACATGCCATCGCCGTGGCGCCCGGTACTACCCCCAGCCGGCTGTTGGTGCAAAGTGCCCAGGGGAACCCGCAACTTGGGGCGGAGCCCTTTGTAGTGCACTATCTTCCCCCGGATGCAGAACCGATTGCCATTGAGGATGTCCGGGAAACCCTTTCGCCCTTAGGTACGGTGTCTGTACAAGTGCTGGGGGCAAGCGCTGAGCGGCGCTTCATGATCCGTATGGAAGACCAGGAAATCCAAGGGAGTGAAGGGGTTTCGGCGGAAAAAATCGTCCGTACCTTGGAATCCCGGTTCGGCGCCGGCGGGGTGGCGGTAACCCGGGCGGACTATGTGGGTTCCCGGTTTTCTAAACAGCTAACCGATCAGGCGGGTTTGCTCATGGCCTTGACCCTCCTTTTAATCATGATTTACGCGTCCATACGGTTTAAGCCCCAGCTTGCCATTGGTGCGGTCCTGGCTATAGCCCATGATGCCCTCATCATCGTGGCCTTTGTTACCTGGACCCGGATGGAATTCAATACCACCACCATTGCGGCGATTCTGACCATTCTGGGGTATTCGATAAACGATACGATTGTTATTTTTGACCGGATCCGGGAAACCCTTCGCATCCATCCCGATGCTCCTTTTGAAGAGATCCTGAACCGGGCCCTTACCGAGACCCTGAGCCGTACCATCATCACCACCCTCACGACCATGCTGGCGGTCTTGTCCCTCTTTATCTTTACTACCGGTTCTATGAAGGATTTTGCCCTGGCCCTTTTGGTAGGGATGATTTCAGGGGTTTATTCTACCATCTTCATTGCTTCAGGGTTTGTCAATTTGTGGGCTATTCATGCAAAAAAACGGACCAAGAAAAAGCTCCTAGGGGTACCGGTAACGTCTAAGGCCTAAGTGCTATTAGAAGGATGAAACTGATTAAGGCCGAAGTCCTGGGGTATTGTATGGGGGTACGCCGGGCAGTAACAATGGCCGAGGAAGCGCTAAAGGCCGCTGCCGGTGTGCACCGGGTGTACACCTTGGGCCCCTTGATTCATAACCCTCAGGTGCTGGAACAGTTCCGTAGCCAGGGGCTGGAGGTGCTGGATGAGGCTAAGCTGCCTGAGGATCTGAGGTCTGCGGTAGTGATCATCAGGGCCCATGGGATCACCCCGCAACTGGAAACCGCCCTGGCTTGTAAGGGGGCCCGTCTGGTGGATGCTACCTGCCCTACCGTCAAAAAAAGCCAGATGAAAGCCTGTTCCCTCACCGAGGTGGGGTACCGTATATTTCTTGCGGGGGAACGGTGCCATGGGGAAGTGATCGGCATTCAGGGTTATGCTCCGGCTTGCCTCGTGGTTGGGGATCCGGGAGAAGCCGAGGAAAGGGCACAAACCCTCTACCGCAGCGCTCCTGCTGCCAAAACCGCGCTCCTCGGACAAACTACCATTGCCCCGGATGAATACCTGGGTATTGCCCAGGCGATTCAAGCCTATTTTCCCAATCTGGAAATAATCGACACCATCTGTAAGGCCACCAGGGACCGGCAGCACGCCTTAAGTAAACTCTGCCCCCAGGTGGATGCCCTGCTCGTCGCAGGCGGAAAGGAATCGGCCAATACCCGGCGGCTCCTCGCCATTGCCGAAGCCCAGGGAAAACAAGCCTGGTTGGTGGAGCGGGTTGCCGATATTCCCCCAGAGATACGCGCCTACCCCGTGGTGGGACTAGCTGCCGGGGCATCGACCCCGGACGAGCTCATCGGCCTTATTGCCAAGGCCCTTAACAGGGCGTTGAAGAGGAAGGCATAAAAACCTTCCCCAGGGTTTAGGGTGCCGCTCGGCCCTCCAAGAAGTATAAAATAGGTAGGTGTGTGCCTCCCGCACCCTAGTTGAGTGTGTCCCCCACACGCTAGTTGAGTGGGACCTCCATCACGGTCAACACGGTAAGGGGCTGGAAACCAAGGGGCCGCGGGTTTATTGGCCTGTGGACATTCCCCCGGATAGGGGTACCGTGGTATAGTGATAGACTGTGGAAGAAGGTTTTTGCTTATCCCTTCCATGATGCCCTAAGCTCAGTACACAGAACAGATCGGTCGGAAGAACCGTCGGAAGAACCGTTGAAAACTCGTGGGAGGACCTATGAACCGTATGAGCAGCGCGGAATTTGATTCTTATTGGCAGGGGATTGCCCTGCAGCAGGAAGATCGGCCCCTTATGGCTACCGTACAGGAGATAATTGCCGGGGTACGCCGGGAAGGAGACCTGGCAGTGCGGCGTTTTTCCCTGCAATTTGACAAAGGGTGCCCGGAAACGCTGGAGCTGCCTGCTGAGGTAGTACGGGCGGCCGGGGAGCGGTTCAAACAGGCGGAACCGGAACTAGCTGCGGCCTTGGAAAGAGCTGCGGACCATATCCGTGGCTTCGCCCTGCAACAGAAAGCCCAGCTCGTCAACTTTGAATATGCCCTAGCCCCCGGGCTACTTACGGGCCAACGGGTAATCCCGGTACAAAGAGCCGCTGTCTATGTTCCGGCAGGCCGTTTTCCCCTGATCTCCACCGTGCTCATGGGGGTCATCCCCGCGTGCGTTGCCGGAGTAGAAGAGGTCATTGTCAGCTCTCCTCCCTTGGCAAAGGGTCTCCCGGATAGCCGGATCATGGCCGCGGCTCATCTGGCCGGGGCAAGGCGGGTTTTTGCCATGGGAGGCGCCCAGGCCATTGCTGCCTTGGCCCTTGGTACTCAGACGGTACCGAGGGTCGATGTTATCGTCGGTCCCGGCAACAAGTACGTGGCTGCCGCGAAACGGCTCCTGTTCGGCGAGGTGGGGATCGACGTGGTGGCCGGTCCCACAGACGTACTCATCATTGCCGAGGAAGCCGCCGATCTTATCGCCGCGGATATGCTGGCCCAGGCTGAACATGATCCGGATGCCCGCGCCCGGGTCCTTGTCCCCAGCTCCACCCTGGCGGACGAAGTGCTGCAAAGGCTGGAAATAAGGCTTTCTGGTTTACCCACCGCTTCCATTGCCAGGGCTTCCCTGGATAGCGGGGGACTCATTATCATCTACCAATCCAAAGAAGAAGCGATCCGTATTGCCAACACCATTGCCCCGGAACACCTGGAGCTGCATGTGGCAGAGCCGGAAGGCTGGGTTCCGCAGTTGCGGAATTACGGTTCCCTCTTCATCGGGAAACATGCGGTAGAAGCCCTGGGGGATTATGCTGCCGGGATCAATCATACCCTGCCTACATCCGGGAGCGCCCGTTTTACCGGGGGGCTTTCGGTGCGCCATTTCCTCAAAATCCTTACCACCCTTCGCTGCAGCCCCGGTCCAGGTTACGACCAAGCCTGTCAAGCAGCGGAACGGATCGCCCGGGCTGAGGGGCTTATGGCCCACGCGGAAAGTGTCCTAAGCCGAATACCAGGATAAACCGCCGGGAGAAAAACCGCCCAAGGATACACCCGCAATGCCGCCGTACCCTCCTGCATATCCAAAGCCTCTGGATATCTTGAACCGGGACGTTTGACGGGTACCCAGACACCCCTTTGCAGGGGGTAACTTCAGGGTGTGTTGTTGATTACCCCATAGAGGATATAAAACGCAGGTTTCTTCAAATTATTTCTCCAGGGATCAATCGAATACGCCCTATTGAGCGCGGCGTTGGCGGCATCCATGCCGGAGACGCCTTCAAGCCGCAGCCAGATGGGGAGACGGTCCTGGAGGGTTCCCCACAGCCGCTCAATACGCCCCTTGGCCTGCGGGGTGTACGCCGGAATGAGCGTAATGCCCAGCAGGTCCTCCGCAATGGCCGCGAACCGGGTCTTGTCCAGAGTTTTCC